>JANLYY010000083.1:0-7778 GCA_031365885.1 Polaromonas sp. | reverse complement strand
TGATGGTTGGCTGTCTGGTCTTCGATGTTTGTTTCGCCGGGCTTGCAAGCCCGGCGGCGATTTTGGATTGAACACTCGAATGCCGGAAGCGCCAGCTCTGGTTGCCGGTTTCCACCAGATGGCAATGATGGGTGAGGCGGTCCAGTAGCGCGGTGGTCATCTTCACATCACCAAACACCTGTCCCCACTCGGCAAACCCCAGATTGGTGGTGATCAGCACACTGGTGCGTTCGTAGAGTTTGGAGAGCAGGTGAAACAGCAAGGCCCCGCCGGCCTGACTGAACGGCAGGTAGCCCAGCTCATCAAGAATCACCAGATCGACGTACATCAGCATCAAGGCGATCTGGCCTGCCTTGCCGTGCGCCTTCTCCTGCTCCAGGGCGTTGACGAGCTCAACCGTTGAGAAGAAGCGCACCCGTTTGGCATGCTTGTGGATCGCCTGCACGCCGATGGCGGTAGCCAGGTGCGTCTTGCCAGTGCCAGGCCCGCCAATGAACACCGCATTGTGGGCGGCGCCCGTGAACTCGGTACTGTGCAGTTTGCGCACCAGCGCTTCATCGACACCGGCCTGCTCAAACTCGAACCCAGCCAAATCCCGGTGTGCCGGGAAACGCGCCGCGCCCATCTGGTAGGCCGTAGAGCGCACCACCCGGTGGGCCGACTCGCCTGCAATGAGCTGCTGCATGAACGATTCCGGATTGAGCTCGGTATGGCGCGCCTGGGCGGCCACCTCGGTAAAGCTGGCCGCCATGCCGTGCAGGCTCAGCGCTTTCAATTGGGCAATGGTCTGCGCGCTCACGGCGTCACCTCGTTGGCGTGGGCCGGGGCATTGAGGACGCGCAGGCCGTCATACCGGTCCAGATTGGCCAGCGGCTCCTCGCGCAGCTGCAGCGGCCAGCCCGATGCCAACTCGCTGGCCAACTCGATGGTCAAAGCCTCGTGCAAATTGGTGGGGGCTGCGCCGCCCTTCAAACGAGCCAGAACGTTCAGGACGTGCTCCCCGCTGGGCTTGCCCGCCTCCAGCGCCAACCCCACCGCCACCAGCACAGCCTCGAGCCCATGGATCGGCACCGCAGCCAACACCTGCGCCATGACCGCATCACCGCCAATTCGGCGCAACAAGATCGCCTGCAGCTGCTTGAGCGGCCCGGGCATATCCTCAAACGGTGCCCCATTGCGCAATCCCCCAGGCTTGCGCTCTACCAGGCCGATGTAGTGCTGCCAGTCGTAGAAGGTCTGGCTTCGATCAAAGCTGCGGGCATGGCTTGCCACCCGGGTGCCATCGGCCACCACGGCGATCCGGTCATGGTAAACACGCACACTGACCATGCTGTTGGCGTGTTCGGTGGGCACGCTGTAGCGGTTGCGCTCCAGGTGGATCAAGGCAGTGCTGGTGACGCGCGCCAGCAATTCGACATAACCGTCAAAGGGTTTGGGCGTTGGCATGAGCCGGGCTTGCTCGTCCTGCAGCACCTCAGCTACTTTCATTGCCGGGTACTCAGGGTGGTTAAGTTCGCCCCAGGCCAGACGGCTTTGTTCGGCCAGCCAGGTGTTGAGCTCTGTCCAGCTTGCCCAGCGCCGGTCTTTAGCCCGGTGCCAGATGCTGGTGCGCCGATCCCGCACGTTCTTCTCCACGATACCCTTCTCCCAGCCGCTGGCGACGTTGCAGAACTCGGGCTCGAACAGGTAATGGCCGCTCATGGCCTCGAAGCGACTGTTGATTTTGCGTTTCTTGCCGGACAGAACCTTGTCCACGGCGGTCTTCATATTGTCGTAAATGCCGCGCTGCGGCACGCCGCCAAAGGCTGCAAACGCACTGGCGTGCGCGTCAAACAGCATCTCGTGCCCTTGGCCGGGATAGGCTACCAGCCAGAAGGCCCGACTGGCGCACAGTTTGGTGTGCGCCAACTCCACACGCCGGCGCAGGCCGCCGATAAAGGTGTACTCGGTGCTCCAGTCAAACTGGAAGGCTTCGCCGTGTTTGAACTTTAAGGGGATAAACGCTGCCCCGGGAGCGGCCAGGCCCTCAGCGATCTTCCAGGCGCGTGCGAAGGCGCAGACGCGCCCATAACCTCCCGCGTAGCCCAGCGCACACAAGTCCTGCCACATTTGCCCTTTGGTGCGCCGCTCGCGTTTGTTGCGTCCGGCATCAGCTTTGAGCCAGGTCCGCAAAGTCTCGGCAAAGGCGTCAAGTTTGGTGACTATGCGCCGCACCGGGTAGCTGGGCTCCACCATCGCGGGCTCGCGCAGCCAGGTGCGCACCGTGTTGCGTGACAGGCTCGTTTGCCTGCATATCTCTCTGATCGACTGTTTGTCCCGAAAGTACAAACGCCTTATCTTGGCTAATGTTCCCACTTTGATCACTCCTGTGTCTCCTGTGCATAACTTCCATTCCTTCGAACGCACAGTGCTTCTAACAGGGGTCAAATTTGGATGGAAATTATTCCCTCAAAGGGGTCAATTCTGGGTGGCATTCAACACTCAGCGCTTAGGTCGAACTCGTGCTGGTCGTGCAGGGCTTCACGCAAGGACACCATAGAGGTGTGCTCCTCCCGTATGTTCCCTCGCTCCCAGCCAGTCGTAGGCCCTTCGGCCAGCCATGGTGAATAGTCCCCGCCATCCTCCATCTTGGCAAGTTCGGCAGCGTACCAACGCCCCGCCAGCACACGCATATCTCGTGGAGTCAGCGTGTTAAGTCCTAGCGCTTGCGCACGGGCTAATGCAAATGTGGTTTCGCAGTGCCCCCATTGCTCGGCATGTCGGCGCTTCGCCTCAGCCGGGTCACGGGTCTTCAGGGACCGCTTGAACTCCCGGCCCAATTCCGCTCGCAGGTCGTCGGGCACCTTGCGGCGAATGTAGTAAATCCCGGTGATGGGGTGCTTAATCGGCTGAGCCATGAACGACCGGCGACGCGGTAAGTGGGAGCCATTAATTCTAAGATTCAAAGATGCCACGGTGTACCTGCTTGGTGTACCAAAACAAGTGGGTAGCGGCTTCTCCAGAAACTAAAAAGCCCCTGATTCTTTACGAATCAAGGGCTTAGCGTGCTGGTGGCCTGGGGCGGAATCGAACCACCGACACAAGGATTTTCAATCCTCTGCTCTACCGACTGAGCTACCGGGCCTGAGCCTTGAATTATATATCAGCGCGTCGGGTCGGCTCGTGCCCTGCCGCGTGAAGACTGCGGCGCAAACGACGTTCAGCCCCCGCGCTTGCCGCGTGTCAGGTCAACACCAAGCTGCTTTAACTTGCGGTACAAATGGGTGCGCTCCAGGCCGGTTTTCTCGGCAACGCGCGTCATTGAGCCACCTTCTTTCGCCAAGTGAAACTCGAAGTAGGCTTTTTCGAATTCGTCGCGAGCGTCGCGCAGGGGTTTTTCAAGCATGAAGCTCTGTGTCGCCTGCGGCCCCATGTCGACAGGCGCCGGTAACGAGCTGCCGGTCATGATGGCTTCCAGCGTCAGGTCGCTTGCGGTTACCGGCGAATTGATTTGGACTGGTTTTCTGAGGCTGGTCTTGGTCAGGCCCTGCTCCACGGCCTTGAGCAGCTTTTGCAGGGTGATCGGCTTTTCCAGAAATGCCATCGCGCCGATCTTGGTCGCCTCTACCGCCGTATCAATTGTGGCGTGACCGCTCATCATGATGACGGGCATAGTTAGCAGACCGCCCGAAGACCATTCCTTGAGCAGCGTAACGCCGTCGGTATCAGGCATCCAGATATCAAGCAGAACCAGGTCGGGCCGGGCCCGAAGGCGGGCAGCGCGGGCCTGTGCGGCGTTTTCGGCCAGCTCGATCTGATGCCCTTCGTCGTTGAGAATTTCCGACAACAGGTCACGAATGCCCAGCTCGTCGTCGACCACCAGAATGTTTGCCATATTGAAATGCTGTCCCTGAAATTTTATGAAACCAACGGGTGACGGACTATGTTGTTATGTCGCCACTCCGAATGATAACGATACTTGCGCGCCTTGCACCAAGCCGTCCGCCATCCGGTTGGAAATATCGATCCGTGCGCCGTGTTCGTCGGCTATCTTTTTCACGACCGCCAGGCCAAGTCCGGTGCCTTTGACTTTGGTTGTGACATAGGGTTCGAACGCGCGTTTAAGGATGTGCTCGGGGAAACCGGCTCCGTTGTCGCGCACACTTAAACGCACGCGGCGGGACGCTTCGGAATAATCTGTTTTCACGGTGACAGCGCCGTCGGCCTTTCCTTCCTGTGCATCCTGGGCGTTTTGCACGAGATTGTGAATCACCTGACGCAGCTGCTCGGCGTCACCGCGAATCAGCGGCGCCCGAGGGTCCAATTCGGCAAAAACTGGCACCACTGCGTTCTCATTGGCATAGAGCTGCATGACATCGCCCACCAGCGCATTGAGGTCGGTGGGCTTGAGTTCTGCCGCCGGAAGACGGGCGTAGTCGCGAAACTCATTGACCAGCCGCTTCATCGCATCGACCTGGTCAACGATGGTCTTGACCGACTTGGTCAGCAACAATTGTTCGGGCTCGCCGACCTTTCCCGACAGCTTCATCTCCAGCCGCTCGGCCGACAGCTGGATCGGCGTCAGCGGATTTTTGATTTCATGGGCCAGGCGGCGCGCCACTTCGCCCCAGGCCTGCGCGCGTTGGGCCGAAACCATTTCGGACACATCGTCGAAGACGAGTAAAAATTCTTCGGTGCCCGACATTTTGGCGCCGCGTGCGATCAAGGTAATGGCGTTGTCGGGCGACCCCGGCATGGCGGTGTTGAGCTCGAACGACTGCTGCCATTGCTCTTGCGCATGCGGCACGGTATCAAGGGGCAGCTCGCTGAACGGTTCATGCAGAAAGTTCGCGAACTGGACCTGCACGTCTTTGCCGAACACCTCCAGGCCGGGCACCTCGCCCAGCAGCTTGCCGTGCCAGGCGGCCAGCGGCGTGCGCAAAATGCGTGTGGCGCCCGGGTTGCTGGATTGAATGCGGCCGCGCACGTCCAGCACGATCACGCCGGCGGTGAGGTTGTCTAGAATGGTTTGCAGGTTGTCGCGCGCTGCATCGACCTGGCTCATGCTCACCTGAACGGCCGAACGCGCATCGGACAGCTGCTGCGTCATGTCGGCAAACGAGCGCGTGAGCCCGCCCAGCTCATCTTTGCCCAGCAGCGCGGCCTTTGGCGTCAAATCGCCCAGCGCAACCTGTTTCACACCCTCTGCTAGCAGCAACAGCGGCTTGGCCAGCTGGTTGCCGAGCAGCACCGCCAGCAGCACCGCGCCGAACACCGCCAGGAACAAACTGAGCGTGAGGGTGCCGATGTACATCCGCCGCAGGCCGCCGCGCGCCAGCGCCCGTTCCTGGTATTCGCGGTTGGCCTCTTGGACTGCAATGGCGTTGGCGACCAGCGTGGCTGGCAGGGCGTCTGTCACTTGCAGAAAGCGCGACTCGCCGAGCACATTTAAATTCGGGTTGTTGACCACGGCAATGGCTTTTACGCGCGGGCCCATGCCGGGCGCAATAGCACCCGGCGTGGCGCCCGGCGTGCCCGAAGTTCCAGCGGGCGGCGCGCTTCGGGTGTTCAGCTCGCCATTGCCACCGGGCACCACCTCTTCCAGGCCTTCGATTTGCGTGACGACGCGCTGGGTGCGGGCCGCGCGAAATTGCTGCATCGATGGCCGCTCGGGCTGCAACATAAAACGTGATTCGCCGGCGCTGGCAATCAACTGGCCGGACGCGCTCCAGAGCACCACATCGCTGGCCACTAGCTGATCACGCAGCCGTTCCAGCGCCAGCCCGGCGGTAGCGTCGGGGGTTTCTGCGAGCTGGTTGGCGGCAAGCCGGGTCTTGTTGCCCAGCTCGGTCGCCAGGGTTTCCAGCGTGACGCGGCCCAGATTCAAACCGGCGGCCAGCGCGCTTTCGACCTCCACATCAAACCAGCTTTCAATTGAACGTGAAACGAACTGGTAAGACACGACATAAATCATCAGCCCCGGGAGCAGCCCGACCAGGCCGAAAATCGCCGCCAGTTTGACCAGCAGCCGACTGCCAAATTTGCCGCGCCGCAGACGCATGCCGAGCCGCAGCGCAATCCAGCCGATCACCAGCAGCAACAAAATCGCCACCGCGATGTTCAGCGCAAAGAGCAGTTCGTAATTGCGCTCGTAGAGTTCGCGGTTGCCGGTGGCCAGCGTGAGTAAAAACATCAGCACCAAGCCCAGCGCCACCATCACACTGGCGCCAACGCCCACCGTCCAGCGAAAGGCCTTGCTGCTTTTAAGCGCGCCGCTTCGAATCTGCAGATTCACTTCACGCCTTCCACGCGGGGTGTGGCTGCTGCGGGCTCGATGCGAAGTCGTTCGCGGACCTGCGCTGAAATATTCCATTCAGACTGCCCCGCCATGCCGATCTGAAACGGCCTGGGCAGCTGCGACAAATCAAGCCTGAAATTGAATTCAAGGCGGTAAGCCGGGTCTGCCAGCACCTCGCTGTTTTCGGCGATTTTCCAGCGTGCCACGCGCTGGATTGCCGACACGGCGTCAGCCAAGGTTTCGTAGTTCTGGTTCAGCGTGGCGCGCAGACCGGCCGAACTGCTGATCAGCCCCGACGCAATGTTGACGCGCCAACGGCGGGTCAGCGGCTGGTAGGCCAGGCGAATGGTGCGGGCTGCGCTGGCGACACGCGGGTCAGTCCAGTACCACCGGTCCCGGTAAATATCCGCCTCAATGACAAAAAACAGCGGAATACCTTTCATCAAGGCATCTTCCACCACTGGCGACAGTTCGAAGTTAGCGGTCGCAGACAGGTAGAGCCCGTCATCACTACGTTCGACACGCAACTGGGTAATTTCGGCACCTAAGGCCAGGCTGGAGCCAGCGGCCCAGAACACGCTCAAGCACACGCCGAGCACCAGGGGGCGCCACAGGTTGGGTAAAGAGCGGCCTGTGCCGTCAGTCCACACTTTTTTCAAGCAACGCGTAATAAAAGCCGTCATGTTCACCAGCCAAATTGTCCGGCAAGCCTGTCGCTTTGACGCCACTTTGGGGCAGCAAATGTCCTGGCGCGGGCCGTATTAAGACATCTTTGTGGCGCGTAACAAACGTTTGCAGCTGGTTATCGCCTTCCGCCCTGAAAACCGAGCAGGTGCAATAAAGCAGGCGACCGCCTGGCCGGATCAGCGGCCACAGCGTGTCAAGCAACCGCGCCTGAATGCCAGCCAGCTGCGCAATATCGGTCGGCCGGCGCAGCCAGCGGATGTCCGGGTGCCGGCGCACGATACCCGATGCGGTACACGGCGCGTCCAGCAAAATCGCGTCGTACAGCCGGCCGTCCCACCAGTCTGCGGGGCGGCTCGCGTCACCGATCACCAGCCGGGCCTGCAGGCCCAGGCGGGCCAGGTTTTGCGTGATGCGTTCGCAGCGGCGCGCGTCAATGTCCAGCGCGGTGACTTCGCAGTCCGCAAATTCCAGCAGGTGCGCGGTTTTGCCGCCGGGTGCGGCGCAGGCGTCCAGAATCCTCAGCGGCACCGCCGATCCATCGGCAGGCCGCAGACCCTGGAGCAACAGCGGCGCGGCGAGTTGAGCAGCAGCGTCCTGCACCGAAAAATGGCCTTCAGCGAAGCCCGGCAGCCCGGTAACCGACTGCGCCGTGACCAAAACCACAGCGTACGCACCCACAGGAGTTGCTACGATATTCATAGCTGACAGCGCACGTAAATACTGGGCTACAGTCGTGTTTAGTTGATTAATACGCAAAAAAAGCGGTGGCAGGGGCGTGTTTGCCCCCCAAATAGCCAGGCAGTGTTTGGGGGGG
>JANLYY010000071.1:0-9401 GCA_031365885.1 Polaromonas sp. | reverse complement strand
CACGGGTGACGAAGTTGTAGCGGCTTTCGCGGTCAATTTGCGCTGGCACCACCAGCGTGTCGCCGGGCATCACAGCCAGCGATTCGAAACTGCCACCGAAAAAGCCTCCCCGGTCGCGCCTTGCAACAATGCTGCCGTCCGCGCGCAGCACAAAGGCCTGACTGGGCTCGGCGTCTTCCGTCAGGCCCGCCGACTTGATGACGTCGTCAACCGTTTTGCCCGGTCTGTAGATAAATACGTTTTCGTTATTGACCGAGCCAAAAGCCGAGACAAAACTCGGGACGGAGGGGATTAAAACGCGGTCGCCATCTTCCAGTGGCAGTGCCGGCAACGCCGCCAGGGTCGGCTGGTCGGGATTGAGCTCTAGCGCCACACGGCCGTTGCTGCTCAAGGTTTTCAGGCGCTCAATCTGGCCCTTGAGCAGTTGCTGCTGCTGTTGGTGCAAGACTTGCGCCTGCGCGGCATTTTCTACACGCAGGTTGGCTGATGTGGTGGCGGTCTGACTCTGCAGCTGGCTTTCCAGGCGGCGAACCAGCGCCCCGAGGTTTTCCTGCTGGCGCTTGCGCACCGATTCCCGGTTGAGTTCGGTGCCAAAAACGTAGGCCTGCGACGTGAGCCCGCCAATGCGTTGCACCAGCTGCGGCAGGGTCTCACCGGCTGCCGCCTGGTACACGCCGGGGGCAGCGACCTCACCTTCGACTCGAACCAGACGGGTTTGCCGCTCAAGCGGCAAGCGCAGGTCGTTCTGACTCAGGATGGTGACGACATCACCCGCCAGCAAAAGCAGATTCTGGGTAGCGTCGCGCTGCAGCACGGCTTTGCCCAGGTTAAAAGGAATCAGTTCGGTGCGCAGCAGTTCCCGGTCCAGCCGTTCGATCACGGCGTAGTCCCAGTTGATCTGGTGAGCCGTTCCACGCACGCGGCCCGCAACGCTTTCACCCGCTGCAACAGACGAATCAGCGTTTTGCACCAGCAGATTTTTGCGTTTGTAGTAGTCGCCCGTGATGAGTGCGTCGCGCTCGGGTATCAGGTCGAGGATCTTCATGCCCTCGAACCAGCGGTAGCGCAGCGGCGCGGCCACCGCGCCTTGCAGGGTGACGGCGTTGGCAAATGCCGGGCTGATGCCAAGCAAGGTCAGCACATCGCCGTCACGCAGCGTCTGCTTGAGTCCATCGGCATTGAGCACCAGGTCTTGCACCTGGCGGGGCGGGTTTTTTTCGGGAACGATTCGCTCGATCAGGGCTTTGTCCACCGTGGCGAGTGTCGGCACGCCGCCGCCCAGACTGAGGATGTCGCCGACGCTGGTCTGCGCGTTTTTCAGCTCATAGATCGCGCCGTGGTCAAACGCGCCGGTCACGGCAACGCGTGGCCCGACCGGCGGAATGACGATCACATCGCCGGGCAGCAAAGGCATGTCTTTGGTCTTGTCGCCACCGGCAATGAAATCGTACAGGTCCAGCGTGGTGATGGTCTTGCCGCCGCGCTTGAGCTGGATGTTGCGCATGGAACCATTGGCTGTGGGCCCGCCACTGGCAAACACGGCGTTGACGAGCGTGCTCAAGCCCGACAGCTGCAAAGTGCCAGGCAGCAATGCCTGCCCCACCACGTAAACCTGGATGCTTCTCAACCGGCCGGGATTGGCGTTCAGGCTGAAGTTGGTGAACACCTGGCCGATTTGCTTGCGCAGCACGGCCTCCACGTCGCGCACGGCCACGCCAGCAAGACTGACCGTTCCGACCCTGGGGATGTTGACTTGTCCGTTGCGATCAATCGTGAGGTTGCCGCTGAATTCCACAGCGCCCCAGACCTGGAGCTTGACACTGTCACCCGGGCCGAGCACGTAATTGGCGGGGGCCGGCGCGCCGCCGTCAGGAACGTAAGCCTGGGGGCCTGCAAACAGGTCCCGGCCATAGACCGGAAGCAGTTTTCCGGTGGCTTCGCGCACGAAGAGCTGAAACTGGCTGGGCGCAAACGCCCGGTTCCGCCGCGCCCGCTCTTGCCCGCCCGCCACCCGGACAGCGTTCGGGTCGGAAGCCTGTCCGTCCTGTGACAGATCGGCGCTGGCTGCATCTGCCGTGGACGCTCCCTCGGCGTTCAGGTTGATGCTGTCGGCCGTGTTGCTGGAAGGTGCTGCCGTAGCCGCTGGTGCGCCTGGGGAGCCGCCAAAAAAACTGCCCCCGGCGCTGGTGCCAGCCCCCGCGCCGCCAATTGCACCGGTAGATGCCCCTGGTGCGGCCGCTGTCTGGGCTTGCGCCACAGAGAAGCTGGCGCTGACGCACAGCGCGGCCACCACATGGCGTGCCAATGAGCCTGGCAAGAAACGGTTTGGAAGTTTGAAGATGGACATGGCAAAAAAAGTGTGGCTAGGTAGCGCGCGCAGGCGCAGGGAAGTGGCGCGGTATGGGGTCCTTAAACGGCGACCTTGCACCCTGAGGCGCCGAACCGCCGGTCACGCCCGGCGTACCAGTCAAGGGCCTCGTCGAGCGACGCGGAAGAAAAATTGGGCCACAGCGTATCGGTAAAAAACAGCTCGGTATAAGCCGTCTGCCAAAGCATGAAGTTGCTGATGCGCAGCTCGCCGCCAGTGCGGATCAGCAGGCTGGGGTCGGGCGAATGTGCGGTTTTTAGCCAGGGCCGCAGCGCCTCTTCGGTCAGCGTGTCGGTCGGCTGGCCCGGATTGGCGGCGTGCCAGGCCTTGACGGCTTGCAGCATGTCCCACCGGCCACCGTAGTTGGCTGCGACGTTGAAAGTAATGCGGCTGTTGTCAGCTGTCAATGTCTCTGCGTAGCTGAATAGCTTTTGCAGGTTGGCGTCAAAGCGGGAGATGTCGCCCACCAGCTTGAAGCACACTCCACGCGCATGCATGTCATGAATTTCCTTGCGCAGATAAAGCGCCATGAGCTTCATCAGGCTGGACACCTCATCGGCCGGGCGCTGCCAGTTTTCAGTGCTGAAGGCAAACACCGTCAGATGACGGACACCGCGATCCGCGCAGGCCTCGACGATCTCTCGCACCCGCTTTGCTCCACTGGCATGCCCTACCGCAGCAGGCATACCGCGTTGATTGGCCCAGCGACGATTGCCGTCCATGATGATGGCGACATGCTCCGGAACTGGCGCTAGCGATTTCGAATTGACGTTCATGACTCACAAGATCCTGATTGATACCGCAGCATTCGAGGCCCCCGTGAAGACCAGAAAATTGATCTAAAAAACCGTCTCAAGAAGCCAGCTTGCGCAGCCCCCAAGACTTACCAGCAAAGCAGCGGGCAGGCTACCGCAGTGTTTTGAGCGCCAATGCGCTCAAAACACCCTCCAACCGCTAACCACTTGCCCCACCCACTTGCCTTCACCCACTCGCCTCCACCGGCGGCCTGCTCGCCGGCGGGGCTTTGATCAAAAAGCCTTCAATCAACCATTTACGCCAGCTCAAGCTGGTGGTGCTCCACATGCACCGTTTGCTGTCTTCCCAGCAGTTCGAGAAGAAGCGTCACGCGCTTCGCCGAAACCGATTTGACGAGACCTTCGAGACCGTGCAAGCCGCAGTGGCGCAGGCGCACCTGGACGCCGGCCTGAAAAGGACTGATGGCACCGGAATCAGCCTGGTTTTGTTCAGCCTCGCAAGCCTGAATACGCTGGAGTTCGACGGGTTTCAACAGAGCCGGGTTGGCGCCGAAAGACAAAACAAACGACACCCCGCGCGTCGAGCGCGCGCCAGAAATTGACAGCCCTGCGTGCCCCGGCCGAAAAAACACATAGCGGGGGAACATCGGCTCAAAAATCGACAGCACGCCATCAGGCGAAACTTTATGTTTCTTGTAGCGCGGGAAATACGCACTGAAACCTTGTTGCTCAAGATTTGCCAGGGCCACCAGCTCGCGTTTGGGCTGGGTGTAGGCGACGTACCAGTCTCCGCTGGTGCTTTCGCCGTGAGTGAGCGAGCCCTTCGGGGCTAAAACCTGGCGGCTGTCCAGAGGTTCTGGAGCCGCGTTACCTGCCGGATCGTGCATGTGAAAGTCCTCCCTGGAGCTTTTCTAATAGTCTTTTTGCACTACAAGGGCACCAGTTTAGGAGGCATTAATCAAAATGCTGCAGATTGTTAATATTTGTGCATCTGTGTTACGTGTAGAAGTTGACAAAGTCCTTGCCGTAACAAATCCATTCAGTTAGAAGTGGCGTTTTTAGCCCTGGCCAACGCCGGAATTTCAGCTTATTTTGATGAAATCCATCGAATTAATCAAAAATAGCGAATTTTCAGGGGGTTATGGTCAGTTTGCTGCTGTGTTGTACAAACAACGCTTTCGTCAGCACTTGCGAAACGAGCGCTTACACAACAGGACCGCCAACTTCCTGGGCCGTATACCAACTGCACCGGGTTCCCCCACCCAAAAACCCGGCCAGGTTTTGGCACAATTTGCCCATGTCAATCAACACCGCCCACTACGCCCCCTTCCCTTCAGGCCGCCCCCGGCGCCTGCGCCGGGACGCCTTCACGCGCAACCTGGTGCGTGAAAACGCTCTCACCGCGCACGACCTGATTTATCCCGTGTTTGTGCTGGACGGCAGCGGCCGGCGCGAGGCCATCGCGTCGATGCCCGGCGTTGAGCGTCTCAGCCTGGATTTGCTGCTGCCGGTGGCCGAAAATTGCGTGCAGCTCGGCATTCCGGTGATGGCGCTTTTCCCGGTGATTGACGCGTCACTTAAAACCGCCGATGGCCGCGAAGCTTTCAACCCCGACGGTCTGGTGCCGCGTGTCGTCAGCGAACTTAAAAAGCGCTTTCCCGATCTGGGTGTGATGACCGACGTGGCGCTGGACCCTTTCACCACGCATGGCCAGGACGGCCTGCCTGATGCGAACGGCTACATCATGAACGACGAAACCATTGAGGTGCTGGTCAAACAGGCGCTGTGCCAGGCCGATGCCGGCGTCGATATCGTCGCGCCCAGCGACATGATGGACGGCCGCATTGGCGCCATCCGCGCCGCGTTAGAGGCTGAAGGGCACATCCACACCCGCATCATGTCCTACAGCGCCAAGTACGCCAGCGCGTTTTACGGCCCGTTCCGCGACGCGGTAGGCTCCGCCGGCAACCTGGGCAAGGCCGACAAGAAGGTCTACCAGATGGACCCCGGCAACACCGATGAAGCGCTGCGCGAAGTGGCGCTTGACCTTGCCGAGGGCGCCGACATGGTGATGGTCAAACCCGGCATGCCGTATCTGGATGTGGTGCGGCGCGTGAAGGACGAATTCAGGGTGCCAACCTTCGCCTACCAGGTCAGCGGCGAGTACGCGATGCTCAAAGCCGCCGCCATCAACGGCTGGCTTGACCATGATGCAGTGATGATGGAAAGCCTGCTGGCCTTCAAGCGCGCGGGTGCTGATGGCGTGCTGACCTACTTCGCGCTTGAGGCGGCGCGCAAGATGCTATTTAAATAATAGCGGCTTACGCACGTTTTACCTGGGCTACAGGCCTTTTTGACCAATACAATAGTTGCCCGGAGCCCGCATGCGCGTCTTTCACATCACCCCCGACAAGCGACGCATCAGCGAAACCGATGCCTTGCCGACAGAACTACCCGCACAGGGCTTTGTCTGGATCGCCTGCGCACGGCGCGAGTTCGAAGTGCTGCAGGTGCAGATTCAGGCCACGCTGCAAAGCCTGTGCGGCACGCCGCTGGTCGATCTGCATGTGGCTGACTTGCTGAACAACCAGTTGCCCTCGCACTACGACTACACCTCTGTCTACGACATTCTGGTGTTCCGGCGCCTGGCCGCCGGTCAGTCCGAGACCGACATGGCGCAACCCGGGCAGGTCTTGCACGAGCGCGTCAAACGCGGCGGCCCGCCGGTGCTCAAACGCATCGACACCAGCCCGGTCGGCTTTGCGGTGTTCGACAACCTCTTGCTCACCGTCCACCCGACCGACTGCTCCGTGCGCGACGCCTATGCGCTCAAGCTGATGAATGCCACCTCGGCCGAGTCGCGTGCCAGCGGCGTCAAGCTGCCCGCCAGCCCGGCCGACCTGATGCTGCGCATCGTCAACACCATGGTTGACGGCTACCTGGCGCTGCGCCGCGAGCTGACGCGCCAGCTCGACCACTGGCAGACCGAGCTGCTCAACCCCAACACCCGCTTCAACAACTGGAACACGCTGATGGACGCGCGGCAGGCGATGCACCAGCTTGACGAGATTTGCGAAGACCAGCGCGCCGCTGTACAGGACTGGATTGATTCGGTTGAGACCTGGCCCGACAGCGCCGAGCCTGCGGCCCAGCGCGAGCGAGAACTGATGAAGATCCGCTCACGCGACGTGCTCGAACACATCGAGCGCGTGGTACACCATGTGCGCCGCCTCGAACAAAGCGCCGAGACCGCTGTGCAAATGCATTTCAGCGCCCAGAGCCACCGCACCAATGACATCATGCGCACGCTCACCGCGCTGACCGCCATTTTTTTACCGCTGAACCTGATCACCGGGTTTTTCGGCATGAACTTCGAGTTCCTGCCCATCATCCACAGCCCGACCGGTTTCTGGTGGACCTTCGGCTTCATGGTACTGCTGGTGGCGGTCGTGGTGACGGTGTTCTGGCGCAAGCGGTATCTGGCACGCAGCGGGCGCTGAGCAGACGCACTAGACAAAAGGCGGTGTCAGCTGCTCTGCTGCAAACGCACGCTGCACCGCTGGCCGCGCCAGCACCCGTTGCAAATACGGCCCGAGCTGCGGGCGCATGCGCGCCGGCTGGACGAAGGCACGAGTCCAGCGGCACAGCATCAGCGTGTAGGCATCGACGGCGGTGTAGCTGTCACCCAGCAGCCACGGGCCACCGTGGCGCGCCAGCTCGGTGTCGATCTGATCGATCAGCACGCGCACCCGGCTTTCGGCATGGGTCTTGAGTTCGGCCGCACCGGCCGCGTTGCTGGCGTTCATCCAGCGCTCAGGGTAGAAGTACACGATCAGCGTGGCCTGCAGCGTGTTGGTAAGCCACATCAGCCACTTGTAAAAATGCGCCCGCTCGGGGCTGCCCAGCGGCGGCGCCAACGCAGCGGCGGGATGGGTGTCACACAGGTGCAGGCAGATCGCCGCTGACTCGTAGAGCACCAGATTGCCATCGGTCAAGGCCGGGATCAGGCCGTTGGGGTTGAGCTGCAAATACTGCTGCGTTTTCTGCACGCCCTGCGTGCGGTCAACCAGCACACGCTGGAACGGTGCGCCGATTTCCTCCAGCAAAATATTCGGCGCCATGCTGGCGGTGCTGGGGTAGTAGTGGAGTTGGATCATGGTCAATCAACCGCCTGCACAGCGATTGCAGTTGCTATATTATTCATAGCTGCTTACGCACGTATTACATGGGCTACGGGCCGAAAAGACTTGAAACTTAGCACGCCGGGCAGCGTTTCAAGCCAGTTTGTCAGCAAAGAAAGCCAGCGTGCGCTCGCGCGCCTTCGTCGCTGCCGCTTCGTTGTACGAGCCGCGCTGGTCGCAGTTGAAGCCGTGGTTGGCGGCGTAGATGTGTACCTCGACTTCGGGGTGCGCTTTTTTAAATGCATCGACGCCGTCCATCGGAATCCAGTGGTCCTGGTCGCCGAACTGTGCCATCACCGGGCACTGCGGCTGCCGCGCAATTTCTGCCGGCGCGGTGATGCCGCCGCCGTAGTAAGGCACCGCCGCGCTCAGGCCTTTCAGCGTACACGCCGCCTGCCAGGTCAGCAGCCCGCCCCAGCAAAAACCGATGATGCCGACCTTGCCGCCACTGGCCTTGGCTGCGTGGTCGATGGCTGCCTGAATGTCTTGCAGCACACCCGCGCCGGGCAGTTCAGTGACGGCCGTTTTCAATGCAAAACCGGCGTTCATATCGGCCTCGGTATAGCCCAGGTCTACGCCCGGCTTCACGCGTTCGAACGTGGCGGGCGCCACTGCCAGATAGCCTTCGGCCGCATAGCCATCAGCGACCGCGCGGATGTGCGAGTTGACGCCAAAAATTTCCTGCACCACGACGACGGCGCCGCGTGCTTTGCCTGTCGGCTCGGCCACATAAGCGGGTACGGTGAAGCCGTCGGCGGCTTTGAGTTCGATGAATTGACCCATGTGATGTGGCTCCGTTAAAAGGTTTGAAAAACTAAATGGCGTTAGTTCAACGCCAGCCGCCGCTCGACAAAATCGAGCCGGTCCTGGCCCCAGAAAATCTCGCCATTCACAACGTAGCTGGGCGCGCCGAAGACACCGGCATCAATCGCCTGCTGCGTGTTGGCCTCGTAGCGCGTCTGCACCGCGGGGCTGTGCGATTGTTCAAGCCGCGCCGCATCCAGGCCAATTTCCAGCAGCAATTCTGCCAGCACTTTTTCGTCCGTGATATTGCGCTCACGCACCCACACCGCACTGAAGACGGCGCCTGATATCTTCATGGCGGCGTCGCTGCCGTCGTGCAGATCGACGGCAATGATCAGGCGCGAAGCGTCGTCCCCGCCGACCGGAAAATACTTCGGTTGGAGGTTGATCGGCGCGCGCAGGTGGTCTGAATAGCGCTGCAATTCACGCAGCCGGTAGGCCTGCCGCTGCGGCGCGCGCTGGCCCACGGGCAAGCCGCCCGAGATCGGAAACACCTTGCCGCCCAGGTCAATCGGCAGCACCCGCACCGCCGCGTTGGCCGCGCGTGCGATCTGCGCCAGCCGTTCATGGCCAAGGTAAGTCCACGGGCTTTGCGGCGTGAAATAGTAGTCGATGGTGGTGGTCAATGTCGTCTCCATTTTTTTAAGGTTTGTTCGTTGGCGGCTTCGGCTCTGCGGTACATTGACCCGGCAGGCCCGTAGTGCATGGGAAAGCACACCGTTCCACTTTTATAACAGGAGTCGCAAATGGAAAAAACTCTTTTGGTTACCGGCGGCTCGCGCGGCATCGGCGCCGCCACGGCGCTGCTGGCGGCAAAGCATGGCTATGCGGTGGCCGTCAATTACGCCACCCATTCGGCAGCTGCCGATGAGGTGGTGCGGAAGATTCGAGCCGCCGGCGGCCGCGCCTTTTCGGTTCAGGCTGACGTGGCGGTCGAAAAAGACATCATGGCGATGTTCAAAAAAATCGATATTGAATTTGGCCGCCTCGATGCGCTGGTCAACAACGCGGGTGTGGTGGACCAGACCAGCCGCGTTGATGCGATGACGATGGCGCGGCTTGAGCGCATGTTTGCGGTCAATGTGTTCGGCTCGTTTTTGTGCGCGGGCCAGGCCGTCAAGCGCATGAGCACCAGGCACGGCGGCATAGGCGGCGCGATTGTCAATGTGTCGAGTGCCGCAGCGCGCATCGGCTCGCCCGGCCAGTATGTTGATTACGCGGCATCCAAGGGCGCGATTGACACCTTCACTATCGGGCTGGCGAAGGAAGTCGCCGCGGAAGGCATTCGCGTCA
>JANLYY010000040.1:0-12856 GCA_031365885.1 Polaromonas sp. | reverse complement strand
AAACAGCCGCCAGGCGCGCGCGATGGCCAAGGGAACCAAATTCGGCCGGCAAGCGCAGGAAGCCGCCTGGCAAAGTGCCGAAGTCGATGCGCTGTATCGCCTGGCCGCAGCCGGCGTGCGCGTGCCCCGGCCCTATAACTTTTGCGACGGTGTGCTGCTGATGGAACTCGTCACCGACGAACACGGCGACGCTGCCCCAAGGCTCAATGATGTGCAGTTCACCGCTGCCGACGCGCGTCAACACCACGCGACCCTTATCCGGGAAGTGGTGCGCATGCTCTGCGCCGGTGTCGTCCATGGCGACCTGTCAGAGTTCAACATTCTGGTCGCCGCCGATGGCCCGGTCATCATCGATCTGCCGCAGGCCATCGACGCCGCCGGCAACAACCACGCCAAACGCATGCTGCTGCGCGACGTGGACAACCTGCGGAACTTTTTCGGCGGCTTTGCGCCCGAGCTGCTGCGCACCGATTTTGGGCTGGAAATATGGAGCCTGTATGAACGCGGTGTGCTGCTGACCGACAGCTCGCTCACGGGCCGCTTCGAGCGCAAGCTGGGCGCGGTGGATGTGGGCGGCGTGATGCGCGAGATCGACGATGCGCGGCTCGAAGAGGCCGCGCGGCGGGTGCGCATGCAGGTGTCAGGGTGATCATCGGGCTTGTTGGTCACCCGGGACAAAATCGCATTAACGCTTGCTTGAAACCACAATTCCGCCAACGATCAGCAAAAACGCCAGCGCGTGGTACGCCTGCGGCAACTCGCCCAGAAACGCCGCCGACAGCAGCGCCGCAAACAGCGGTGTGAGGTTGGCGAAAAACCCGGCCATTGCCGGCCCGACGCGCTGCACGCCTATGCTCCAGCAGCGGTAGGCGATTACCGCCGGCCCGACAGCTACGTAGAGCAGCGCGGCAGCCAGCGGCCAGCTCCACACGATGATGGCATCGGTTACCGCCCATTCGCCGCCAGCAAACAGGCCCGACCAGCCCAGGCCAAAAATAATCTGGGCCATCAAAAACGCAGCCCAGTCGTTACGCAGTGCCGGTGTCTTTTCAGGCACGGCCAGCAGCCAGCTGTAAAAAGCCCAGGCCACGGTCGCAATCAGCACATACACATCACCCGGCACCAGCCGCACCTGCGCCAGTAGCGCCCACTGACCGCGCGACAGCACCAGCAGCACGCCGGCAATCGACAGCACCGCACCAGCTATCTGCCTTTTTGACACCCGCTGCGCAAAAAACAGGCTGCCAATCGCCAGCATCCATACCGGGCTGCTGGCGGCGACGAGCGTGACGTTGAGCGGCGTCGAGGTTTTAAGCGCGAGGTACTGCAGCGCGTTGTAGCAACCGACGCCGAGCAGGCCCAGCAATGCGAAGCGCCTCCAGTGCGGCCAGACGCTGAGCGGGCCGCTGCGCGCAAACACGCCGTGCGCCAGCGGTAGCAAAATGACAAACGCCAGTGCCCAGCGCAAAAAATTGAGCATCATTGGCGGAACCAGGTCGCTGACGACCCGGCCGACGACGGCATTGCCGGCCCAAAGCAAAGGGGGAAGCACCAGCAGCAAAATGGTGCCAGGGCTCAGGCGTTGATTCATGGGATGACTTTAACAAGTGCGCTTGCCCGGCCTGCGTGGTACGCACTTGCCCGTAGCTGGCCTGCCGGCGATCATCGTTACCATCCTAGGTGCTGCTGCTTCTTCGCCGACTTCAACAAACCTAATCAGACAACCGGGAAACACTTCATGACTTCCATCACCTCCAAAGCCGTCGTCATCAACCAGCACGGCGGCCCTGAAGAACTCAAGCTCGTCGATGTCACGGTGGGCGAGCCGGGCTTTGGCGAAATCCGCATTCGCCACAAGGCGGTCGGCCTCAATTTCATCGACGTTTATCAGCGCAGCGGGCTGTACCAGCTGCCGATGCCGCTGCAGCTCGGCATGGAAGCCTCGGGCCTGGTGGAGGCGGTTGGCGAAGGCGTGACGCACCTGAAGGCCGGCGACCGTGCCGCCTACGCCAGCCAGCCACCCGGCAGCTACTGCGAGCTGCGCGTGATGCCTGCCAAGTGCGTCTGCAAATTGCCCGATGCGATCAGTTTCGAAACCGGCGCGGCCATGATGCTCAAGGGCCTGACGGTGCAATATCTGCTGCGCCGCACGCAGCCGCAGGGCGGTTTGCAAAGCGGTGATTTCGTCTTGTTCCAAGCCGCGGCTGGCGGAGTCGGGCTGATCGCCTGCCAGTGGGCCAAGGCGATGGGCCTGCAACTGATCGGCACCGCAGGCTCGGACGAAAAATGCGCGCTGGCCAAAGCGCATGGCGCGGCTTTTGTCATCAACTACGCCAAGGAAGATTTCGTCGCCCGCGTGAAAGAGATCACCAACGGCAAGGGCGTAAAAGTCGTCTACGACTCGGTCGGCAAAGACACCTTTGACCGCTCGCTCGATTGCCTGCGTCCCTTGGGATTGATGGCCAGCTTTGGCAATGCCTCCGGCCCGGTGGCACCGTTCGCGCCCGGCATTCTCGGCGCCAAGGGTTCGCTGTACGTTACGCGCCAGACGCTATTCAGCCACATCACCACGCGCGAGAGCACGCAGGAAATGGCCGATGAGCTGTTCGAAATGGTCACCAGCGGCAAGGTCAAGATTCGCATTGACCAGCGTTTTGCGCTGGCTGATGTGGCGGAGGCGCATCGCTCGCTGGAGGCGCGCAAGACGACCGGCTGCACGATTTTGACGCTGTAAGGCTTTGGTGGGCAAACCACTTAATTGCTCGGGCAAGGTCGATTCCTTAAGCCAAATCGGCCTGTAGCCAAGGTAATACGTGCGCAAGCAGCTATAAAAGTAGGAGCATTGAGGTGCAGTGAACCAGGCGGCTTGTGGCGCCGTGACCCTTGCCGTCAACCGCCTTGCGTTGGCGATGTCGAGCCCGTGATTGCTGGAACACCCTAGTGCATGGGCGTCAGCTGCGTGTGTACGATGGTTTGTTGATCACCGACCCGGCAACACTTCCCTACAACCAGACCAAAAGGAACGCCATGAAATTCCTCCCGACCGTCGCCACGCTTGTGGTCGCAGCCATTGTTGCCGCTTGCGCCAGCACTGCGCCGCTTCCCGGCAAGCGCGAATTGATGATTGTTGCCAATGATGAAAAACTGTCCTGGGACGCCGACGGCAAGGTGGTTCTGAGCGCCCCCGGCCGAGACACCGTCTCCATCATTGACATCGGCACCGATCCGCTGGCGCCAAAAATTATCGCCAATCTGCCACTGGCCAACAGCATCGTCGGCCCGCCAGTGAACCTGGCCATCACGCCTGACGAAACGCTGGCGATCGTGGCCAACTCCGTGAATGTCGTCAGTGAAGACGGCGTCTTCAAGCAGGTGCCCGACAACCGGCTGTATGTGATTGATCTGACGACCAACCCGCCGAAGCTGATCGATACCGTGCTGGTCGGCAAGCAGCCGTCAGGTCTGTCGATCAACAGGGCGGGCAACCTCGCGTTAATCGCCAACCGGGCCGACAACTCGGTCAGCGTGCTGCGCATCAGTGGCAAGAAAGTCGAGCTGATCGACACAGTGGCCATGGGTGAATCGGTGGCGCATGTGCGCTTCACGCCCGACGGCAAGCGCGCCGTGGCGGCCAAGTTTCCAAACCACAAGATCGCGTTTCTTGAAGTCAATGGTGAGAAGGTGACCTACAACAAGCTCGATGTGCCGGCAGGCCTGTGGCCCTACAACGTTGACGTGACGCCCGACGGCAAACTGGCTCTCACCGCCGACAACGGCAATTCTGGCGCGGCAGACGGCCATGTGGACACCGTCAGCGTGATTGATCTGGAGGCCTCGCCGCCGCGCGTGATCGACAAGGTGGTGGTGGGCGACGCGCCGGAAGGCCTGGCCATCAGCCCGACCGGGAAGATGGCGGTTGCGGTGCTGCTCAAGGGCAGCAATTCATCGACGAAGGCGCCGTTTTATAACCGCAACGCGTCCGTGGTGGCGCTCAAGATCGATGGCAAGAAAGTCACACGCGGCAACGAAGTGGAAGTACGCGGCCTGCCGGAGGGTGCGGTCTTCAGCGCCGACGGTCGCTATCTTTATGTCGGCAACTTCATCGACCAGGATATTTCAATCTTGCGGGTCGATGGCGATCAGCTCGTCAACACCGGCAAGTCACTGACATTGCCGGGACATCCTGCAGCCATGCGTGGCAAACTCACGCATTGAAAAAGGTGCAGCGCGCGCGGCGCTAAATCTGCTGGTCCAGCACCGAATGGCGAATCCGGTCGGGTGCCAGCGCACCGGCTGACTCGAGGATAGGATAGGCAATCGAGCAGATGTGCGAGTTGATGCGCTTCAATTCGCTGATCAGATCGATGTGCAGCGAACTGGTCTCGATGCTCTGCATGGTCTGGCTTGACAGGCGTACGAGGTGGGTGGCGGCATAGGCATGCTCCAGATCGCGGAAACGCGCTTTTTGTTCCAGCAGCTTTTGCGCGTCGCGCACGTTGCCGTTCAAAAACACGCTCATGCCCAGGCGCAGATTGCTGATCAGCCGGTCATGCAGTTCAATGATCTCGGCCATGCCCGCTTCTGAAAAATTGCGGCCCGGCTTGATCTTCTTGTCCTCGATGTCGATCAGGATGCGCTCGATGATGTCGCCGATCTGCTCGAGGTTGATGGTGAAGCTGATGATGTCGGTCCAGCGCCGGCTTTCTGCTTCGCTCAGCGCCTCGCGCGATATTTTGGTCAGGTAATACTTGATCGAAGAATACAGCTCGTCCACCGTGTCGTCCAGGGAGCGGAGTTGCTCGGCCAGCCGAAGGTCGTTTTTGGTGATGACTTCAAGCATGCCGCGCAGCATGGTTTCCACCACATCGGCCTGATGCAGTGCCTCGCGGGCGGCGCAAGAAATCGCCAATGAAGGCGTCGCCAGCGCAGACGCATCGAGGTGGCGCGGTCGGGTGCCGGCCGCTGATGCGTCCACGGGTGGCAAAAGGCGTTCGACCACGCGCGCAATCACCTGCGTCAGACCAATAAACACCACGCTCACCATGACGTTGAACGCAAAGTGAAACATCACCACGACAGCCTGCGGCTGGCCCAGGTAGGGGCCTGCATAACGCAGCCACAGGCCGCTCAGCGGCGCGGCGATGGCAATGCCCAGCAGCTTGAAACCAAGGTTGCCCAGCGGCACCTGCCGCACTTCGATGGGCGAGCGCAGCGTGGTCAGCACCGCCAGCAAGCCGCTGCCGAGGTTGGCGCCGAGCACCAGGCCAAGGGCGACATCGAGCGGAATCACGTTGGAGCCGGCCAGGGCAGCGGTTAACAGCACGGTGGCGAGGCTGGAGTAAGACAGTACCGCGAGACACGCGCCGACGGTGATTTCGAGCAACAGATCGCTTGCCAGCGAAGCCAGCAGGCTGCGTACGGCGGCTGACTGCGTCAGCACTGTTGCCGAGTCGGTGACCAGCCGCAGCGCCAGCAGCATCAAACCGAGGCCGATCAGAATGCGCCCGAAGCGGCCGACGTCGGTGCCGGGCCTGGCAATAAAAAGCACGACGCCGAGAAAAATCGACAGCGGCGACAGCCATGACAGGTCGAATGAAAAGACGACCGCCATCAGACTGGTGCCAATGTCGGCACCCAGCATGACAGCCAGTGCCAGCGGCAGCGTGACCAGACCCTGACCGACGAAAGACGACACGATCAGCGCCGTGGCCGTGCTCGACTGCACCAGCGCCGTCACGCCCAACCCGGACACAAGTGCCTTGAAGCGGTTGCTGAGGCTGCGCGCCAGCACCTGGCGCAAGCTGGCCCCAAACACACGCAGGATGCCGGTGCGCACCATGTGCGTGCCCCACACCAGCAGGGCAATCGCGGCCAGCAGATTGAGCAGGTGCTTCAAATTATTTCGCGCGCCGAACGCGCAGCAGTTCATCAAGAATCAGGCACACAGCCCCCACGGTGATGGCGCTGTCGGCCACATTGAAGGCCGGGAAGTGCCAGCTACCGACGTGAAAGTCGAGAAAGTCGACGACGTAGCCGTGCAGCGTGCGGTCAATCACATTGCCGATGGCGCCACCCAGAATGCAGGCCATGGCGAACGAAAACAGCTTTTGTCCGGGGTGCGACTTCAGCATCCAGACAATGAAGATAGCGGCCACTATGCCGATGCCAGTAAAAAACCAGCGTTGCCAGCCGCCGGCGGTCGATAGAAACGAAAACGCGGCGCCGGTGTTGTGTACCCGAACCACGTTAAAGAAACTGGTGACATACGTTGCATCACCCAGGCGGTAGTAGCCCAGAATCAGCACTTTGGTGAACTGGTCGGCAATGACCAGCAGCAGCGCCAGACCGAGCCAGGGCAGCATGCCGCCTGATGATTTAATAAAGTTGCTTTTTGCCATGGCGTTGATGAATCTTGTTGAAGTCTTGTTGTTATGCGGGTCAGGCAAATAGGCGTGATTCACCCGCGCCAACCAGATTGCTGGTGCAGCGGCTGCAGATGGTCGGGTGAGCCGCATCAGTGCCCACGTCTTCGCGGTAATGCCAGCAGCGCTCGCATTTGGTGTTAAAACTGGCTCTAGCCCTTGTTTTATATGCGTGACCAGCTACTAATTCCATAGCAGACGTGATGAAGACGAACTTCAGATCGTCGCCCAGACTGGCCAGCAATGCGTGGTCATCGGCATTTACTTCGAGCGTGACTTCGGCTTGCAATGACGAGCCGACCTGGCCATCGGCGCGCAAAGTTTCGATGTCCTTGTTCACCAGGTCGCGGATCTCGCGGATTCGCGTCCACTTCGCCAGCAGTCCATCGTCTTGGGGTTTGAACGTCAAATACGTCTCCAGAAAAATCGATTCGGACGCGCCGAACACCGTCCACGCTTCTTCAGCCGTGAAGCTCAAAAACGGTGCCATCCAGCGCAGCATCGCATGCGTGATCTGGTGCAGCGCCGTCTGCGCGCTGCGGCGTGCCAGTGACTTCGGCGCGCTGGTGTACAGCCGGTCTTTCAAAATATCGAGGTAGAACGAGCCCAGGTCTTCGCTGCAATAGATTTGCAGCTTCGAGACCACCGGGTGAAATTCATAGACCTCGTAATGCGCCAGGATGTCGGCCTGCAATTGCGCGGCTCTTGACAGTGCATAGCGGTCAATCTCCAGCATGTCGTCGAACGGCACCGCGTCCGTCGCCGGGTCAAAGTCGCTGACGTTGGCCATCAAAAAGCGCAGCGTGTTGCGGATGCGGCGGTAGGCATCGACCACGCGCGCCAGAATCTTGTCGTCAATGGCCAGGTCGCCCGAGTAGTCGGTGGACGCGCACCACAGGCGGATGATTTCGGCGCCGAGCTTTCCACTAACCGCCTGCGGCGCGACCACATTGCCTTCGCTCTTGCTCATCTTGCGGCCCTTGCCGTCGACGGTGAAGCCGTGCGTGAGCAGGCCCTTGTAGGGTGCGTGGTCGTACATCGCGCAGGCGGTCAGCAGCGAAGAATGAAACCAGCCGCGGTGCTGGTCGTGGCCTTCGAGGTACAAATCAGCCGGCCAGATCGATTGCGCGGCGTGGCTGTGCCGCAGCACATGGTCGTGTGTGGTGCCGGAGTCGAACCACACGTCCAAAATATCGGTGCTCTTGAGGTAGTTCGGCGCGTCCTCACCAATGATGGATTCAGCAGTCGCCTTGCTCCAGGCTTCGATGCCGCCCGCTTCGACCATTGCTGCAGCTTGATCAATGATCTCCATCGTGCGCGGGTGTAGCTCGCCGGTGGCGGTGTGAATGAAGAGCGGCAGCGGCACGCCCCAGTTGCGCTGGCGGCTGATACACCAGTCAGGCCGGCCGGCGATCATGTCACGCAGGCGGCCTTTGCCGTTCGCCGGATAAAAATGAGTCTCTTCAATGGCATTCAATGCCAGCGTGCGCAGCGTTTTGCTGGCCTTGTCTTTGGTGAAAACGCCTTGCGTGCCGGCGGTTTCTTCGTCCATGCGAATGAACCACTGCGCAGCGGCGCGGTAGATCACCGGCGTCTTGTGGCGCCAGCAATGCGGGTAGCTGTGTTCGATGTTCTGCGTCGCAAACAGGCGGCCATGTTCGCGCAACTTGTCAATGACCAGCGGCGCAGCTTTCCAGATATTGAGCCCGCCGAAGAGTGGCAGCTCATCGACGTAACGGCCGTTGCCCTGAACGGGGTTCAAAATGTCGTCGGTCGCGATGCCATTGGCGACGCAGGAGTTGAAGTCTTCCACGCCGTAAGCGGGCGATGAATGCACGATGCCGGTGCCGTCGTCGGCGGTGGCGTAGTCGGCCAGGAAGACCGGGCTCAGGCGGCGGTAACCGGGATCAACGTCGTACAACGGATGCATGAGATCAAGCAGTGCGAGGTTCTTGCCTTGCGTCGTTGCCAGCACCGTGCCGGTCAGCTGATATCGCTCCAGACACTTTTCTACCAGCGACTCAGCCAGCATCAGGATGCCTCGTTCGGTGTCGACCAACGCGTAAGTCAGATCTGGGTTCAGGTTCAGCGCCTGATTGGCGGGGATGGTCCAGGCGGTGGTGGTCCAGATCACTGCGAAGGCGTCTCTGGCGAGGCTTTTCAAACCGAAGGCGGCGGCGAGTTTGTTAGGCTCGGCCGACTTGAAGCCGACATCCAGCGTCTGCGATTTCTTGTCGGCGTATTCGATCTCAAACTCGGCCAGCGACGAGCCGCAGTCAAAACACCAGTACACGGGCTTCAAACCCCTATATACAAAACCACGCTCCATGATGCGTTTGAGCGCACGGATTTCATTGGCCTCGTTGGCGAAATCCATCGTGCGATAGGGGTTGTCCCACTCGCCGAGCACGCCCAGGCGCTTGAAGTCTTCGAGTTGCCCGGCGATCTGCTCGGTGGCGAAGGCGCGGCATTTTGCCTGGAACTCTGCGCGGGCATCCAGGGGCGACGGGCCGCTCCCGAGACCCTGGGCGGCCCCCTCGGGGGGCAGCGAACCACGTGCAGCGGGGAGCGTGGGGGCCACGTTGCGACCGTGCAGTTTTTCGATAGCGTTCTCGATCGGCAAACCGTGGCAGTCCCAGCCCGGCACATAGATCGCGTCCAGGCCCTTGAGTTGGCGCGCCTTCACGACCATGTCTTTCAATATTTTGTTGACGGCGTGGCCGATGTGGATCTGGCCGTTGGCATACGGCGGGCCGTCGTGCAGCACGAATTTGACCGCGCCGCGCCGCGCATCGCGCAGCTTTTTGTAAATGCCTTTTTCGTCCCACTCTTTAACCCAGCCGGCTTCGCGCTTCGGCAGGTCGCCGCGCATCGGAAAGGGCGTGTCGGGCAGGTTCAGGGTGCTGCGGTAGTCGGTTTTTGTGGTTTGGGTGTCAGACATAAGCGGCGTGGAAAGATGGGCCAGGGAAGGGCTTCGACAGGCTCAGCCCGAACGGGAATGTTGGGGTGCAGAAAAATTGACAGGTCGCTCACCGTGAGCTTGTCGAAGGGCAAGAACCCAATGGCGAGATCGTCTAAATTCGGTCGCGCGTGGTCTGGCGGCCGGTAGCGTTGTGCATTGTTGCAAAAAAAATTCGTGCGTCATTACAGTCTTTGGCGATGCCTTCTTGAAGGCTTTCCAGACCGTCGTACGTCAGCTCGTCATGCAATTTGTGCAACAGTTCCACACGCACGATTTTACCGTAGCCCCCTTCGGCGCCCAGGCCGGCGGGCCAGTCGAGGCAATAGGTCTCCAGCAGCACGCGCCCGCCATTCACGTCCGCGGGGTCCAGCGAAGGGCGAATGCCCAGATTGGCCACGCCCGGCAGGGGCTCTGGCGACAGGCCGTACACGTGAACGGCAAAAATCCCGCTGGCGGCCGGGTTCCAGTGGGAAAAACGCAGGTTGAGGGTGCGAAAACCGAGGTCGCGGCCGAGTTTTCGTCCATGCACGACGTGACCGGAAATGCTGTACGGGCGGCCCAGCAGGCCGGCAACGACCGGCATGTCGCCGGCTTCCATTGCCCTCCTTACCAATGAGCTGGAAACCCGCGCGCCGTGGACTTCGTAGCTGTTCATGCGCGCCACGTCAAAACCCAGGCGCCCGCCAGCGGCGTCGAGCATGACGTAGTCGCCCTGGCGTTTGGCGCCAAAACAGAAGTCGTCACCGACCAGCACATATTTCGCGCCCAGCCCTTTGACCAGCACGTCGCTGATGAAACTTTCCGCAGATTGCGCGGCCAGTTGGGCATTGAATGGCAACACCAGACACTGGTCAATGCCGCAGCGCGCCAATTCGGTCAGTTTGTCGCGCAGGGTGGCGATACGCGCCGGCGCCAGCAGCGGCTTGCCTGCGAGTGCGGCGAAGTAGTCGCGTGGATGCGGTTCAAACGTCATCACGCAGCTGGGCACACTGCGGTGCTGCGCTTCGTTTTTTAGCAGCGCCAGCATCGCCTGGTGGCCGCGATGCACGCCGTCGAAATTGCCGATGGTCAACGCGCAGGCAGCCGCACGCCGGGGGTGTTGGTAGCCACGAAAAATCTGCATGGTGTGAATTATCGTTTCTATAGCGCGTGACCCCGACCGGTCGTGGCCAAAGGGCGGTCAAACGCCCTGATGACACTGTTTGTCACGGTTTCGCGGTATATTGGCACATCGCCGCTGCAGTTCGTCGGCGACTCGCTGTTTTCATTCGTCATTCACTGTAGTGGAGGTTCGTTTTGAAGGTGTTGAAACTCTCCGGTCAGGGCTTGCCACAGTCGTGGATCAGCCTCGAAGAAGCCGTGTTGCACTACGCGGCCGACGAAGTGCGCTGGGAAATGGGCGCGCGTGTCGCCACCTTCCACGGCGGCCACAACGCAATCACCGGCCAGCAGTCAGTCATCACCGTCAACAGCATCATCGGCACCAAGGGTGTGCCCAACATCAACCCCTTCGACTTGAAGCCAGGCCTGACGAATATCAAGCTGTTCGCGCGTGACCGCAACGTCTGCGCTTATTGCGGCAACGATTTTCACGAAGAAGATCTGACGCGTGAGCACATCATTCCGTTTGCGCAACACGGCATCGACACCTGGATGAACGTGGTCACGGCCTGCCGGGCCTGCAACCATCGCAAAAGCAGCCGCACGCCCGAGCAGGCGCACATGCCGCTGCTCTACACGCCCTACGTTCCCAGCCTGTGGGAAGATTTCATTTTGCGCAACCGCCGCATCCTGGCCGACCAGATGGAGTTTTTGATGGCGCATATTCCGAAGACATCGCGCCTGCACGGGTGAAGACCCGGTGCCGGCCAACAAATCCGGAAAAAGTCAAACTTTATTCTGAATTTCTAGTAAAAACAGCTTGCAGCCCAAGTAATATGTGCGCAAGCAGCTACTAAATAGATAGCGTCAGGCAAACACCCCGGCTGTGTCCTGCATCTGCTTTGACACCTCGCCCAGGTGATGCAGCGTGTCGCCGAAGGTCATTTCCAGCTGCGTCAGCTTGCGGAAGTAGTGGCTGACGATGTAGTCGTCCGTCACGGCAATTCCGCCATGCAGCTGAACCGCTTGCTGGCCAATAAAGCGCATCGACATACCCAGCTGGTACTTGGCTCGCGCCATCGCACGGCGGCGTTCGTTAGCGGGCGCGTTCAGTTTGAGTGATGCGTAGTAGCTCATCGAACGCGCCAGTTCCAGCTGCATTTTCATATCGGCCACGCGGTGCCGAAGCGCCTGAAAACTGCTGATCAGCACATTGAACTGCTTGCGCGTGTTCATGTATTCGACCGTGATCGCCATGGTTTTGTCCATCACGCCGACGGCTTCGGCGCAGGCAGCTGCAATGCCAATATCAACGGCGTGTTCCAGCGCCGTCAAACCGTCTGTCGTCACCAGTGTGGCAGGTGCGTCTTTGAAGCTGACTTCGGCGGCGCGTGCGCCGTCTTGCGTGCGGTAGCCTTTCGTCGTTACGCCAGCGGCGCTGCGTTCAACCAGGAACAGCGCCATCTGGCCGTCAGCCATCGCGGGCACCAGAAAAGCATCAGCCTGGTCGCCGACTGGTACTATGCTTTTGATAGCTGTCAGCGCCCATTTTTCCAGGGCTAGAGCCGCTTTTGCTTCACATTTGTCGATGTGATAGCGGCCGGGGCGTTCTTGTTGCGCCAGCACCACCAGGCTTTCGCCGGAGGCAATTTTCGGCAGCCAGGCGGACTTCACCGCATCCGGCGCGTAGCCGGCGAGGACGGCGCCGGTGATCAGGGTCTGCGTGAACGGCTCGGCGACGATGCCGCGCCCCAGCTCTTCCATCACCACCATGCCCTCGACCGGGCCCATGCCCATGCCGCCATGCGCTTCAGGAATATAGAGACCCGGCAGGCCAAGTTCGGCCATCTCGCCATAGGCCTCACGCGAAAAGCCGCCGGCCTTTTCGATGCCGCGCCGGCGCTCGAAGTGGTAGCCCTTGTCAACCCATTTTCGAACCGCGTCGCGCAGCTGTTCCTGGTCGTCGGTGAAATCAAAATCCATTTTTAGCTCCTATCCCAAAACAACTTGCGAGACGATATTGCGTTGTACTTCGTTCGACCCGCCGTAAATGGTGGTTTTGCGCATGTTGAAGTAGGTTGATGCGAGTGGCGCATTGCCCGGCACACCGCCGGGAAACCCACCCAGCGCCCCTGCGGTAGCGTCACCCTGCCAGCCGGCTTCCATGGCTTCCTCGATAAACGGCAGGCTGTAGGGGCCGGCGGCGAGCATCATCAGTTCGCTGTAACGCTGCTGGATTTCACTGCCGCGAATTTTCAGCAGGCCCGCAATGTCGAGCGAATTCTTGCCTGATTTTTCAGCTGACAGCACGCGCAGCACCAGCATTTCCAGCGCCACCACATCGACTTCGAGCTTGGCGATCTCATCGCGG
>JANLYY010000030.1:0-42419 GCA_031365885.1 Polaromonas sp. | reverse complement strand
CGCTGGTCACCAGATCCGCTGCTTCGGCGTCAGTCCGCGCCAGCACGATCGTCGGCACGCCCATCGTGTCGGCAGCGAGCCGCGCGGCAACCAGTTTCTCGACGGCCTCGCGCGTCGGGACGAGCACCTTGCCGCCCATGTGACCGCACTTCTTGACGGATGCCAGCTGGTCTTCCCAATGCACACCGCCAGCGCCGGCCTTGATCATGGCTTTCATCAGCTCAAATGCATTGAGCACGCCGCCGAAACCGGCTTCTGCGTCGGCGACGATGGGCGCGAAGTAATCGATGTAGGCTGCGTCGCCCGCATCAACGCCTTTGGAATGCTGGATTTCGTCGGCACGGCGGAAGGTGTTGTTGATGGTCTCGACGACCTTTGGTACTGAATCTACCGGGTACAGCGACTGGTCGGGGTACATCGACGAATAGGTGTTGTTGTCAGCAGCGACTTGCCAGCCCGACAGATAAATGGCTTTAACACCAGCCTTGACCTGCTGCATGGCTTGGCCACCGGTCAATGCACCCAGGCAGTTGACGTAGTCTTCGGTGTGCAGCAGGTTCCAAAGCTTTTCGGCACCACGGCGTGCCAGCGTGTGCTCGATCGGAAAGGAACCGCGCAGGCGAACCACGTCGGCGGCGCTGTAGCCGCGCTTAATACCTTTCCAGCGCGGATTGGTGGCCCAATCTTTTTCCAGGGCGGAAATTTGCTGGTCGCGGCTTAACTGTTCGGTCAGGGTCTGTGGCATGTTGGGCTCCGTTGAAGACAGGTTAAATTGACTAAAGTGACTAAAAACTCAAACGCCAGTTTAAGTCTTCTAGAAGACTAATTTCAACTCTTATGTCTTATATAAGATAAAAATTAATCTCAACTAAATCAACGATAAATGATAATAATTTCACGATGAGAAATATGATTTCTCATATTGAGAAAAAATATTGCAGTGCAGCAGAGAGATTTTTTACAATAGAGGGGAAGATTTCCGTAATGCGAAATTTATTGGGCATATCGAAATTGGACCCCGCTACTCCCAGTCAGCAATCGATATTCATTCTCGGGCTCGCGCTATGAGCCGTCACCGGACCTGTGCTGCAGCCGGTAGCCAACCCAGTCACCGCCAAAAATGACGGCGTAGCCTGGGACGCGGTCTTGGTTTACCTCGTAGACCAGGCAGGGCATTGCATTCGGTAACGCGACTTCATCCGTGGCGTCCAAAACCTGCCGATGGACAATGATCTTGCGCTTTACATATTCGCCGCTCGGGCGCGGTGTGACTCCTTCAATCTGGTCCAGCAAATGTTCGAGTTCAGCGGTGATCTCGTAGACCTCACCCCTGACTTTGTTCTGTCCGGGGTACTGATCAATCCCGAGTACCAGGCCCGGGTAGTCGCCCAGGTCGTACAACACGCCTTCAACGCTCGCCTGTCCCATCCAACGGGGAGCTGGTTTCAACAGATTGATGTCACGCTGCTCACCACGGCGCAGCGTACCGTAAACAAAAACATGGCGTGTAGGCAATGTAGGCATCTGACATGTCCTTTTGGGTTGCGTTTGCGCAAACGAGCGGCTTGCACAGGGCGTAAGGCAAACTACGACATCGCGGCCGTCGGCGCGACAGTGCCAGATCACCACTTTTGCCTGCCGGGCCTCAAACGCCACACACCACCTTCCGCATGAATCGCATTTTGGCCTACGCCTGCCTGGCGCTCAGCATGTCCCTGGTCGGCAGCTACGTCGCCCTGTCCAAATCGCTGGTGGCCGCGTTGCCGGTGTTTCTGCTGGCGTGGCTGCGTTTCGGTATCGGCGGCATGGCGACGTTGTCGTGGCTCAACAAACCCGCAGACGAATTACCGATGAACCGGCGAACCTGCGGCCTGCTTTTCCTCGAATCGTTTCTCGGCAATTTTCTGTTTTCGGTCTTCATGTTGTTCGGCGTCAGCATGACCAGCGCGCTGGCTGCGGGCGTCATCATGGCGGCGATTCCGGCAGCAGTCGCGCTGCTCAGCTGGCTCTTTCTGCGCGAACGCATCAGCCTGCGCGTGTGGTGCGCGGTGGCTTGCGGCGTGGCCGGTATCGCCCTTGTTTCGCTATCAAAACAGGAACTTCCTGCACAGGTAAGTACTGGGTTAGAGGCCGATTTGGCATCAAACAAGGCCTGGCTGGGAAATTTGTTGCTGGTCGGCGCGGTGTTGTGTGAAGCGTCTTATGCCGTGATCGGAAAAAGCCTGACCGGCGCGCTGGGCCCAAAACGCATCACCGCGTTGATCAACCTCTGGGGCTTCGCGCTCGTCACGCCGTTTGGTCTGTGGGCGGCGTGGCGTTTCGACTTCACCGGTGTAGCGCCTTCGGCTTGGCTACTATTGGTTTTTTATTCGCTGGCCGCCAGCGTCTGGTCGGTCTGGCTGTGGATGACCGGGCTGAAAGCCATCCCAGCCAATCGCGCTGGTGTCTTCACCGTCTTCCTGCCGATCAGCGCTACAGTTGTGGGCGTGACCGTACTGGGCGAAACCTTGACCGGCCTGCAGATCGCAGCTTTTGCTATTGCATTGACCGGCGTCGTGCTGGCTACGCTGCCCGGCCCCGGTCAGACGCAAGCGCCACTGGCCGGGCCGCCTCACTGATCTCCCGGTCCAGGCGTTTTTGCCGGCGCAGCATGAAGACGCTGTAGGCAAGAATACCCAGAGAAACCACCGCAATCAACAAGGTAGCCGCCGCATAAATGGACGGGTTCACTCCCCGGCGGGCGTAGCTGAAAATCACCTGCGGAAGCGTGGTGACCCCGGGGCCGGACAAGAACTCGGAAATCACCACGTCATCAAACGACAGCGTGAAGCTCAGCAACCAACTGGAAATCAGCGCCGGCGCAATGCTCGGCAAGGTCACCAGAAAAAACACCTGCATCGGCCCGCAGCCCAGGTCCATCGCCGCCTCTTCGATCGAGCGGTCAACCTCGCTCAAGCGCGACTGGATCACGACCGTTGCATAGGCCATGCCGAGCAGCGTGTGGCCGACGACGATGGTGACGAAGCCGCGGTCGGGCCAGCCAATGAGGCGCTGCACGAACACCATCAGCAGCAACAGCGATAGCCCGGTGATGACCTCGGGCATCACCAGCGGGGCATTAACCAGGCCGTAGAACAGGGTGCGACCGGCAAAGCGCAGGTAGCGCACCAGCACGAAGGCGGCAAAAGTTCCGAGCACAACTGACAGCGTGCCCGACAGCAGCGCCACCTTGAGCGACAGAAAGAACCCGTCGACCAGCCGGGAATCGTCCAGCAGCGCCTGATACCAGCGTAGCGAAAAGCCGGTAAAAATTCCATCCTGGCGCGTGCTGTTGAAAGAAAACACCACCAAAAACAGCAGCGGCACGTAGAGGAACAGATAAACCAGCATCAACCACACCCAGCTCACCTGGTTTTGCGCAAAGCGCTTCAGATTTTTCATCTCAGGCGCCCTGGCGGGCATCACGCCCGTTGCTGGACCGGTAATAAAAAGCCAGCGGCACCAGAATCAGCAAGATCATGACCACCGACAAGGCCGCCGCTCGGGGCCAGTTGTTGCTGCTAAACATCTCGTCCCACACCACGCGGCCGATCATGATGTTTTCAGCCCCGCCCAGCAGGGAAGGGATCACAAACTCTCCAACGGCTGGAATGAACACCAGCATCGAGCCGGCGATGATGCCGGACTTGCTCAGCGGCACGGTGATCAGCCAGAACGCCTTCCACGCGTTCGCGCCCAGGTCATGCGCCGCCTCAAGCAAACGGAAATCCATCTTCACCAGGTTGGCATACAAGGGCAGGATCATGAACGGGCAATACACATAAGTCATGCCGACCAGCATCGACACATCGGTGTAGAGCATCTGCAGCGGCTCCCGGATGAGGCCCACGACCAGCAGCAGGTTGTTGAGCACGCCCTGATCGGCCAAAATGCCCTTCCAGGCGTAAACGCGCAGTAAAAACGAAGTCCAGAAAGGCAGCATGACCAGCATTAGCAGTGCCGGGCGAATCGACGGGCGCGAGCGGGCCAGAAAATACGCGAACGGATAAGAAATCAGCAGGCAGAGCAGCGTAGTCAGCAGCGCGTATTTCAGCGATGTTTTATAGGCCTGCATGTAGATGGTGTTACCGAATCTGCCGCCTCCCTGCCCTGAGTCTGTGAATATCGAGGCGTAGTTCTGATAGCGCAGCATGACCTTCCATGAGCCCGAAACAGTTTCCACCAAAGGAGCAAACGGATCCACGCCATTGCCCATGTCCGTCACGCTGATACGCAGCAAAATCAGAAATGGCAGCACGAAAAACACCAGCAGCCATGCATAGGGAACCGCGATGACAAAGCGCCGTCCCGGCTTTGGCTGGGAAACCTTCAACAGTTTCATGGCGCTTGGTTCCGGGGGTGATTAAAGGCTTATTGGCTCAGCACGACGGGCGCTGAATCGTCCCACCAGAAAAATACCGAATCTTCCCAAGTGATCACACTGCTTTCATGCCGCGTGGTGTTGGTCTCGGTGATCTTTAGCGTGCGACCGCCGGGCATTTCAACGATGAAGGTGTTGTAGCTTCCGAAATAAGCAATCTCGCGAACCTTGCCGCTGAACAAATTGACGCTGACGTCAGGCCGCGTTTTGGAGATGTGAATTTTCTCGGGCCGTACCGCCACAGCCACCGCCATTCCCACCGCGCCGCTGATGCCATGCCCAACACTGACAACGCCATAAGGCGTAGTCACCTCACTGCGCATCGCCTCATCAACAGTCACTTCGCCTTCCAGCAGATTCACATTGCCGATGAAATCCGCCACAAAGCGGCAGTTCGGGTGCTCGTAGATTTCTTTTGGCGTGCCGATCTGCAGTACACGCCCGTGGCTCATCACAGCGATGCGCGAAGCCATGGCCATCGCTTCGTCCTGGTCATGCGTGACCATCACGCAGGTCACGCCAACCGACTCCAGAATATTCACCAACTCGAACTGGGTGCGTTCCCGCAGCTGTTTGTCCAGCGCGCCCAGCGGCTCGTCAAGCAATAGCAATTGCGGCTTTTTGGCCAGGCTGCGCGCCAGCGCCACGCGTTGCTGCTGGCCGCCCGATAGTTGATGCGGTTTGCGCTTGGCGAAAGACTCCATCTGCACCAGCTTGAGCATCTCTTCCACCCGCACCTCGATTTCCGCCTTGGGCATGGCCTCGCGTTTGAGTCCGAAGGCAATGTTGTCCCAAACGTTGAGATGCGGAAACAGCGCATACGACTGGAACATCATGTTGATGGGCCGCTCGTACGGCGGGAACGTGGCAATGTCAACACCGTTCAAAACGACTGAGCCGGAAGTCGGTACTTCAAAGCCAGCCAGCATGCGCAGCAGCGTGGATTTTCCGCAGCCCGAACTGCCCAGCAAGGCGAAAATTTCGCCCTTGTGGATGGTCAGTGAAACATCGTCGACGGCCAAGGCACCATCGAACCGCTTGACAAGCTGATTCGTCTGGAGGAAGCCTTTGCCAGACAAGGGGGGTAAGTTCATTGAAGCTTTAGTCCCAACGACAGCGCGAGCGCGGTGGCGCCGTCAAGAAGGCTGTGTGCGCCAGACAGCGTACACAGCCTTGTAAATCAGCCGCCGTTACGTGCAGCCGCGCTTGAATTGTTCAGCTTCCTTTTTTGAACAGCGTGAAAACATTGCTCATGGACTCGCGTGCTTCATTGCTGAAACTGGCGGGAGAAACCATCTTTTGCAGATTTTCAGAATCGGGAAACACCGCCGGATCTTTGGCCATTTCAGGCGTGACCTTCGCCAGGCTCAGTTTGTTGGCAGTGGCGTAACCCAGCTCGTTGGTCAGTGAGGCAGACACTTCCGGGCGCAGGAAATAGTCAATGAACGCCAGCGCATTATTCGGGTGCTTGGCATCTTTGGTGATTGCCAGGTTGTCAAAGAAGATCAGGCCGCCGGTGCGGGGCAGCAATGCCTGAATGTCATTGCCGTTCTTGTTTTCGATGGCGCGTGTGCGGGCGATGTTGATGTCGCCAGCCCAGCCCAGCGCCACGCAGGCCTTGCCACCAGCGAGGTCATCGATCATGGTGCTGGAGAACAAACGGATGTGCGGCCTGACCTTGGCCAGCATGACGCCGGCCGCCTTGTGATCAGCCGCGTCATTCGAGTAGGCGTTTTTGCCGATGTAGTGCATTGCCGGCGGAATGATTTCGGTCGGCGAGTCGAGGTAGGCAATGCCGCAGGATTTCAATTTGGCGGTATAGGTAGGGTTGAACACCAGATCCCATGCGTTTGCCGGCATGGGCGTGTCGCCAAGCGCCTTGGCAACTTTGGCCTTGTTGATGCCGACCGTCGTAAAACTCCAGGCCCAGGGAACGAGATAGTCATTTCCCGGGTCAATCGTGCCCAGTTTGCTCATGATGGCCGAATCCAGATTGCCGTAATTCTTCAGTTTTGACTTGTCGAGCTTCATCAAAAGCCCGCCGTCAATTTGCGGCTTGGCAAACACAGCACCGGGCACCACGATGTCATAACCGGTATTGCCGGCCACCAGTTTGGCCTGCAGAGCTTCGTTGTTCTCGAAAGTCTGGTAGTTGACCTTGATGCCGGACTCTTTCTCGAAGTTCGCCACCATGTCTTTGGCTATGTAGTCAGGCCAGTTGTAGATGTTGAGTACTTTTTCTTCGGCTACAGCGACGGGTGCTGGCGCGCTTGTCGAAGGGGTAGCCGGCGCAGCAGCGACAGGCGGCTCAGCCTGTTTGCCGCAGGCGACCAATGCGATGGCCGAAAACGCGAAAGACCAAAAGTGCTTTTTCATGACGTCCTTGAATCTTTGAAGATTGGCATAAAAGCTGAACCCATGCCGCCTCCGGCTTTGGCCCGCGAATTGTAAGAGTTATTTCAAGCACGTTTTAAGCGCAATCGCAGGGAAGAAAGAAAGCCAGCCGGTGGCCATTAGCGTCTTCTGCCTAGATGATTCTGGAGAACCGCTCGCGGTTGCGGTCGGCCTGCAGATATCGGTCGAAAACCATGGCAACAGCATCTACAACGAACCAGCCACTGGGGGTCACCTGGATGTCAGAGTCAGTCACGACGACCAGCCTCTGCCGAGCCAGTTCCCGAATCACCTCAAGCTCCGAGGCAAAGTACGCGCGGAAATCGATCAGGTAGGCCAGCTCGACCGGCTCGAATTGCACCTGCCCCTGGCACATCAGCGCCATGATGACGGTTCGCCGCAAAAGGTCATCGCGCGACAGGGCAAGACCCCGCACCACCGGTAAACGCCCCTGATTCAAATGGTCGTAATAGTCGTCGAGCGTGCTGGCGTTTTGGCTATGAATGGGGCCCACCCGGCTAATCGCCGACAAACCCAGGCCCACCAGATCGCAATCAGGATGCGTGCTGTAACCCTGGAAGTTTCGGTGCAGCCTGCCCTGCCGTTTGGCGACTGCCAACGCATCATCGGGTAAGGCAAATTGGTCCATTCCGACATACACGTAGCCAGCTTCGTCAAACACAGCGCGCGCACGCGAAAGCATCGTTGTCATAGCGATAGCGGAAGGCAGTTCAGCCCTCACAATGCGTCGCTGCGGCTTGAATCGCTCTGGAAAATGCACATACGCGTACAGCGCAATACGGTCCGGCCGCAGCGCCTTCACCTGAACCAGTGTTCGCTCAAACGACTCTGGCGTCTGTAGCGGCAGGCCGTAAATCAGGTCAATACTGACGGCGTCGAACCTTGACCGGCGGGCCGCTTCAACCAGGGCAAAAACCTGATCAGTTTCCTGAATGCGATGTACCGCTTTTTGTACGGCTGCATCAAAATCCTGCACACCCAGACTCAGGCCATTGAAGCCCATGTCAGCCAGCGCGGCAACCCGCTTCGGGTCAACCGTTCGCGGATCAACCTCAATCGAATAGTCACCGCCTGCCGCGAGGGTGAAGCCACGGCGAAGCATGCCCATCAACGCCCTCAGCTCATCATCCGTGAAAAACGTCGGCGTACCCCCTCCCAAATGCAGCTGGCTGACCACCTGGCTTGTGCCAAGTAGAGCCACGTATAAGTCGATCTCGCGGCCTAGGTGGCGCAAATACAGTTGTGCCTGCTCGGGGTTCTTTGTAATGATTTTGTTGCAGGCACAGAAATGACACAGCGACTGACAAAACGGAATGTGTACATACAGTGACAGTGGCAAGCCCATCAATGCCGTGCCCTTGCGGCGTTGTTGTAGGGCTCTGACATGATTTTCTGACGCGCAAGCCTCGACAAACCGGTCCGGTGTTGGATACGAGGTGTAACTTTTGCCTGATCCGTCGAAGTTGCGAAGGAGATCGGATGAAACTGCAGTCATTTGAGTTTCCTTGCAATGACTTCACAGTTTGTAGGCAAGCTCCTACGGGTGCTTTGATATGCATCAACACAATAAGACACAGCAAAAAATATCTGCCATCAGTCTGGACCGGAAAGCAGCACAGCTCTGCTTTCGCGAAAAGATAAAACGAAAAATAAAGTGCGCCTATGTGCGGCGCCGCCCAGAAACAAGCCGGGTGGCGCGCTACGATGAAGACCCAACAGAACGGCGCGAATGATCAACCACTCTATCAAAGTAGCCTGCTCCAATTGCAATATGCGCGACTTGTGCATGCCCATCGGCCTCAGTTCAGAGGAACTGAAGCGAGTCGACGAGCTGGTCACCCGGCGACCTGTCATCAAACGGGGCAAGACGCTGTTTCATAACGGTGAAAAATTCACCTCTCTTTACGCTATCCGCACGGGGTTTTTTAAAACCAGCGTGACCACTGAAGACGGCCGTGATCAGGTCACCGGTTTTCAGATGGCCGGAGAAATCATGGGTCTTGACGGTATCGTCAATGACCACCACACCTGCGATGCGATAGCGATTGAAGATTCCGAGGTTTGCGTACTTCCTTTTGAACGCATCGAGGAAATATCCCGCGAGGTCAAGGCACTTCAACACCATGTCCATAAAATCATGAGTCGTGAAATCGTTCGCGAGCACGGAGTCATGCTATTGCTGGGAAACATGCGCGCCGAAGAGCGGCTGGCAGCTTTCTTGCTTAATCTGCTTCAGCGGCTCCATGCCCGCGGCTTTTCCCAATCGGATCTGGTTTTGCGCATGACGCGCGAGGAAATTGGCAGCTACCTGGGCTTGACGCTGGAAACCGTCAGCCGCACGTTCTCGAAGTTTGCCGACGACGGGCTGGTGGTGGTGAACCAGCGGCACATTCATATCCAGAATGCAGACGCGTTGAAAGGGTTGGTCAATCTGCAGGAATGCCATTGATCTCGGGCGGCGCTTTCGCCAGCCATAAAACCAGGGCGCTGCACGCCATGGTGATCAACCAGAATGCAAAAAACGCCGTCGTGTAGATGCCCTGACGGGACGCCTGAAATAAGTAAGCCGGCCAATGCAGCTCTCTCGGGTCTACCATCGAAAACACCAGTGCCTCTAAAACACAAGCCGCCAAAAAAGCAGGCCAGACAATGAGCACCCAAAACCTGACTCGCTGAGATTTGCGCGGTGCCCCGGATCCAACCACTTCAACAGCATCAAGGTACGCCATTTAACTTGCCTCCCGTGGCGCTGTGGTTGCGTCCTGTCTGCGCGGGCTGCATCGGCGGCTGGGCCGTTTTGACTTCCTGTCCAAGCGCGATTCCCTCCCGGTAATAGTCTTCCGACACCAGGGCGTCAGGGCCTTGCAGGATGTAGAAAGCCGAGACGGCGCAGGCAATCACGACGGATACCGGACCGGCGATGACCATCCAGACATAAAACTCTTTCCACCAGGGCCGCGCTGCGGTCTCGAGTGGAATCGCTTGGTCTGGGTGCTTGGCGATTGACATGCAGCATCTCCTTGAAAACGTATTTATCGGGGCATCAGGAAGACAGATTTTTCAATCACTTCCTCGGGCGGTATGTCCTGCGTTCTGATTGAAAACGTCATCGGATGGGAGCCGGGAGTTGCCGCATCCGGAGGCACCTGAACCCGCACTGCCACCCAGCGAGAACTGGCGGCCTCCAGTACCACATCAGGCTCCGATACAAGCCTTGCGCCATTGATGCCCGCAACCGTCATCACGTAGCGCTGCTCATGCTCAGTGGCATTCATGATCTGCAGGCGGTAGACGTTCTCAATCTGACCCTGCCCCACCGTGCGGCCAATTGAGCCTCTGTCCCGCACCACATCCACGCGAAACGAGGCGCGCGACACCAAACTCCACAGCAGGCCTGCGCTCACCAGAACCAGCACCGAGGTGTAGATGAGAATGCGCGGCCTGAGCACGCGCCCGAACATCGCCGCTTGGGAAAGCCTTTGCTCAACGCCGTTTTGCGTGCTGTTGCGAATCAGCCCGCGCGGGTAATTCATCTTGTCCATGACGCCATCGCACACGTCAATGCAGGCGTCGCAGCTGATGCACTCGTACTGCAAGCCCTTGCGAATATCAATGCCCGTGGGGCACACCTGTACGCACAGCGTGCAGTCGATGCAGTCGCCGAGTCCTTTGGCGTGGTATTCGGCGGGTGTGTCGCTGCGGGGGCGCGAGCCTCTGCCCTCACCGCGCGCTTCGTCGTAGGTCACGATCAGCGTGTCGCGGTCAAACATGGCGCTTTGAAAACGTGCGTAAGGGCACATGTATTTGCACACCTGCTCACGCATGAAGCCCGCGTTGCCATAGGTGGCGAAGCCATAGAACAGTACCCAGAAAGATTCCCAGGGCCCCAACGACAAACTGGTCAACGCACTTGACAATTCCCTGATCGGCGTGAAGTAGCCGACAAACGTGAAACCGGTCCACAGGCCAATAGCAATCCATGCCGCCTGCTTGGCGCTTTTGCGAGCGACCTTTCTGAGGCTCCATGCCGACTTGTCGAGCCGCATGCGGGCGATCCGGTCGCCTTCGATCTTGCGTTCCACCCACATGAAAATTTCGGTATACACCGTCTGCGGGCAGGTGTAGCCGCACCACAGGCGGCCCGCAACCGCCGTGAACAAAAACAGCGACAGCGCGCTGATCACCAGCAAGCCGGTCAGGTAAATCAGGTCTTGCGGGTACAGCACCAGATTAAAAATATAGAAGCGGCGATCAGCCAGATCAAACAGCAGCGCTTGCCTGCCATTCATCGACAACCAGGGGAAGCCGTAAAACACCAGCTGGGTCAACCACACCATGCCCCAGCGCCAGCGGTTGAACCAGCCAGAAACACTGCGCGCATAAATTTTGGTGTCTGACGCATACAGCGAGGCCACGACCGACGAGTCGTTTTCCAGTGCAACGATGGGAATGACCCGCCGGGGCAGCGCGGTCTTGCGAATGGGTGCCAAGCTGGGCGAACTCCTAAGGTGCTTTAACAGGCGTTTTTAATGCCGGTATCGAGCCGGAAGAAGGAGCTGTTGCGCCGCTGCCCGACAGACTCAGCACATAGGCCGCCACGACGTGAATCTGTTCGGCAGTCAGCTTGGGCGCCTGCGCCGGCATGACATTGTTCCTGCCGTTTTTCACGATGTTGGCGATGGCGGCTTCGCCCCATCCGTGCAGCCAGTAGTCGTCGGTCAGGTTCGGTGCGCCCAGCGCCTTGTTGCCCTTGCCATCGATACCATGGCAGGCGGCGCAGGCGGCAAACCGGGCTTTGCCGCTGAAGGCCTTGACCTCATTGTGCGGACTGCCCGACAACGACAAGACATAGTTGGCCAGTTCGCTGATTTCCGGGTCGCCGCCAATCGCTGCCCCCATGGGCGGCATCACGCCAATGCGGCCGTTGGTCACTGTCTGCTCAATATGCGCTCCCGCACGCTCGCCGAGCCACGCCGCATTGGCATTGGTCAGATTGGGGTAAGACTTGCTGCCGCGCGCGTCCGAGCCGTGACATTGGGAACAGTTGTTCATGAACAGCCGCTCGCCGATCGCCAGTGCCGCCGGATTTTTGGCAAGCGCTTCCACCGGCTGCGCGGCAAAGCTGGCGTAAAGCGGCGCGACCTGTTCCCGCAATCGGCTGACGTCTTGCTGGTGTTCACTGTCAGTTGACCATTTCAGCACGCCCGGAAAGCTCCCCAGGCCCGGAAAGATCACCAGGTAAGCCAGTGCAAAAACCACCGTGATGATGAACAGCCACATCCACCAGCGCGGCAGCGGGTTGTTCAGCTCGCGCAGGTCTTCGTCCCAGACATGGCCCGTTGTGTTGTCGTGTTGTCCAGCCGGTTGCGGCATGACCGTGGCCTTGCCGGCAGCCCACAGCAACCAGCCACAGGCCAGAATCGAAACCAGGCTGATGATGGCCACATAAAGCGGCCAGAAGCCGTTGGTGAAGTCACTCATTGGTGCGCTCCTGATCGGCCAGGAAGGGCAACTGCGCCGCTTCATCGAACTGCGCTTTTCTGGCAGGTAGATAAGCCCACACCAGAATGCCGACAAAGCCAGTAAATCCAGCCACCGTCACCAGGCTGCGAAGCAAATTGATATCCATGTGATGGCTCCCCTTATTTCAGTGCCAGGCCAAGGCCCTGCAGATAAGCCACCATCGCATCCAGCTCGGTCTTGCCTCCGACCTCCGCCGGTGCAGCGGCAATTTCGGCATCTGTGTAGGGCACGCCGACTGCCCGCAAAGCCCGCATGTGCGCCTGAATGGAATCGGCGTCCGCCGGCGTTTTCTCCAGCCACGGATACGCCGGCATGATCGATTCGGGCACCAGGTCACGCGGGCTGATCAGGTGCAGGCGCTGCCACTCGTCGCTGTACTTGCCGCCGACGCGGTGCAGGTCAGGACCGGTGCGTTTGCTGCCCCACTGAAAGGGATGGTCATAAACAAATTCACCAGCCACCGAATAGTGACCGTAGCGCAGCGTCTCGGCCACCAGCGGGCGAATCATCTGCGAGTGGCAGTTGTAGCAACCTTCACGTACATAAATATCGCGGCCGACAATTTTCAAGGGCGTATCTGGCACCACGCCCTTGATAGGCAGGGTGGTCGATTTCTGGAAGAACAGCGGAACAATTTCAACCAGACCGCCAACGGCCAGAACGCCCAGGATCAGGACGATCAGCAACCAGTTATTGGTCTCTACTTTTTCGTGTGAGAAAGCCATGTATGTTTCTTTCAGGCCTTAGCCAGGGAATTAACCAGGGCAGCAGGTATGCGGGCTTCGACTGGCTTGCCGGCTTTTGCCGTCATGACCACGTTCCATGCCATCACCAGCATGCCGACGAGGTACAAAATGCCGCCGAAGAAGCGCACGACGTAGAACGGATAGGTCGCCTTCACGCTTTCAACAAAGGTGTAGGTCAGCGAGCCGTCGTCGTTGATGGCTCGCCACATCAGGCCCTGCATGACCCCGGCAATCCACATCGCAGCGATGTAGAAGACGATGCCGACGGTGGCGACCCAAAAATGAACCTCGATGGCCTTGATGCTGTGCATTTTTGTCTGCCCGAACATGCGCGGAATCAGGTAATACAGCGCGCCCATCGAGATGAAGCCGACCCAGCCCAGCGTGCCGCCATGCACATGGGCAATGTTCCAGTCGGTGTAGTGCGACAGCGCGTTGATGGTCTTGATCGACAGCATCGGCCCTTCGAATGTGGCAATGCCGTAGAACGACAGGGCCACGATCATGAAACGCAGGATCGGGTCGTCGCGCAATTTATGCCACGCCCCTGAGAGCGTCATCACGCCATTGATCATGCCGCCCCAGCTGGGCGCCAATAGGATGAGCGAGAACACCACGCCCAGCGACTGCGTCCAGTCCGGCAACGCGGTGTAATGCAGATGGTGCGGGCCAGCCCACATGTACGTGAAGATCAGCGCCCAGAAATGGACGATGGACAGGCGGTACGAATAGACCGGCCGCTCGGCCTGCTTGGGAATGAAGTAGTAGACGATGCCGAGAAAACCCGCAGTAAGCAAAAAGCCGACCGCGTTATGGCCATACCACCACTGCACCATCGCATCCTGCACGCCGGCATAGGCCGAATACGACTTCATCCAGCCCGCAGGCACCACCGCTGCATTGACGATGTGCAGCATGGCCACCGCAATGATGAAGGCGCCATAAAACCAGTTGGCCACATAGATGTGGCGCACCTTGCGGATACCGATGGTGCCGAAAAAAACTACCGCGTAGGCGACCCAGGTCAACGCTATCAGGATGGCGATGGGCCACTCCAGTTCGGCATATTCCTTGCCCCGCGTAAAGCCCAACGGCAACGAGACAGCCGCCGCCACAATAACCGCCTGCCAGCCCCAAAAATGAAACGCTGCCAGCTTGTCGGAAATGATCCGCACGCCGCAAGTGCGCTGCACCACGTAATAGCTGGTCGCAAACAGGGCGCAGCCGCCAAATGCAAAAATGGCAGCATTGGTATGCAGCGGCCGCAGCCGGCCAAACGACAGCCACGAGATGCCAAAGTTGAGCTCAGGCCAAGCCATTTGCGCGGCAATGAAGACGCCGACCAGCATGCTGACCACGCCCCACACCACGGCCATGACCGAGAACTGGCGAACTATTGTGTCGTTGTAAACCGTCGCCCGCGCGGCTGACCAGCGGGCGTTGGGCAGGGTGACGGACATGGCGGGAAGTACGGCACTCATCTGGAAATCCTTTGATTGTTCTGTCTGAAATTCAGTGTCCCGCGCAACAGGCAGGTTCGTATTGATATGGATCAAGCTCCGCTGTCGCCTGGCGACGCCTGTGCAACCTTGGCAGGCGCGTCGTCGAAAATGCGCTGGCCTTCACCTTCCATGTCTTCAAACTGGCCGGCCCAGACCGCCCACGCCAACACACCGAGCACGGCAAACGCCAGCAACACCGACAGCGGAATTAGCAGAAACAGCACGTCCATCAATGACCTTCCGGCACGGGAGGCATGCGCGAAAGGCGCGCCGCGTTGCCAATCACCAGCAAAGAGCTGCACGCCATGCCCAACCCGGCCAGCCAGGCCGGCAACCAGCCAGCGAGCGCCAGTGGCACACAGACCGCGTTATAGCCCGCTGCCCACCACAGGTTCTGCCGCACCACGCGCATGGTGCGGCCAGCCTGCGCCAGCATCGCCGGCAACGTCTCGAGCTGCCCGCCCGGCATCACAAAGTCGGCCTGCGCCTGTGCCAGCGGCACCGCCTTGCCAACGGCCACCGACACATGCGCGCTGGCCAGCACCGGGCCGTCGTTCAGGCCGTCGCCAACCATCAACACCTTGTGACCCCGTTGTTGCAGTGCCTGCAGTTGCTGCAGTTTTTCTTGCGGCGTACAGTCGCCTTGCACATCGGTGATGCCTACGCGCGCGGCGACGCGCCGGGCAGCGGCATCACCGTCGCCCGACAGCATTTTTACGTCAACACCGGCCGCCTTGAATGCCGCCACTGCTGCAATCGAATCGGCGCGAACCACCTCGTCGATCTCAAACCGGGCAATCCAGCCTGAGCCATCGGCAAGGCACACCTGCAGCGTGTCGCTGGAAGAGGCCTCCAGGCCGCAAAACCGCGCTGATCCCAGACGCAGACGGCCCGAGAAGGCATGTAAAGGTGACGCCAGAAAAGCGCCCTGCAGACCCCTGCCAGGTACCTCAGTGACATCAAGCATTGCTGGTGTTGCCAACGCGTCGGTGCCCCGTAGTTCCCCCGCCGCAACCACCAGCGCAATCGACACCGGATGCAGCGAATACTGGGCCAGTGCGCCAGCCAGCTGCAGCGCCTGCGCCGTGCTCACACCATCACGCGTCACGACCGACTGCAGGCCCATGCGGTCTTCGGTGAGCGTGCCGGTCTTGTCAAAAATGACGGTGTCGATCTGCCCCAGCGCCTCAAGCGCCTGCAAGCGCCTGACCAGCAAACCGCGCCGCGCCAGTGCGCCAGCCGAGGTCAGCATGGCCGTCGGCGTGGCCAGCGACAAGGCACACGGACAGGTGACCACCAGCACCGCCACAGCCGCCATCAGTGCGCGGGCCGGATCGGTGCTCCACCAGAAAGCCGCTGCGCCGCCAGCTGCCAGCAGCACAAACCATAAAAACGGCCGGGCCACCCGGTCCGCCAGCAAGGCCAGCCGGGGCTTGTCCACCGACGCGCGCTCCATCAGCGCCACGATCTGCGAATAACGCGTTTCCGGGCCGGTTTTATTCACGCGCACCCGAACGGCTGACGACAGGTTGTGACTGCCCGCCAGAACCGCATCGCCGGTGGCACGCGCCAGTGGCCGGGATTCTCCCGTCAGCAGCGCCTCATCGACATGCGTGTGACCAGAGACAATCTGGCCATCGCCCGGAAAGGCTTCCCCGGGCAGCACCCGCACCCGGTCGCCCGGCAGGAGATGGCGCACGGCGACGCGCTCGAAACGGCCATCGGCCAGCTCACGCTGCACGCTGTCGGGCAGCCGCTGCATCAGCTGGCCGAGCGAGCCGGCGGTGCGGTCACGCAGTCGCTGCTCCAGCCAGCGGCCGGTGAGCAGAAAGAAAACAAACATCGTCAGCGAGTCAAAGTAAACCTCATGGCCCCACCAGCCCTGCGGCGCGACGGTGGCTGCCGTACTGACCGCAAAAGTGATGATGATGCCGAGCGCCACCGGCAAATCCATGCTAATGCTGCGCTTGCGCAAATCACGCAGTGCGTTGCTGAAAAACGGCGTGCAGGAGAAAACCACCACCGGGACACTCAGCAGCATTGAGGCCCAGCGCAGCAGTTGCTCAATGTCGGGCGTGATGTCGCCGGGCGCGGCCAGGTAGCCGGGCACCGCATACATCATGACCTGCATCATGCAAAAACCGGCCACCAGCCAGCGCCACAGCACCAGCCGGCTTTGCTGGCGATCTTGCGCAGGCGCCTGGGCGCTGGATGCTGGTGTCAGTACATAACCCAGCGCCAGCGGCCCCGCCAGCCAGACCGAAGGCCGAGTCAACGCAGCCGACCAAACCACGCTAGCCCGCCCACTGGCCGCGCTGACCTGCGTCGCCACCACGCCAGCCAGGCCCAGCAGCGAGCGTTCGAGCGCCAGCGCGCACGCCGCGCAGTGCATGCCCTGCACCATTACCTGCGATTCCCATAACCCCGCCACTGCCGACGAATCGTCGTCTTGCGGCTGGCTGAACAGATTCCATTCGGCCGGGTCATCGAGAACCGCCAGCCGGTCGGCAGCGGAAAGTTTGACACTGGAGGCAACTGGCGCGCTGCCGGGCTGGGACGAAAGGAGTGCAGCTTGCATTTCTCCAGCGTAGCCGCTGGCCGGTCAGCGGGCCTTGATATGCATCAAACGCTGCTTGAATTGCCTGTTTACAAGCATTTTAGGCCTCTAGCCCAGGTAATACGTGCGTAAGCAGCTACTAAATAAATAGCAATCACGTCCCCTACACCTCGTGCCGCACTCAGGCAAACAGGCTCTTGTACTGGTCGCGCAACAGATTTTTTTGCACCTTGCCCATGGTGTTGCGCGGCAGTTCCAGGGCGACAAAGCACCGCTTCGGAATCTTGAAATTGGCCAGCTTCGATTTCAATGCCGCCACGATCTGCTCGGGCGCCAGCGTCATGCCGGGTTTGGCAATGACGACCGCCACGCCGACTTCGCCAAAGTCGGCATGCGGTACGCCGACCAAGGCACTTTCAGCCACACCCGGCAGGTCATTGATGTAGCCTTCGATCTCGGCCGGATAGACGTTGTAGCCGCCGCTGATGATCAGGTCTTTGCTGCGGCCGACGATGGTGATGTAGCCATCCGCGTCAATCTTGCCGACGTCGCCGGTTTTGAAAAACCCGTCGGTGAATTCTTCCTTCGTTTTCTCGGGCATGCGCCAGTAGCCCTTGAAGACGTTCGGGCCGGTGACCTGAATGCCGCCGATCTCGCCGGTAGGCAGCACCACACCGCCTTCGTCCTGCACACGAACCGTCACGCCGGGCAGCGCAAGTCCGACGGTGCCGCCGCGCCGCTGCTTGCCGGGCTCGATGCGGTAGGGGTTAGAGGTCAGCATTGCGGTTTCGCTCATTCCGTAGCGCTCGACAATGGTGTGGCCAGTGCGGTGCTGCCATTCGTTGAAGGTCTCGATCAGCAGCGGCGCCGAACCGGCGACGAACAGACGCATGTGGCGGCAGACCTCGTGGTTCAAACCCGGCTCGGCCAGCAGCCGCACATACAGCGTCGGCACACCCATGAAGACAGTGGCCTCGGGCAGCTTTTTCACCACGCGCTGCGGGTCGAACTTCGCCATCCAGATCATCTTGCTGCCGTTGATCAGCGCGCCATGCAGCGCCACGAAAAGGCCGTGTACATGAAAAATCGGCAGCGCATGAATCAGCACATCGCCCGGCTTCCAGCCCCAATAGTCTTTGAGCGTGCGCGCGTTGCTCAGCAGGTTGCCGTGCGACAGCATCGCGCCCTTGCTGCGGCCGGTGGTGCCGCTGGTGTACAAAATCGCGGCCAGATCGTCTTCGTTGCAGACCGCGATGTCATGCTGGTCGCTGCAGTGCGCCGCGCGGTCAAGCAAGGAACCGGTGCGGTCGTCGTCGAGCGTAAACACGTTTTGCGTGCCGGCCTTGAAGGCCATCTTGCTGATCCAGCCAAAGTTCCGGCTGCTGCACACCACCACGGCGGGCTCAGCATTGCCTATGAAATACTCGATCTCAGCGCTTTGATAAGCCGTGTTCAGCGGCAGGAACACATAACCAGCGCGCAGCGTGGCCAGGTACAGCAGCATGGCTTCGACCGACTTTTCAACCTGCACCGCCACCCGCGCGCCCGCAGGAAGATTTAGCGATGCAAGCAGGTTTGCCAGCATCGCGGTCGCACGATCCAGATCGCGCCAAGAGTAGCTCAGGTCGTTGTCGGTTTCCACCGCCACGATGTCCAGGTCAGCCGGAAATTCAGCGCGCAACACGGCAAAAATATTATTGTTTTTCATCGACAAAAATTAGGACAGTTGAAAAGCGGGAAACGGATATCAACGCGCAAACGTGCATAGGCGGACGCCCGGATATAAACACATCTGCTATGAAATAAATAGCTGATTGCGCAAGTATTACCTGGGCTACAGCCCTAAAATACTAAATAGCCAGCCTCGATAGCATCTGTGCGTTCCGATTGCCCCGTGCATCGTGCGTAAGCCCGCTGCACTCATTCGAGTTTCGCGCCTGACGCTTTCACCACTGCCGCCCAGCGCTTGATTTCGGCGTTGACAAAGCTGCCGAACTGCGGCGACGTGAGCGTGCCGAACTCGGCGCCGTTGCTGGCCCAGATCGCCTTGAGCTCGTCGGTTGCCGCGGCCTTGCGCAGTTCTTCGACGATGCGCGCCTGCACGTCGGGCGGCGTAGCTTTGGGCGCCCACATGCCGTACCAGGTGGTCACGGTGTAGTCGGGCAGCCCGCTTTCGGCTGCGCAGGGCACATCCGGAAAAGCCGCGTTGCGTTTGTTGCCCGACACCATCAGCGCCTTGATGCGACCGCCCTTGATGTGGTTGGCTGATGATCCGAGGCCATCAAACATCATGTCAACGTTGCCGGAAATCAGATCTTGCAAAGCCGGGCCTGCGCCGCGATACGGAATGTGCGTGATGAAGGTTTTCGTCTGCTGCTTGAAGAGTTCGCCAGCCAGGTGGTGCGAGGTGCCGGACCCGGCCGAGCCGTAATTGAGTTTGGCCGGGTTCTTGCGAACAAACTCTATGAACTCCTTGACGTTTTTTGCCTCGACCCGCTTCGGGTTGACGACCAGCACCTGCGGCACGTTGGCCATCAACGCCAGCGGCACAAAATCTTTTTCCAGGTCATAGTCGAGCCTGGGGTACATCGACGGCGCAATCGTGTGGTGTACCGCGCCCATGAACAGCGTGTAGCCATCACCCGGCGCCTTGGCAGCAATGCTGGCGCCCAGCGTGCCGCCGGCGCCGCCGCGGTTGTCAATGATCAGCGGCTTGCCAGCCAGCCTGGCGAACTGCGCCGACAGCGGCCGGGCAAACGCGTCGGTGCCGCCACCTGCCGGGAATGGCACGATCATCGTGACGGGCTTGACGGGCCAGCCCGATTGCGCGCGGCTACGCATCGAAATCATGGCCATACCGGCTGCACCAGCCCGCAGCACGTCGCGTCGGGTTCCCTTAATGGCAAGACTGAAATTCATGGTTGTCTCCTGGTGGTATTGACTAAAAATCGGAACTTAAATCGTTGGCTGAAACCCGACGCGCACTCAAAAATACAAGTCTTCAATGCTGCCCGACGCCGGGATTTTCCCATGCGCCAGCAGGCCGCGATGTTTATCCAGCCGCTTGAGGTCGTAAAGGTAATTGACCATCAGACCGTAGGATTGCCGCAGGCCTTTAGGGGTTGGGTCACCGGCCCAGTTCAAGCGCTCGACGCGCGCACCGTTGCCCAGATGAAAGCGCGCGACGGCATCGAGTGGTTTGCCATCAACGACCGCCTGCCCCAGATAGTGCGCGGCGCAGCGCAGCAGCCAGTAGCGCAGCGGCGATTTGTCCGTCAGTTCCAGCGCGCTTTCGGCAGCAGCGATCAGTTGCGCCGCCACCAGCGGCTGCAGTGCCGACGCACCCATAGCCCGGCTGAGCGCGGCGCGTTCCTTCACTGACATTTTTTCCAGCATCGCCGCAGCATGCTTGCCCAGCCAGCTGCGGAAACCGGGAATCGGCGACAGCGTGACAAACACTTTGAGCTTGGGAAATTCCTGCTTCAGGGTTTCGACCACGCGCTTGATCAGCGAATCACCAAAACTGACGCCGCGCAAGCCCGGCTGCGTGTTGCTGATGGAATAAAAAACAGCCGTGGTTGCCCGGCCCGGATCAGCCGCATCGGCAGACTCGTCGAGCAGCGGCGTGATACAGCCAGACATCACATCGCCAAGTGCGACCTCGACAAAAATCAGCGGCTCATCAGGCAGACGCGGATGGAAAAATCCGTAGCAGCGACGGTCAGAATCGAGCCGGTTTTTCACATCGGCCCAGCTTTTGATGTCATGCACGGCTTCGTACCTGATCAGCTTTTCAATCATCGACGCCGGCGAGTCCCAACTGATGCGGCGCAGCTCCAGAAAACCGACATCGAACCAGGTCGAGAACATGTATTCCATCTCGACATCGAGCGCATGCAAGCGCTTGTCGGCGCGCAGGTGCGGCAGCAGGTCGGCCCGCAAATCGACCAGAAACCGGATGCCCTCGGGCAAGGCGCTGAAACGCTGCAACAGGCGCCGGCGCGGTGACACGGTAGCGCGCCGGAAACGCACCTCGGCGGCCGCTTCATCCGGCGTGCCCAGTGCTGCAGCAAGCTGCGCCTGCGCCGCGCTGGATTTTTGCGGGTCGGCCAAAAACTGCTCGCTCATCAGCAGCCACAGGTCGAGTCGTTGTGGCGGCGTGGCATTCGCATACCAAAGCGCCACCGCCTGTCCGCGCCGCCCGCCTTCAATTTCACTGACCTGCGGATCGACGATGGCCCGCAGCTCCTGCAGCATGCGCCGCAATTCGCGCGGCGACAGCGCTTCGTCCTTTCGCCGCAGCGTGGCGCCCAGCCGTTGCGTGCTGGAGCGGCTGGCTGCCGGCAGCGGCACATTCACGCTGGCGGCCGGCGAGAAAGCCGGCGCCGCAACTGGTGCCGTCAATGACGACATGGCTGCTCTTATTTCAGGAGCATCTTGCGCAAGTTTTACCTGGGCTGCAGGCCTTCCGGCCAATTTTTTATCCGCTGGCAAGCGCTTGCCACCGAGGTGCAGCCAATCTGCAGGATTCATGCGGCCACCTTGGAATGCTGACTGCGAGCCAGCTCACGCAGCGCCTCACGCTGACGCGTCAGATGGGTTCGCATCGCGGCCTCGGCACCTTCGCTGTCGCGGCTTTTCAGGGCTGCAAAAATGCTCAGGTGCTCAGCCAGGCTTTGCGCCAGCCGACCGGGCGCACGCAGTTGCTGCAGACGCGCCAGTTTCAGAATCTTGCGCAAATCGGTGATCGTCTGCGCCAGCCAGCGGTTGTCGGCCAGCAAAATAATGGATTCGTGAATCACGAAATTGGTGGCGTAGTAGTCGTTGAGGCGACCGGCCCGGGCATGACCCTCAAGGCGCTGGTGCAGGATAGTCAGCGCCGCCATGTCGGCATCGGTGGCGTGGCGCGCAGCCTCAAAGGCGCAGCGCCCCTCCAGCAGTGCAATGACAGGGAAGATATCGTCCAGATCTTTTTCCGTGACCTCACTGACAAAACAGCCCCGCCGCGGCTCGTGGCGCAGCAAGCCTTCAGCGGTCAGCACCTTTAGCGCCTCGCGCAGCGGTGTGCGCGAGATCCGGAGGGTTTCGCACAGCGCGGTTTCGTCGAGAAAACTTCCGGGGGCCAGCTCGCCCGTAAATATCTGCTCGCGCAGCGTGGTCGCAACTTCCTGATGCAGTGAGTTTTGAACCAGGCGCATGGCGACACTCCGTGTTTGACTTGTACATTTCTGTACGGTGTTGTCTTCAAGATAGACGCAAAGAGCAGCTAAATTTTGGTGGTAATTTTACGTAATTATAGGTAATTATAAAAAGAAGTTCTACAGCCGGGGTAAGTTCCAGAAAGCATTCGCTGCGCTGGCACGTGGCATCGCATTTGGTTTATGCAGCCGATAGCCGAACCCGAACGCGTGACGCCGACACTCGACGTGCTGCTACCACCTTCAGGAATTGCTGTGGAAATGAATCAGGCGCGGGTCGCTGCCAGTTGCCTGCCGGCGCTGGGCAGATCGCATCGTTTGCGCGCATGTCGAAAGCTCCCAGCCCGGTTGTCCGGTCTGCAACACGCTGGGAAAGTTTGCTTAGACGCTACCATTATAATAGCTGCTTACGCACGTATTACCTGGGCTGTGGCCGTTTTGATGCCCAAACCCAGAGCCAGACACCGGCAATGATCATCGGCACGCACAGCCACTGCCCCATGCTCATTCCCAGCATCAGCAGGCCGAGGTAGTCGTCGGGTTCGCGGAAAAATTCGGCGATAAAACGGAAAACGCCGTAGCCGAGCAGAAACGCACCTGATACTTGCCCCATTTTTCGCGGCTTGCGCGCGTAGAGCCACAGCAGCACAAACAGCAGCAGGCCTTCAAGCAAAAACTGGTACACCTGCGACGGGTGGCGCGGCAACATCGAGCCGCTGTTTTTGAACACCATGCCCCACGGCAAATCAGGGCTGCTAAAACGCCCCCACAACTCGCCGTTGATGAAATTGCCGACCCGCCCGGCAGCCAGCCCGGTTGGCACGCAGGGCGCGATGAAATCCATCACCTGCAGCCACGGTCGCTTGCGGCTGTGCGCAAACCATACCTGCGACACCAGCACACCGAGCATGCCGCCATGAAAGCTCATGCCGCCCTGCCAGACATAAAAAATCTCCAGCGGATGCGCCGCGTAGTAGGTGGGCTTGTAGAAAAGGCAATACCCCAGCCGCCCGCCAATCACCACGCCCATGACGCCAAGAAAAAGAATATCTTCAATGTCGCGGCGCGCCCAGGCGCCACTACCGGTGATGCTGGCGTACGGTTGATGCCGAAGGCGCAAGATGGCCAGAAAAAAGAACAGGCCAAAAGCAGCCAGATAAGTCAGGCCGTACCAATGAATGGCCAGGGGGCCAAGTTGCAATGCAACCGGATTGATTTGAGGATGGATAAGCATGGCCGTATTGTGCCTACACCAGCATTTGCGTCAGGCCCGTTTTCTGCCCGCGCGTTGACTGCAGGCGGTTGTTTGCGTGTTGGGGCGTAACGGCATAAAGCCTGTTTCCCGACCGCCGGCGGGTCTGTAGCGGGCACCGGCGGGTGTTCACCAACCCCTGCAAATCTTCCAGGCATCCATCGACCAGGTTCGGTGAACGATGACGCCGATGACAATCGCCGCGTCAAGCAAGATCCATCCAAACCAGGCCACGCAGATTGTTTGGTCGTGGCAAAAATTCGGCGCGGGCAGCCGTCGCAAGGATGCCATTTAGCCGCTGGGGCAATGCCCTTGGCTTTCAGTAAAGGTTCAGGCCCATCACTTCACAATCAACACAGCCTTCATGCCGGGGTGCAATGTACACACGTAGGGAAATATGCCCTTTCTGCCTGCCTTGAACTTCCATGCTTGACCGCTTTGTAGGTCGACGGAACGAAAGCTTTTATTTTCGGCAATGACGTTATGCGGAAACGCATCCTTGTTCTTCCATATGACGGTGTCGCCCGCCTTCACCTCAAGCGTCGGCGGAGAAAACTTGAGCGCCTCAATGTCAACCGTATGTGTGCTGGGCTTAGGCGCTGCAATCGACAAGGTTGTCAGGCCTGAAAACAGAAGCGCCATAAGCGCGAAGAGCAGCGCTGCCCGGCGATGACGCTGCGCTTTTTCGGAGGCAGACAACCGGAACATCACGACCTGCCTCACTTCAATGCCTGCTGAATCTGCCTGGCGTGGTCAAGATGAGCCATGAAGGCTGGTTTCACTTTTACCAGCAAGTCTTTGAGTTCGGCATTCTTTGCATTGGGTATCAGCGTTTTATCCAGTGCATCGAGCACGGCCTGGTGATACGTTACTTCGTTGTCCACATACGCTTTGTCGAAGGCTGCGCCTTTCAGGCCCTTGAGTTTGCTGATGTTGGCTGCGCCCCCGTCTCTAAGACTCTTGCTGGTATCGCTTTCCTCGGGTTTGACTTTCAGCTTTTTAACCAGGGCGGTCGCTTGCTTGTTGACCCCGGTGTGGTCGGTCACCATGTGCTTGCCGAATTGCCGAACCTCTTTGTTCGCGGACATTTTCTGCGCCAGTTTGCCGCCATCGATGTCAACCGTGTTGGCAGTCACAACGATGCCGGCGATCTGGGCGTCGTTGGGCGCTGCGGGCTGGGCGAATGCTGCTGATGCGGCAAATACCATTACGTTTGCAATGGCGCTACAGACTATTTTCTTCATGATGGATTTCCTTTGAGAAAGGTTGATAAAACATGGTCAATCAATTTGTTTTATAGAAGTGGAACGGATACAAGTCCTGCCTTTTTATTTTTCACAGTGATTTCAGGTACTGAACCAGATCGGCGGCTTGATCGGTCGTCAGACCCAGCGCCCGCTTCGTGTTGTAGGTCTGCACCACCGCCTCCAGGGTCGGAGCGGTTCCATTGTGGAAATAAGGCGCGTGCTGCCACAGCCCGGCGAGCGGCGCAGCCCGGTACTGCTTGGTCGCGCTGCGCGAGGCATAGCCAGGCGCGCCGTTGGGCTCTGGTTCGCTGACAGCATCTGTGGGCGGATGCAGCCGCGTGTTGGCGTCCGTGAACTTGGCGCCGCTGTGGCAAGTAGCGCAGGTGCCGGCATTGTTGAAGACCAGCTTGCCGCGCTCGGCTGCAGCTGCATCGAAGCTGCCGGCCGGTGGCAGCGGTGCTTCAAGTGAAAGCTGATAGGCCTGTAGCACTGGCAACTTGGCGGAGATCAGGTCGTCCGTGCCATTGGTGACATTGACACCGGTGCGGGGTTCTGAAAACGAGCCATGCCCGCCCATTTGGGTGACACCCACATAGCGGTTCCAGTAGGCCAGGTCTTCGCCATCACCGGTCGAAATAATCTTGTTGATGCCTTTTAAGCCATAAGCTGGCGGGATGACCTGCGGGCCGTTTTTGCCGTCCAGGTTGAAGCGCGGATCGTACTTGCCGGGGCCCCAGGAGTTGTAGACCGCCTTCTGCGCCGTACTCAGCGCCGGCGACAAGGCAATGATGGCCCCGGAGTTGAGCTGGAGATTGGGCCAGCCATCGAGCCGCTTGCCGATGCCCGGTGCAAATGAGTTGTCCACGGTTGAATGGCAGAGCGCGCAGGTCACGCCGACCCGCGTCAGCGTGTCCTTGCCGTTGACCGTCTCGACGGTGCCCTTGACGCCGACCACAGCATTGAGTTTGATCAGGGCGACGGTGGTGGCGGGATCGGTCAAACTGATGGTTTTATTCTGCATGCCCTGCACCACAGCCGGCGGCAGCGCCTCCGCATCGACTTTCAGGCCGACCGCCAGAGCGGTTGTCGGGTCGACTGCTGTGCGGATCACCTCATGCAGGCGCAGCGCATCGGTCCACTGGGTCTCGTCGCCGAAGGTGTCGAAGCGGAAAACCTGTTTGCCTTGCGCAACCAGCTCAGGCTGGTCCGGATTCGCTGCGGCATTGCCGCCCGAGTCACCGCCACAAGCAGTTGCCAGGGCCACGACAGTGCCTATGGTGCCGGTGATCAGCAAAAGGCGTATCGGCGTAGTCTCCAGAAGTCTCGGCACCAAAAATTCAGGTGGCTTGACGCAATGAATGTGATTGCCTTTCATGATGAGTTTCCTTCAATTTTCGTAAAGTTTCGAAAGAATCTGACGGCTGGTAGGCTCCGGAAGCGGCCGGCATAAAGAGTCCAGTAGCCGTTGTCTGCGGGACCACGGCAAAGCAGGACATCAATGCAGCCTGAACAGTCCTTTCGCATGCAGTTGATGAAGCACGTGGCTGACCACCGCATCACAGCGTGCCCCGGCAAACATGAAGGTGGACTGTGCATGGGTCTGCATTTGTACGCCCAGCGTGTCGCGCAACATGCCGCGTGCTCGCACAAATCGCGTCTTCACCGTCTCGGCACTGACGCCCAGACAGAATGCGGTCTCTTCGACACTGACATCTTCAACCGCTCGCAAGATAAACACGCTGCGGTAGATGGCAGGCAGGCTGGAGATGGCGTTTTCCAGCAGATTGCGCACCTCGTTGCGGTCGGCCAATGCATCGGGCGATTCGCTTGCGGGGGTACCAAACGCCATTTCGTTCTCCGGTGACGGTTCACTTGCCAGCTCGGCGCGATCATCAAGCTGGACCTGACGGCCTTTTTTTCGTTGGGCGCTGATGGCTGTATTTATCGCGATGCGCACCAGCCAGGTGCCCAGGCTGGCGTCGCCCCGGAACGAGTTCAGTCCGGTAAATGCCTGCAAATAGGCGTCCTGCACCACGTCCTGGGCTTCAGCGTCGTCGTCAACAATGCCCCGAGCGGTGCGGAACAGCAGGCGGTTATGCCGCCGCATGATGGCCTCAAATGCGCTGGCATCACCCGCACTGGCGCGGCTCACCAGCTCCTTGTCATCACGCGGGTCGGTGACGGCGGACGGGTGCTGCTTGTCGGGTTGTCTGGACCTGGTAAACATGGCTGCTTCTCCGGTTTGTATTCATTAGACGGTGCCACCGGCAAAAGGTGACAAGCAGGTGTAACGAAACTCCAGCCGCAGTCTGCCGGTCTTGCGACCAGTCGCAGGAAGGCTCAAGCCAGCGCTATCCTGGCGCGTGCAAATTCGCGGAAACGGGCCAGTGCCGGGTTGGCTGCGCCTTCGCGCCAAACCAGGCTGGTTTCGCAGGAGGGGACGACACAAGCGTCGCTTGTCTTGACACGGCGGTACACCACGCCTGGTCGCTGAAACTGGCGCACGCTTTGAGGCACCCAGGCCACGCCCAGCCCAGCCGACACCAGATTGACAATGGTCTGCATCTGGATGGCTTCCTGTGAAATCAGGGGCGAGCAACACGCTGCGTGATAAAGGCCAAAAACGGCGTCGTAAAGCGAAGGCAGGATGCGGCGCGGAAAGATAATCAGCGGCTCGGCCAGCACATCGGCCAGATTGGGCTTCGCTCTGGCTGCAAGGCGATGTTGCTCGGGCAGCGCCACCAGCAGCGGCTCGGTGTCAACGCTCAGACGCGCCAAGCCTGCTGGCGCAAAGCCGGGAGAATGCAGCATCAGGCCGGCATCGATTTCGCCGCGCGCCAGTGCCTCGAGCTGCACGTCGCCGGTGGCTTCGATCAGCTCCAGTTGCACACCCGGAACCTGTTCGCGAAACGAACGCACCCATTGCGGCAGAAAAGCGAAACCGACAGTGGAAACGAACGCCAGCCGCAGGCGGCCGACATTGCCCGCTGCCGCCGCGCGCGCCTGCGCCGACAAGGCCAGCGCGCGCTCCAGCAGCTCGCGCACCTGCGGGACCAATGCCGCACCGGCAGGCGTTAGCTGAACGCTGCGTTTGGTGCGGTCGAAAAGCCTGAGCGATAACGTGATCTCAAGCTGGGCAATGGCCTGCGTGAGTGGCGGTTGTGTCATGTTCAGGCGCAGCGCTGCCCTGCTGAAGTGGAGCTCTTCAGCGACGGCGATAAATTGCCGCCACAAACGCAGTTCGATCAAGGGCAGCTTCGGTGAGCTGGCTTCATCGGACGTTTTATTTATATGCAAAACATATCACCAGAGTAAAAAAATGGATTGGCTTGAATCAGTCACAGCAAGCATACTTCGCTGTCGCACCAGCGTTCTCGCTCGGTCAGGCAAGGCGTTAACGCGAACTATCAAACTCACCACACAAGGCAAGCTCATGGAACCCAAAGTCATCGCCATCAACCGCCGGTCGGCCAATATTACGGAAGGCAAATCACGCGCGCCGAACCGCTCGATGTACTACGCCATGGGCTACGAAGCGGACGACTTCAAAAAGCCGATGATTGGCGTGGCCAATGGGCACAGCACCATCACGCCGTGCAACAGCGGTCTGCAAAAACTCGCCGACGCCGCCATCGGCGCGATTGAAGCGGCGGGCGGCAACGCACAGGTGTTTGGCACGCCCACCATTTCAGACGGCATGGCGATGGGTACCGAAGGCATGAAGTATTCGCTGGTCAGCCGCGAAGTCATCAGCGATTGCATCGAAACCTGCGTGCAGGGCCAGTGGATGGATGGCGTGCTGGTCGTCGGCGGCTGCGACAAGAATATGCCCGGTGGCCTGATGGGAATGCTGCGTGCCAACGTGCCGGCGATTTATGTTTATGGCGGCACGATCTTGCCGGGCCACTACCAGGGCAAAGACCTCAATATCGTCAGCGTATTCGAAGCTGTCGGCGAAAACGCTGCCGGTCGCATGAACGACGAAGACCTGCTGCAAATCGAACGCCGCGCTGTTCCCGGCACCGGCAGCTGCGGCGGCATGTACACGGCCAACACCATGTCGAGTGCGTTCGAGGCGCTGGGCATTTCGTTGCCCTACTCCAGCACCATGGCCAACCCCCACGACGAAAAAATGAACTCTGCAGCCGAGTCGGCACGCGTGCTGGTTGAAGCGGTCAAAAAAGACATCAAGCCGCGCGACATCGTGACTAGAAAGGCAATTGAAAACGCGGTGGCTGTGATCATGGCGACCGGCGGCTCCACCAATGCAGTGCTGCATTTTCTGGCAATAGCGCACACGGCTGGCGTCGAGTGGACGATTGATGATTTCGAGCGCATCCGCGTGCGCACGCCGGTGCTGTGTGACCTGAAACCCTCGGGCAAATACCTGGCAGTTGATTTGCACAAAGCAGGCGGCATTCCGCAGGTCATGAAGACGCTGCTGGCGGCCGGCTTGCTGCATGGCGACTGCATCACCATCACCGGCCAGACGATTGCCGAGGTGCTGAAAGACGTGCCCGACGCGCCGCGTGCCGACCAGGACGTGATTCGTCCCATCGGCAAGCCGATGTATGCGCAGGGCCATCTGGCGATTCTGAAAGGCAACCTGTCACCCGAAGGCTGCGTCGCCAAGATCACCGGCCTGAAGAACCCGGTCATGACCGGCCCGGCGCGGGTGTTTGACGATGAGCAATCCGGCCTGGCCGCCATCCTGGCCGGAAAAATCAAGCCGGGCGACGTGATGGTGCTGCGCTACCTCGGCCCCAAAGGCGGTCCGGGCATGCCGGAAATGCTGGCACCGACAGGCGCGCTGATTGGCGCCGGCCTGGGTGAAAGTGTGGGGCTGATCACCGACGGCCGCTTCTCTGGCGGCACCTGGGGCATGGTCGTCGGCCACGTCGCGCCGGAAGCGGCGGCGGGCGGCAACATTGCGTTCATCCGTGAAGACGATTCGATCACGATTGATGCGCGCGAACTGATTTTGCGTTTAAACGTGACGGACGAGGTACTGGCGCAGCGCAAGGTCGGCTGGAAGGCGCCGCTACCGCGCTACACACGAGGCGTGCAGGCCAAGTTTGCCTTCAACGCTTCGAGCGCTAGCAAGGGCGCGGTGCTGGATGACTACTGATCAGCGTATTAGAAGACCACAAGCAGCTATGTAATTGATAGCTGCCTGCGCACGTTATTCGGGGTCTACAGGTCTTTTTTATTCCTAAAATGAACTAAAAACAGGCTGCAGAAGCCAGCGATGTCTAGCCGACTCCAGTCCGCTTATTTGCGCTTCTTGGGCAGCATGCCCATGGCAGCACGCTGCTTTTCAATGCGCTCTTGCTTGCGCAGGTCCATCTTGCTCATTTCCTTTTTCTTGGTGTAGCCGGTAGCGTCAGCCCAGGCCCACCAGACCACGGCAAGCGCAAACGGAATCAGCAACACCCACCAGTTCAATGCGGCGACTGGTCCGATTTCCAGGTACTTCAGCACCAGACCCACCAGCCCGATCAGCAATAAATACATTTCAGCCTCCCGTCCGTTTTTCGGAACTTTTCAAAAACTTTACTGCTCTGGCGCCCGCCGTGCAAAGGTCAACCAGCGTCCATACAATTGCGTTGTGTGAATGTACCCGAATCAACCGTCACGATTTAACCGATTTCGCTAAACAAGGACTACTCATGAAACGCACTTTCTCCGCCCTCGCATCCACTTTGCTGTTTGCCGTTGCAGGCTTGGGCGCTGCCACACCCGCACTGGCCGACATGGCGCTGGCAACCGCGAAAAATTGCATGGCTTGCCACGCGATTGAAAAAAAGCTCGTTGGTCCGTCGTATAAAGACGTCGCTGCAAAATATGCAGGGCAAGCAGACGCCGTGGAAAAGCTGTCGACCAAAGTCATGAAGGGCGGCTCTGGCGTCTGGGGGCCGATACCGATGCCCGCCAATGCACAGGTCACCTCTGATGAAGCCAAGAAACTGGTCGCCTGGATCCTGACCCAGAAATAAGCAGGATGCGGCGGGAAGCCTGCCGCTGACAACAAAAAAAGCCCGTCTTTCGACGGGCTTTTTTGTGAAGTTTCGGTAAATGCTTTCTGGCAGCGGTCAAAGATTTTCAGACAGCTGATCAAGGATGGCGGGGTTCTGTGGCCACCTCACATCGCTTCGCGATATGAGTGTCCCCTTCACCCCGCCGATGCTTCGCTTTTGCGGCTTGCGCCGCCCTCGATCACTGTCTTTCAGACAGCTGATCAAGGATGGCGGGGTTCTCTAAGGTCGATGTATCCTGCGTAATCGCCTCGCCCTTGGCAATGCCGCGCAGCAGACGCCGCATGATCTTGCCGCTGCGGGTTTTTGGCAGGTTATCACCGAAGCGAATGTCTTTCGGCTTGGCAATCGGGCCGATCTGCTTGCCGACCCAGTCCCGCAGCTCTTTCGCAATCGCCTTGTCTTCGTCACCCTTCGGGCGTGAACGATTCAGAAACACAAAGGCCACAATCGCCTCGCCGGTCAAATCGTCAGGCCGGCCGACCACGGCGGCTTCGGCCACCAGCGTGGTGTGCGCCACCAGGGCCGATTCGATTTCCATCGTGCCCATGCGGTGGCCCGACACGTTCAGCACGTCGTCGATGCGGCCGGTGATGCGGAAATAACCGTTGTCGATGTTGCGCACTGCACCGTCGCCGGCCAGGTACATGGCGCCGCCCATCTCCTCGGGGAAATAGCTTTTCTTGAAACGCTCGGGGTCGTTCCAGATGGCGCGAATCATCGACGGCCACGGCCGTTTGACGACCAGCAAGCCGCCCGATCCGTCGGGCACATCCTTGCCGGTCTCGTCGACGATGGCGGCCATGATGCCGGGCAGCGGCAGCGTGCAGCTACCGGGCACCAGCGGCGTGGCGCCGGGCAACGGCGTGATCATGTGGCCACCCGATTCGGTTTGCCAGAAGGTGTCAACAATCGGGCAACGCTCGCCGCCGACGTGTTTGTAGTACCACATCCAGGCTTCCGGGTTGATGGGCTCACCCACGGTGCCGAGGATGCGCAGGCTGCTCAGATCGGAGCGCGCCGGGTGTACCTTTTCGTCGCCTTCGGCCGACTTGATCAGCGAGCGGATGGCGGTCGGCGCGGTGTAGAAAATACTGACCTTGTGCTTTTCGATCATCTGCCAGAACCGGCCCGCGTTCGGGAAGGTCGGGATACCTTCAAAAATGACTTGCGTGGCGCCGGCTGCCAGCGGGCCGTAAGTCACATAGGTGTGGCCGGTGATCCAGCCGATGTCAGCGGTACACCAGAACACATCAGACGGTTGCAGGTCAAACGTCCAGTCCATCGTCAGCTTGGCCCACAGCAAATAACCGCCCGTGCTGTGCTGCACGCCTTTGGGTTTGCCGGTCGAGCCCGACGTGTAGAGGATGAACAGCGGGTGCTCGGCGCCGACGAATTCGGGCGCGCATTCGGGCGCGGCTTTGGCAGTGACTTCATGCATCAGGCTGTCGCGCCCGGCCACCATATTGCAGGCGGTTGACGTGCGCTGGTACACGATGACGTTTTTGATCGATTCGCAACCGCCCATCGCGATGCCTTCATCGACGATGGCTTTGAGCGGCAACTCTTTGCCGCCGCGCAGCTGGAAGTTGGCGGTGATGACGGCGACGGCGCCAGCGTCCTGGATGCGTTCCTGCAGGCTCTTGGCCGAAAAGCCGCCGAACACGACCGAATGCGTGGCGCCTATGCGCGCGCAGGCCTGCATGGCGACCACGCCTTCAACCGTCATCGGCATGTAGATGACGACGCGGTCGCCTTTCTTGATGCCCATGGCTTTCAGCGCGCTGCCAAACTGGCTGACTTTGGCGTGCAGCTCTTTGTAGGTGACGTTGGTCACCTGGCCGTCATCGCTCTCGAAAATGATGGCCTTTTTGTTTTCTGTCGACGTGCCCAGATGGCGATCAAGGCAGTTGTACGACGCGTTCAATTCACCATCGGCAAACCATTGATAGAACGGCACGTTGGATTCGTCGAGCACCTGCGTGAAGGGCTTGTTCCAGGTCAGGTTTTCGCGCGCCAGCCGGGCCCAGAAGCCCTCGAAATCTGCTTCGGCCTCGGCGCACAGGGCGTTGTAGGCGGGCATGCCCGAAATGCGGGCCGCTTTCGTGGTGGCTGGCGCGGGCGGAAATATGCGGTTTTCAATCAACAGCGATTCAATGCTGGAACTGGGCGAGGTCATCTTTCTTGTCTCCTGTTGGTCATGCAATGCGTGGTACTGTCCCGCGTGGCACTTACAAGCCACTGACTGGCCAGCTGCGTAGAATTTACACCGTTCAGGCGCTTGCCCACTTGCGGCCTGAATTTTCGACCACCACCGCTTTTTTATTACCCGAACATGTCCGACAACCAACCGTCAAAAATCTCGCCTCTTCGCCCCCTGCCCCGGCTGATTTTCGCCAGCCGCTGGCTGCAATTGCCGCTGTACCTGGGGCTGATTGCCGCGCAAGCCGTGTACGTGGTTCATTTTCTGGTCGAGCTCTGGCACCTGATCGAAGCCGCTTTCGGCAGCCAGACCGCTCTGCAGGCGCTGATCACCAGCATCGGCTACAAGACCACGCTGCCGATCGTCACGCTGAACGAAACCGTCATCATGCTGGTGGTGCTGGCGCTGATCGACGTGGTGATGATCTCCAACCTGCTGATCATGGTCATTGTGGGCGGTTATGAAACCTTCGTTAGCCGTATGGACCTTGAAGGTCACCGTGACCAACCCGAGTGGCTGAGTCATGTCAACGCGTCGGTATTGAAGGTCAAGCTGGCCACCGCCATCATCGGCATCAGCTCGATTCACCTGCTGAAAACTTTTATCAATGCTGACAACTACACCGACCGGGTGCTGATAGCGCAAACCATCATTCACATTGCGTTTCTGCTGTCAGCGATGGCGATTGCCTACACCGACAAGATCATGTCGGGCATTGCCGCGCAGAAGCACTGACGTCAGAAAAAAACGTTTTTTGAAACCCGTTCGGGCTGAGCCTGTCGAAGCCTGGTTGCGCGATGAAGACCCTTCGACAAGCTCAGGGCGAACGGTTTAGAGGCTGTTATTGCCTCCAGCCCAGGTAATGCCTGCGCAAGCAGCTATTAATTAAATAGCACCGTCATCACGTTTCGGCCCGACCAACCATGTCCGCCGGCACCACCCACTGGTCGAACTGCGCCGCTGTGACATGCCCCGACGCGATGGCCGCGTCCCGCAGGCTGCTGCTTTCCTTGTGCGCCTTCTTCGCAATAGCGGCGGCCTTGTCGTAGCCGATGTGCGGGTTCAGCGCGGTCACCAGCATCAACGATCCGGCCACCAGTTCGGCAATGCGTTCGCGCATCGGTTCGATGCCAGCCGCACAGCGGTCGTTGAAGCTGACCATGCCGTCAGCCAGCAGCCGCACGCTCTGCAAAAAGTTGTGCGCAATCATCGGCCGGAACACGTTAAGTTCGAAGTTGCCCGACGCCCCGCCGAAATTGATCGCCACGTCGTTGCCGAACACCTGCGCGCACAGCATCGTCATCGCCTCGCTCTGCGTCGGGTTGACCTTGCCGGGCATGATGGACGAACCCGGTTCGTTTTCCGGGATGCTCAGCTCGCCGATGCCGCTGCGCGGGCCGCTGGCCAGCCATCGGATGTCGTTGGCGATTTTCATCAGACTGGCGGCCAGGGTTTTGAGCGCGCCATGCGCGTGGACCAGTGCGTCGCATGACGCCAGCGCCTCAAATTTGTTGGGTGCGGTGACGAACGGCAGGCCAGTCAGTTGCGCGATTTCTGCAGCGACCTTTTCGGCGTAGCCAGCCGGGGCATTCAGACCGGTGCCGACTGCTGTGCCGCCGAGAGCTAGTTCATACAAATGCGGCAGTGCATTGCGCACATGCTTTTCACCGTGCGCCAGTTGCGCGACGTAACCCGAAAATTCTTGCCCCAGGGTCAGCGGCGTCGCGTCCTGCAGATGCGTGCGACCGATTTTCACAATGTCATCAAAATCCCGCGCCTTCTGCGCCAGCGTGGCGCGCAGTTTTTCAATCGAAGGCAGCAGCTTGCCGGTGATCACCGTGACCGCCGCCACATGCATCGCAGTCGGAAAAACGTCGTTCGACGACTGACTGCGGTTCACATCGTCGTTCGGATGCACCAGCCTGCCCTCGCCGCGCTCGCCACCCATCAACTCGCTGGCACGGTTCGCCAGCACCTCGTTGACGTTCATATTGGTCTGCGTACCCGAGCCGGTCTGCCACACCACCAGCGGAAATTCACCGGTCTGTTTCCCTGCAATCACTTCATCTGCAGCCGCGACGATGGCGCTGGTTTTGGAGTCGTCCTGCAAGCCCAGCGCGTGATTCACGCGCGCCGAGGAGCGCTTGATTTGCGCCAGCGCATGAATGATCTCGCGCGGCTGCTGCTCGCCGGAAATATCGAAGTTCTGCAATGAGCGCTGGGTTTGCGCGCCCCACAGTTTGTCGGCCGGCACGGCAATGGGGCCGAAGGTGTCGCGCTCAAGGCGGGTAGTCATGCAATGCTCCTGGTCTCGTCATCGCCTGAATCGGCAGGGAATCCGACCTGTCAAAATATCGTTTGGAACCTACCGTAGCAGATGCAAGGCAGCCTGCAAATCAGACGATTTCCCGACCCGTTCCGGGCACACCAAAAATGACCATCATCAAACAAGCCGATCTCATAGAATCCATTTCCGCCGCGCTGCAATTCATCAGCTATTACCACCCGGCCGACTACATAGCGCACCTGGCGCGCGCCTATGAACGCGAAGCCAGCCCGGCCGCCAAAGATGCCATCGCGCAAATTCTGACCAATAGCAAGATGAGCGCGACCGGCCACCGGCCGATCTGCCAGGACACGGGCATCGTCAATATATTTTTGAAAGTCGGCATGAATGTGCGCTGGGAAGGATTCACCGGCAGCTTCGAAGACGCCATCAACGAAGGCGTGCGCCGCGGCTACAAGCACCCCGACAACACGCTGCGCGCGTCGATCGTGGCTGATCCGCAGTTCGACCGCAAAAACACCAAAGACAACACACCGGCCGTGATCTTCACCGAGCTGGTCGCAGGCGACACGGTTGAAGTCACTGTCGCGGCCAAAGGCGGTGGCAGTGAAAACAAAAGCAAGCTGGTGATGTTGAACCCGGCTGATTCGGTCGTTGACTGGGTGCTGAAAACCGTGCCTACGATGGGCGCCGGCTGGTGTCCCCCCGGCATGCTCGGCATCGGCATTGGCGGCACCGCAGAAAAAGCCGTGTTGATGGCGAAGGAAAGCCTGATGGACGACCTCGACATGTACGAGCTGCAGGCGAAATCATCAAAGGGCGCCAAGCTCAGCCAGGTCGATGAGTTGCGGCTCGAACTCTATGAAAAAGTCAACGCCCTCGGCATAGGCGCGCAGGGCCTGGGCGGCCTGACGACCGTGCTTGACATCAAGATCAAAATGTACCCGACGCACGCCGCCAGCAAGCCGGTGGCGATGATCCCCAACTGCGCCGCCACGCGCCATGCGCATTTCGTGCTCGACGGTAGCGGCCCGGTTTACCTCGACCCGCCATCGCTAGATTTGTGGCCGAACGTGAACTGGGCGCCCGACTACCAGCAGAGCAAAAAAGTCGATCTGAACACGCTCACGCCTCTTGAGGTCGCCAGCTGGAAACCCGGCCAGACGCTGCTGTTGAACGGCAAGATGCTGACCGGCCGCGATGCCGCGCACAAGCGCATTGCGGACATGCTGGGAAGAATGGCGAAGGGGAGTGGCGAAAAGCTGCCGGTGGACTTCACCAACCGCGTGATTTACTACGTCGGCCCGGTCGATCCGGTCAAGGGCGAAGCAGTCGGCCCCGCCGGCCCGACCACCGCCACGCGCATGGACGGCTTCACCGAAATGATGTTGGCACAAACCGGGCTGATCGCGATGATCGGCAAGGCCGAACGCGGCCCGGTCGCGATTGAGGCCATCAAGAAACACAAAAGCGCCTACCTGATGGCCATAGGCGGCGCGGCATATCTGGTATCCAAAGCCATCAAGCACGCCGAAGTGGTCGGCTTTGCCGATATGGGCATGGAAGCGATTTATGAGTTTGACGTGGTCGATATGCCGGTGACGGTGGCGGTTGATGCGGGCGGAACCAGCGTACATAACACCGGGCCGGCGGAATGGCAAAAAAAGATTGCCAGCGGTGAATTCAAGGGAATTGCGGTGGCTGCGGGGTGAGGTGTCCCGGACGCACAAGTTTGCACCAATCGCGCGTAAAACACCGCGCTTCTGGTGCAATCTGTTTAAAATCATAGTTTTATGATCTATGAAAAACAGCGTTACCTCCCCTTTTCGGCCGATGCGCAGCGAATTGCGGCCAATTTAGCGCAGGCGCACAACTTCTGGCTGGATGCCCGTCAATCTCTGCAGAAACTGCCTGGCTCCATGTACTGGGCGGAACGGGCGGGCCATCAATACCTCTACATCAAGCGGACCAGCACCGATAGCGGCACCAGCCTGGGTGCGCGCAACGCGCAAACCGAGGCCCAGTTTGCGGCCTTCACTGAAGAAAAAAAGAGCGCCACAGAGCGCGCCGCGTCGTCCGATGCGCTGATCCAAACCCGCTCAACGCTTTATCGCCGCCTGCGTATGCCTACGCTTCCCGACAAACAGGCTGAAATCCTGCGCAAGCTTGACATAGAAGGCTTGCTTGGAACAGACCTGATGGTGGTCGGCACCAATGCGTTTTCGGCTTATGAATGGGCGGCGAACGCGATTTTTCCTGCCGGCAATGAAGAAACGCAAGACTTTGACTTGACTTGGTGCCGGGACACGCCGGCCTCATTGACGCTGACAGGCACTGATGCTGGCAAGACAAAACGCAAGACACTTTTCAGCGTGCTTCGAAGCATTGACCCCAGCTACAAAATCAATCCACGCAAGCCCTATCAGGCAATGGACGCCGACGGCTATGAGGTTGAACTGCTGGCAGCTCCCAGCTGCCAGCCGCTGCCAAAAAAAGAGGCCTTCGCGCCCTTGCAAATGTTGATCGAACAGGAATGGCTGCTGCTGGGCAGCCCGGTCAGTGCAGTGGTGGCCACCGAACGCGGCAGGGCCTGCCCGCTGACGGTGCCCGACCCCCGCTTCATGGGCCTGCACAAGCTCTGGCTGGCCGACAAGCCCGAGCGCAACCCCGTCAAGCGCGACAAAGACCGCAGGCAAGGCGATGTGTTGCTCGACGCCGTTCGCCATTTCATGCAGGCGAGCCATCCCCTCAATGTTGATTTTCTGTTCGCGGTACCCGATGACCTTCGGCCAACCTTCGATGCCTGGTGCGCCGCGCGCCAGTTCGTCCCCAATTCATGACTGCCCCCATCGGCGTTTTCGACAGCGGCATCGGCGGCCTGAGCGTTTTGAAAGCGCTGCGAGCCGCGCTGCCGTACGAAGACTTCATCTACATCGCCGACGGCGGCCACGCGCCTTATGGCCAGCGCAATGCAGTGCATGTGCTGACGCGCTCACGGGCCGTCACGCAGCATCTGATCCAAGTTGGCATCAAGGCGCTGGTGGTGGCGTGCAACACGGCCACGGCTGGGGCCATTGATCTGCTGCGCACCGAGCATGCCAAGCTGCCGATCATCGGCGTTGAGCCGGCCCTCAAACCGGCGGTGGCGCTCAGCAAGACTGGCCGCATCGGCGTGATGGCCACGCGCAGCACCTTGGCCAGCGAACGCTTTCAGACACTGCTGGCCGCGCAGGCAGGCGCTGCGGAGTTTGTACTACAACCCTGCGATGGTCTGGCAGACGCCATCGAACGCGGCGCCAGCCAACTAGACGCTACAGAAATCATAGCCTCTTGCGCACGGAATACGGGGGCTATAGGTATATTTGGCACCCTGCCCGGTCAAATCGACACGCTGGTGCTGGGCTGCACGCATTACCCGCTCGTCAGCGACCATTTGCAGGCGCTGGTGGGTGCGAATGTGACGCTGGTTGAAAACGGAGCGGCTGTGGCGAGGCAGACGCAGCGGTTGTTGCGCGCCACAGGAGTCAGCACCAACGCGGCGGTCACTCGCCCGGGTCGTATCAGCTTGATCACGACCGGCGATACGTACCCGCTGAAGGCCGCTGCAGCGCACTGGCTGGCGCTGCTTGAGCCAGTTGAGTTGCTACATATTTAATAGCTTCTTACGCGCGTTTAGATTGGGTTGGGGGCTTGAAGCGTATTAAAAATACACCCTGAGTTTTTTACGGTGCCGGCTTGTAGTCAAGTCAAGTGTGTAATAGCGCAACCGTACGGACAGATAACTTTCACATTGTGATAATTTTCCCTTGGACCCCAATTTCCGTTAATGAGTTATCAAGAACCCTCTGCATAGCCTCCTGCGGTCTATGGTCAGGCGGGCTCGGGCGGTCTGCGACGTTGCTTTTCTTGCCAAGAGCGGGGCTATTGGCAAGAAAAGACGCCTTGCATCCCATCCCGATCCGCCTGCGACAGACCCGCCAGGGTTATGCAGAGTTTCCTTAAGTTTGTAGCAAGTGGATTGGCTTTATTGCCTCGGTCAGCATGCCACAGCTGTGCCAGGCGGGGATTTTTTGACCCAGGAAGAAGGATGCTCGGAGGGCAATTGTTTGAATGCAAGACGGTTTCTGACCCCCGGTGTTCCCGGTGTTCCGGAAATTACAGCTTTTCAGGCCGATTTGGTCTGAAATAATTCTGCAAGCAGCTCATAATGAAAATCCCATAGGTGCGGGTTTGACACCTAACCAGATTGCTTCCCTGCAAGGAAGACGAAAGGGGATGTTCCATGCATGCACGTGTCGCTTTTTTCCGGCTGAGGTCTGGCTCGTTCGAGCAGGTCGTTGATGTCGTCAAGTCTCCTGGAGGCCTGCTCGATATATTCAGGGCGCAGCCCGGTTTTCAGTCCTACGAACTGATTGAAAATCCGTCCGGGCTCGTCTCCGTGTCTCACTGGGTTTCCTCCAAACACGCGAGTGCTGCGTCACAGGTCGCCGCGTCGTGGGCCGCTGATCACATCGACGCCCTGGTTACGCTGGTGCAAAGCGATGTTGGCGAGGTCGTGCTGTCGTCATTTGCCGCAGATTTGGCCAGCGTCGATCACTGAATTTGTCATCGAAATTCGTGGAATGAAACTCCGCCGGATTTGGTAGTTCCACGGATTTTTTATCGCAATTTTCTTTCCCTGCTGACACACGACATTCCCCGGCTCGGCCTACGCATCGCAGCGGCAAAGCCACTTTCAGCCTCAACCTGATCTTCAGCGAGAGGCACAACATGACCTCATCACGCAAAATTCTCGCTTCATTGACTTTGTTGGCAGGTTTGGCCGCCTTCGGTGCAATGGCGAAACCGAAGGATGGTGGTCTCGCCTGACAGGCGCATGGCGCCTGGGTCGAGGCGCGCAAGCTCGCAGTAAAGCGAGACGTCATGCAAGACCTCTTCCATGGCGGAGTCATACAGACCAAACCACTGCTGCCGGAAGTGAATGCGCAGCATGGTTTCGACGGCGCAGGCTTCAAAGCCGAACTCTGGTCGCACGGCACACCCGGCGGCCGGGCCATGGCGCGCGGTGACAGTGGAAAGATTTATGTCGGTACGCGGGGCCTGGGCCGCGTTTACGAAATCACTGACAACGGCAAAGAGCGCACCAGCCGAGTGGTGGTGGACAAGCTGAATCAGCCCGCCGTCACCATGCACAAGGGCTCGCTGTACGTCATGGCCATCGACAAGGTGCTGCGCTATGACGACATCGAAAAGAATCCGAACGTGCAGCCGGTTGACATGACAGCCAAATTCAACCTGTCGCCTGAGCAGCACCACAACTGGAAGTACATCCGCTTCGGTCCCGACCACAAGCTGTACGTTCCCTTCGGTGCGCCTTGCAACATCTGCGTGCCGGGCGAGGCCTATTCGCAGCTGCATCGCTACGACGCTGATGGTTCCAACATGGAAGTGGTGGCACGCGGCATACGCAACACGGTAGGTTTCGACTGGCATCCGGTCACCAAAGAGCTTTGGTTCAACGATCACGGCCGCGACTGGATGGGCGATGATGGCCCGGAGGACGAGCTCAACCGCATCACCAAAACCGGCCAAAACTTCGGCTTTCCCTACTGCCACGCCAACGGCATACCGGACAAGGCATCAAAAAGGCCAACCCGTGCGAAGGCGTGACGCTGCCGGTGCAGACCATGGCACCACACGCTGCCGTGATGGGCCTGCATTTTTACACCGGCAACATGTTTCCGGCTGAATACAAAAACGCGATGTTCGTTGCCCGCAAGGGTTCGTGGAACCGCACCAAAAAATCCGGCTTTGACGTGGTGATGGTGCGTGCCGATGCTGACGGCAAGAATCCGAAGATCAGCCCCTTCGTCACGGGTTTTCTCGATGAAAAGGGTGAGACTTTTTCTGGCCGCCCCGCCTATATTTTGCAAATGCCCGATGGCGCCCTGCTGCTCTCTGATGAGCAAATGGGTGCGATCTACCGCATCTCGTATGCCAAGTCATAAAGCAGGCAAATCAACCGCAACAAGCAGGGCACTGGCAGCAGTGGCCCTGCTTTTTTTTCTTTCACCGGCACCAGCACAGCAGCCCCCTGCAGCGCAGCTCGCCGTGTGCATGGCCTGCCACGGCCCTCAAGGAAATTCACAAACTTCGACGACGCCTTCACTGCCGGGCAGCCCAAGGTTTTTCTGGAAAACAAGCTGGTCTTGATACGGGAAGGCTTGCGGGAAATTCCGCAAATGGTAGGGCTTCTTGATAGTGTGAGCGACGCGGGCATTATGGCGCTGGCCAACTATTTTTCCGCTCAAACTCGGGCCACGGTGACTGGCCCTATCAACACCACAACGTATCAGCGCGGCCAGGCCATATCAAACGGGATGCTCTGCGGCAGCTGCCACCTGCCCGACTACGCCGGTCGCCAACAGATTCCCAGGCTTGCCGGGCAGCAGGAAGCTTTTTTGCTGAACGCCATGAAGCAGTTTCGCGACAATCCGGGGCCGGGACGCGACACCATCATGTCAGCGTCCGTGCATGGACTCAACGACGACGAGCTTTTGGACCTGGCGCACTTTCTGAGGAACTTCAAGTAGCTATTAATTTAATAGCTGCTTGCGCAGGTATTACGGGGGCTAGAGGCCTGAAACCCTTCAAATTCTGGGCTGAATCATGATTGGTGATGGCTAGGGGCCGAACACCAGCAATTCAGCGACCGAGATGAACGCAGCCGAACCGCCGGGCGCGCCGTAGATGCGAATCGCGTCGCCGCTGATGGGTGCGAACTGCAGCGTGTAGGTTTCGTAATTGATGCCGTTGTTGGTGCCGGGATAAGCGGGTGTGGACGTCAGGCCTGAGACATTGACCCAGTTGGCGCCTTGTCGGACCTGCACCGTCAAGCTCGTGAACCAGCCGCCATCGCTGAAGTTGATGCCCTCCTGAAACACGACGCGGTTAAACGTTTGCGCGGCTGCGTACTGGTAGCCGATCCAGTCGTCTGCGGCTGCATTGGCGCCGTCCCAGGTGTCGTACTGATC
>JANLYY010000278.1:0-8779 GCA_031365885.1 Polaromonas sp. | reverse complement strand
TGCGCGGCACCTACCCGCCCGGCTCCACCTACAAGCCCTTCATGGCCATGGCGGCGCTGCAGAGCGGCAAGCGCGCGGCCGGCACCGTGATCCAGGACAACGCCAATTACACCTTTGGCGGGCACACCTTCCGCAGCCACGGCGACCACGGCCTGGGCCCGGTTGACATGTACAAGTCCATCGTCAAGTCCAGCAATGTTTACTACTATTCGCTGGCCAACGAGCTGGGCGTTGACGCCATGCACGACTTCATGAAGCCGCTGGGCTTCGGCCAGATCACCGGTATCGACATCAACGGCGAAGTGCGCGGCGTGCTGCCCAGCCAGGACTGGAAGCGCAAGGCATACAAGCGGCCCGAGCAGCAGAAATGGTACCCGGGTGAGACCATCTCGCTGGGAATCGGGCAGGGCTACAACACTTTCACCATGCTGCAACTGGCGCAGGCCACGGCTGTGCTGGCCAACAACGGCGTCAAGCACAAGCCGCGCCTGGTCATTGGCACGCAAGACCCGATGACGCGCGCCATGCGGCCGCTGCAGGCCGAGGCGCCGATTGATCTTGGCTACAAACCCGAGCACGCGGCCATCATTCGCAAGGCGCTGGTGGGCGTGACGCAAGAGGGCACGTCGGCCAAAGTCTTCGCTGGCGCAGGCTATTTGTCAGGCGGTAAAACCGGCACCGCGCAGGCGGTGACGATTGGTCAGAAAGACAAGTACAACGGCGCCAAGATGGAAGAATTTCAGCGCGATCACGCGCTCTACATGGCATTCGCGCCGGCCGACAATCCGCAGATCGCGCTGGCCGTGATCGTTGAAAACGCCGGCTGGGGCGCTGGCGTGGCGGCACCGATTGCGCGCCGCGTGTTTGACTTTGCGCTGCTCGGCCAGTATCCAAGCGAAGAAGACATGATCGCCGTGCAGAAAGGTCTGGCTGCAGCCCCGGCTGGCAAACCGCGCATGGCCGCCGATATGGTGGGGACGCTGGTGCCCGGTGCAGGCGGGGAAATGTCGGCCGGGGCGCTGGCGCCACCGTTGGGGGCGCACGCGGCGGTGGCTGTGGTTCGGCCTGCCAGTGCGCCAAAACCTGTCGATGCCAAATCCCTCAAGGCAGTCAAGGACGTCAAAGTCGTCAAGGCTGATGGCACCGTTCGCGCTAACCGGTCGGGCAGGAAAGCGGCTGCCGGGACAAAAGCGGATACGCCCCAGGCGTTGGCCGCGCCTATCGCTACGCTGCGCACCAATCCTGACTAGCGGCCTGACTGCTGTGCCAATCAAGGCCGCGCGCCGCCTGACGGCTACGCCTATCCGGTCTTATTCATAGCAAGAAACCAAGTAAATGCGGGGGCCAGAGATGTTTATTTATTCTGCAGCAACAAATCCGCGCATAAAAAAAGCGCTGGGGTTGCCAGCGCTTTGACGGGAAAGCAGCTTGTAATCTGCCTTCCCGCTTGAGTCTCTCGTCGTGCCTTTTTATAGCTCTCTCGTGTCTCCTCGGCTCCTCGCGGCGTGAACGCTCTGGTTCGTCCGCAATGCATTGACTTTAGCTGCAGCTTCGCCGCATGGCATTGGGGCTTTCCCCCTCCCGAACGCTGGGGCGGCTCGGTGTGGGTGGATGAAAGCGAATTCGGGGGCATTCACCGCAGAGGCGCAGAGGACGCCGAGTTGTGCAGCAAAATTCAATGCTGGCGTAGGCGCTTTGCTGACCGGGGCGCTCTTGAAAATTTCTTTACGCTACGGCCCTCTGCGCTCTCTACGCCTCTGCGGTAAAAGGTTTTTTCTCTTTTAAACCCCAGCCTGAATCCACTCAGCCGCCTTCTCGGCAATCATCAAGGTCGGCGAATTGGTATTTCCGCTGGTGATCAGTGGCATCACGCCAGCATCAACCACGCGCAGCCCCGTCACGCCGTACACGCGCAGGTGCGAATCAACCACCGCCATTGGGTCATCGGCACGCCCCATTTTCGTCGTGCCGACCGGGTGAAAAATTGTTGTCGCAATGTCGCCGGCCAGCCGCGCCAGTTCTTCATCGGTCTGAAACTGCACGCCCGGTTTGAACTCTTCCGGCTGGTATTTCGCCAGCGCTTGCTGGCCGACGATGCGGCGCGTCACGCGCAATGAATCGGCCGCCACCTGCCGGTCTTGGGCCGTGCTCAGGTAGTTCGGCGCAATCGCCGGAGCGTCTTCAAAGCGCGGGCTTTTAATCTGCACGCTGCCCCGGCTGGTCGGGTTCAGGTTGCAGACGCTGGCGGTGAAGGCGTTGAAGCCGTGCAGCGGTTCGCCGAAGGCATCTAGCGACAGCGGCTGGACGTGGTATTCGATATTCGGGTAGGGCTGGTCGGGTGAGCTTCGGGTGAATGCACCGAGTTGTGACGGCGCCATGCTCATCGGCCCGGTGCGCTTGAACGCATATTCAAGCCCGATGCGCGCCTTGCCCCACAGCGAGCCCGCCATCGTGTTCAGCGACAGGCCCCAGCCGCTGCCCTGCACCTTGTAGACCGAACGGATCTGCAGATGGTCCTGCAGATTCGCGCCGACGCCGGGCAAGTCCTGTTTGACTGCTATGCCATGCTGCTGCAGCAACGCACCCGGGCCAATGCCCGACAGCTGCAAAATTTGCGGCGAGCCGATGCTGCCAGCGCACAAGATCACTTCGCCGGTTTTGCCAGCTGAATCGCGCGTTGCCAGTGGAACGACTTTTTCATGGCCGGTCCACACTTCCACGCCGGTGCAGCGCTGGCTGCCGTCAGCTTGCGGCTCAATCACCAGCCGGCTCACCTGCGCGCTGGTCCACAGTTCAAAGTTGGGCCGCGCAAAGCAGGCCGGCCGCAAAAACGCCTTGGCGGTGTTCCAGCGCCAGCCGTTTTTCTGATTGACTTCAAAGTAGCCCACGCCTTCGTTGCTGCCACGATTGAAGTCGGACGTTGCTGGAATGCCCGCCTGCTGCGCCGCTTCGGAAAACGCATCCAGAATGTCCCAGCGCAGCCGCTGCTTTTCAATCCGCCACTCGCCGCCTGAATTGCGGTGCCGCAATATTTTCTGGTAGCCACTGGTCTTGTCCTGCATCAACGCCGGCGCGGTGCCGCGCGCGCCGTGCATCACGTCAGCGCCTTTGTAGTGGTCTTCATGCAGCTTGAAATGCGGCAGCGATTGGTCCCAGCGCCAGTCGTTGTCGCCCGTCAGTTGCGCCCACTGATCGTAGTCGCGCGCCTGGCCGCGCATGTAGATCATGCCGTTGATGCTGGAGCTGCCACCCAGCGTTTTGCCGCGCGGATACCGCAGCGATCGGCCATTGAGGCCGGCGTCGGGTTCGGTGTTGTACAGCCAGTCGGTGCGCGGATTGCCGATGCAGTACAGGTAGCCGACCGGAATGTGAATCCAGTGATAGTCGTCCTTGCGGCCAGCCTCGATCATCAGCACGCGTTTGGACGAGTCCGCACTCAGGCGGTTGGCCAGCAGGCAACCGGCGGTGCCGCCACCAATGATGATGTAGTCAAAAATAAGAGAGGCGTCTTGCATGAAAGGCTTTTTGTGATGAGGGAAGTGTCAGCGGGCCGTCCCGCCTGGGTCATACCGTACGGCTCGATTGTGGCAAATCCTGACGCCGTCTTGTAGGAGCACAGCGACAGTGTTAGACCAGCGGGCGCAATTGTGTGTCCGGCAGTTACCATTTCATTTTTCAGGCTGCAGCGGTGCTGCCGGCCCGCTGCATACCCGCCGACCCCTATGGATCTTCACACTCCCCGCGTCGAACAGCAACACACCTCTGAAGGCGCCCGGCTGGCTGCCCTCGGTGCCTGGACGGCTGCGGATCTGACCAGAAAGCCGGCCTGGCAAAGCCTGACGGCCCAGCTGCAGGCGCTGCCCACAGCTGCGACGACACACTGGGACTTGCGGCAACTGGACAAACTCGACTACCTGGGCGCGCAGGTGCTGTGGGCGCATTGGGGCCAGACGTGGCCGGCGCAGCTTGATACTGAGCCTGACCAGCGTGCCATGCTGGAGACCGTCGCCAGCTTCACCTGCAGCCCGCCCAGGGTGGCCCAACCCGCGTGGGGCGCGCCCATCACGCAGCTCGGTGGCCGTCTGTTCGCCTTGCTTGGCCACGCCAGAGGCTTGGTGATCCTGATCGGCCAGTTGCTGCTTGACATTCTGCGGCTGTTCAGGCGCCCGCAACAAGGCCCGTGGCGTGATTTGTCGGGCCATCTTTTTCACATGGGCGCCACCGCATTGCCCATCACGGCGCTGGTCGGATTTTTAATCGGCGTGGTGCTGGCCTATTTGATTTCGCAGCAGCTGCGGCAATTTGGCGCTGATGCGTTCATCGTCAACATACTGGGCATCTCGCTGATCCGTGAACTCGGCCCCGTGTTGGCGGCCATCTTGATTGCAGGCCGCACCGGCTCGGCCATCACAGCGCAAATCGGCGTCATGCGCGTCACCGAAGAGCTCGACGCCATGCGCGTGATGGGTATTGCGCGCGGCTTTCGGCTCGTCATGCCGCGTGCGCTGGCGCTCGCCGTGGTGATGCCGCTGATCAGCGTCTGGACGACGCTGGCCGCGCTGCTCGGTGGCATGTTGGCATCCGATGTGGCAATGGGCGTGACGCCGGCGTTTTTTGTCAACGCCTTGCCAGCGGCCGTCAGCGTGTCCAACCTGACGCTGGCAACGGCCAAGTCTGTCGTGTTCGGCGTGCTGATTGCGCTGGTCGGTTGCCACTACGGCCTGCGCGTCAAACCCAACACCGAAAGCCTGGGGCAGGGCACGACCGCGTCGGTGGTGACGTCGATCACGGTCGTCATCCTGGTCGATGCTTTATTCGCAGTCTTGTTTAAAGACATTGGCACATGAGATTGCCCCCACATTCGCCCACTGCGTGTGGCTCTCTGCCCCCCGAGGGGGCGCATTTTTCCTTGGGGCGGCCCGGCGGAAAAACATGGCGCCTTTATGACTGAAGCTGTTGTCGAGATTCAAAAGCTCTGGACCGTGTTCAAGCACGGTGACAAGGAAGCGGTGATTCACAAGGATCTGGACCTGACGGTGGTGCGCGGGGAGGTGCTGTCGCTGGTCGGTGGTTCGGGCACCGGCAAAACCGTGTTGCTGCGTCAGATGCTGGGGCTGGAGCATCCGGCGAAAGGCGAGGTCACGGTGCTGGGTCGGCCGGTCGCTGAACTCGGCCGGCGCGGCGCAGCCAGCAAGGTCGGCATGCTGTTTCAGCAGGGCGCGTTATTTTCGGCTTTCACGGTGCTGGAAAACATCTCTTTTCCGCTGCGTGAACTTAAAACCCTCCCAGCCGAACTGATCCGCGAAGCTGCCATGGTCAAGCTGCAGATGGTCGGCTTGAGCCCCGATGGCGCTGACAAAATGCCCAGTGACTTGTCGGGCGGCATGGTCAAACGCGTGGCACTGGCGCGCGCCCTCATCATGGACCCGCCGCTGCTGCTGCTCGACGAGCCCACTGCCGGGCTGGACCCGGAAAGCTCCGACAGTTTTGTCTCTCTGCTGCGCACGCTGCACAAGGGCATGGGCCTGACGGTGGTGATGGTGACGCACGACCTGGACACACTGTTTGAGCTGAGCACCCGCATCGCCGTGCTGGCGAATCAGAAAGTCATCGTCTGCGATGTGCCCAAACAGGTGGTGGCATTTCCGCATCCGTTTATTCACGAATTTTTTCTGGGTGAACGCGGGCAGCGCGCGATGGCACTGCTCCGCGAATACCCCTTCACAGTCTGAAAGGTTTTGATCATGGAAAACAAGGCCCACGCGCTTGCTGCCGGCGCATTCGTACTGATCGTCACGGCGCTGCTGGCGCTGCTGGCGGTCTGGCTGACGCGTGACAACACGCAGCGCGACCTGTATGAGATGAGCACCAGTGAAACCATCTCGGGTCTGCAGCCGCAGGCGCCGGTGCGCTTTCGTGGCGTGCCGGTCGGCAAGGTCGAGCGGATTGGCTTTGATGAAAAGGTCAAGGGCAATGTGCTGGTGCGGGTGTCGATCGACCGCAGCGCGCCGGTGACCAAATCGGCCTACGCCACGGTGGCGTCGCAGGGCGTGACCGGGCTGGGTTTTATCCAGCTGGACGACGAAGGTGAATCGGCCGAGCGGCTGGTGCCCAACGACGACGACCCGCCGCGCATTCCGATCAAACCCGGCGGTATCGACAAGCTGATCAAGCAAAGCGAGGTCATCTTCAACCAGGTCGAGCAGGCGTCCACCAAGCTCAATTTGCTCCTGGGCGACGACACGCAGAAACGCGTCGCCACCACGCTCGACAGCGTAGGCCAGGCGGCCACCGGCGTGAACCAGCTCGCCAGCAGCATGACGACGATCCTCAATGCGCAGCTGGGCCCGAACCGCGTCAGCATTCCGGCTTTTGTAAAAAACGCCGATGCAACCGTCACTTCGTTGCGACGCACGTCCGAGCAAGCCAGTGCCAGCGTGGCCGAAATTGGCAACGCTGCACGGCGCCTGAACGAGAAGGGCGGCGCCATCGACAAGCTGACCGAAGGCGGCGCGTCGCTGTCATCGGGCGTGCAGACCTTCAGCGCCTCTACCTTGCCGAAGGTGGGCGAAGTGGCCGATGAAACCGCGCGCACCATGCGGCAACTGCGCCGCACCGTGGGCGCGGTGGACGACAACCCGCAGTCATTGATCTTCGGCAACGGCCCGGTGGTGCCCGGGCCGGGCGAGCCGGGATTTTCGTCCAACGGAGATAAAAAATGAGCCCGCAATCTTCCAGCAAAACAGTAGTTCAAATCCCATCCGCTATGAAGTTAATAGCTGCTTACGCAAGTAATACGGGGGCTACAGGCTTTTTTTATGCACTAACGGCGGCCTTTCTGCTCAGCGCCTGCTCCGCGCTGCCGTCCAAGCCTACGCGCGCCACCATGTATGACTTCGGCCCCGGCCCGCTCGCTGCGCAGCCAGCCCAGCCGGTAGCAGCACCAACACCGCAGACGCCCGCTAATCCTCTCGCGCCCGTCGCCATTGAAGAGATCAGCACCAGCGGCGGCGCGCTCGACAACCTGGCCGTGCTGTACCGGCTGGCGTACGTCGATGCGCAGGAATTGCGGCCTTATTCGCAGTCGCGCTGGAGCATGCCGCCGGCGCAGCTGGTGCGCCAGCGCCTGCGCGATACGCTGAGCCTGCGCCGTCCGGTCTTCAACGCGCGTGAAGGGCTGGCGCTCAACCGCAGCCAGAACCCGTTGCTGCCGTTGCAGCTGCGGCTGGAGCTGCAGGAATTCAGTCATTTTTTCAGCGCGTCCGATGCCAGTGTCGGCTTGGTGCGGCTGCGCGCCACGCTGGTGGACGTGACCGCCGCTGGTGAAAAACTGGTCGCACAACGCGTCATCGTGGCGCAGGTTCCGGCTACCACGTCGGATGCGCCCGGCGGCGTGCGGGCGCTGACGGCGGCAACCGACGCGGCCATTGAACAGCTGGACCAATGGCTGCAACAGCAACCAGCCCGGCAGGCGCCCTAGATCCTCATGAACAGGCTCGAAGAACAACTGCACAGCGCCGGTCTTCAGGTGGTGGACCACTGCGAGCGGCTGGCCACCTACAGCCCCGACCTGCTCGAACACTCGCCGCTGCTGGAAGATTTCACAGCCGCCGAAGCCGACGTGCTAGCCGCGTCGATGCTGCTGGTGCGCGCCGCGCCAGGCCAGGTGCTGATCAGGGAAGGCGATGCCGGCGACTGGATGATGCTGATTCTCAAGGGCACAGTAGACGTGACCAAGCGCATCGAGCTGCGCGTAAACGAGGTCGATGCGCCGTCGGCCGGTGGGAACGATGTAGCCGACCCCGACAAAATCGAGGTCACCCAGTCGCGCGTCGCGGTGATCCAGCGCGGCGCTGCCATTGGTGAGATGTCCATGCTCGACAGCGGCCTGCGCTACACCACCTGTACCGCGATTGAAGCGGTCGAGGCCGGCGTGCTGGGCAGCCACGCCATCGGCCTGTTGATTCGCGACCACCCCGGCGTCGGCGCCAAACTGCTGGTAAAAATTACCCAGCTAATGGCGCAGCGGCTGCGCAACATCAGCAACCAGCTGGTGAAAGAGCTACAAAAAGCATAGCTGCTTACGCATGTATTTTGGGGGCTGTAGGCCAATTTGTTTCTCAATCGGGTTGCCAGGGCCGGCCTAGCGCGCCGCAGGCAGCGTATGCGCCAGCAGCGGAAACAGCTTGCTCAATCCATCGGCCATCACTTCCACGGCCAGCGCCGCCAGGATCAGCCCCATCAATCGCGTCATCACATTGATGCCGGTTTTGCCCAGCACGCGAGAGATCGGCTCGGCCAGTGAAAAACACAGCGCCGTCGCCAGCCCAATCACCACACCATAGCCGACCAGCGTGCCCAGTTGCCAGAATGTCTTGGCCTTTTCGGCGTAGATCACCACGGTGGACATGGTGGCCGGCCCGGTCAGCAGCGGAATCGTCAGCGGCACCACCGCGATGCTGGCGCCCATCGCGGCTTTGGCAGCGCCGTCTTCCATCTCGTGCGTTTGCGTCTTGGCTTCGGCCGGTTGCGCGTTGAGCATATTCATCGAACTGATCAGCAGCAGCATGCCGCCGCCGACCTGAAAGCTTGCCAGCGAGATGCTGAAAAATTCCAGAATCTGCAAGCCCAGCAACGCGCTGACGGCAATCACTACAAAGGCGCTGAATGATGCGGTGACGATGGTGCGCTGGCGCTGTTCACGTTAAAAGCCCTGCGTGTTGTGAATGAAAAACGGCACGATGGCCAGCGGGTTGACGATGGCGAGCAAAGTAATCAG
>JANLYY010000263.1:0-10935 GCA_031365885.1 Polaromonas sp. | reverse complement strand
AGTGGGAAGTGGGAAATTAAAAAATTAACCGCTTTCGTCGTGTTCTGGCGTGGCGGCCTTCGCTTCAAAAGCAGGGCCGTGGCGTTGCGCAGAGCCTTGGATTATAGCCCAAGCCACGTTCTGAGCCGGTCCACGCCCTGCACCAGCCGGGCAGGGTCCTGGCTGGCAAAACACCAGCGCAGCCAGCCGCGTGCCTCCGGCTCCGGGTTGACCATAAAGGCGTCGCCGGGTGCCAGGCCCAGCCCCGCCTCAATGACGAGACGTTTCGCAACGTCCAGCGAATCGCCAAACCGCGCCTGGTCTTCCAGCCTGAAAAAAGCATACATGCCGCCTTTGGGCGAGGCTACCTGGACGCCAGGCACGGCGTCCAGCAACGGGACCAGCGTGTCGCGGCAAGTTTTGAGGTGGCTCACGACACGCGGCGTCACGTCGGCGGTGCCAGTGATAGCGACCAGCCCCGCACGTTGCACAAACACGGGCGCGCAGGAGGTGTTGAACTCAATCAGCTTGCCGAGGTGAAGCGTGGCGGTCGGCGGCAACACCAGCCAGCCCAGGCGCCAGCCGGTCATCAAGAAGCTTTTGGAGAAACTGTGCGCGACCATCAAACGGTCATCGGCGGCAGCGATATCGAGAAAACTCGGTGCCGCGCCCTTTGACGTTGGCTCAAAATAAAGCCGCTCATAAACCTCGTCGGCCAATATCCACGTGCCGGTGCGCCGGCAGTGATCCAGGATCGTTTGCTGCTCGGCCGGGCTTAAGGTCCACCCGGTCGGGTTGTTTGGCGCATTGATGATCAACAGCTTTGTTTTATGTGTGATGGCGGCCAACAATTTGGGCATGTCCAGCTGCCACTCCCCCGCGACAGGCAACAGGCTGACGCACTTCACGACAGCGCCCATGATGGCCGGCTGCGCCGTCAGGTTGGGCCAGACCGGCGTGACCGCAACGACTTCATCGCCAGCATCAACCACCGCCTGCACCGCCAGCATCAGCGCGCTGACGCCGCCCGAGGTCACCGCAATCCGGTCTGCACCGATGGGCGCTGCGCCCTCTGCGCGCAGTGACATGGCATAGCCGGCAATCGCCTCCCGCAGCTCGGGCAGGCCCAGGTTGTGGGCGTAAAAAGTCTCACCCTGCAGCAATGATGCAGCCGCCGCGTCGCGGATGAAAGACGGCGTGACCTCATCGCTTTCACCGAACCAGAATTTCAGCACGTCGCTGCGCCCCATGCCGGCGTTGGCGACCTGGCGGATCATGGATTCTTCGAGGTTCAGTACAGCTTGTCTCATGGGTTGCCTTTAACTACGGATACTTTTTTGAACAAGGAGATCAAGGAGATCAAGCAGGGGAATTAAAAACTTTTTGAGGTATTCCTTGTGTGTTCCTCCTTGATCTCTTTGATCTCCTTGTAAAAACTCTTCTCTCCCTCAAGGCCGCACCATTTTGCAGCTGTGCGGCTGCTCGGCCCGCCCCGCGTCGATGGTCTTGATAACGCGAAAGCCGTAGCCCGAACCTTCAACATCGAACTTCACGCCCGGCGCGCCGAGCTTGTCCATCACGGCCACCATCAGCGGCTGCTGAAACTGATGATCGGCAGCCCGCATGGCGCCTTTGTGTGATGCAAAAAGCACACTAGCCCTTTCATACTGTGCGCCGACAGCTATCGTATCTATAGCACCAGCTTTCTCGATGCTCTGCGCCAGTGCCTCGATCATCAGCTGCATGCGCATGTGAACGTAGTCGTCTTGCGGCTGTGGAAAGCGCTGGCGAAAGCTCTGGTAAAACTTTTCTGACTCAGCGCCGGGCGCATTCGGGAACCAGTCCGCCACGGCAATCACCTTGCCCACACCCGCTTCGCCAATCGCCGCCGGCGCGCCCAGTGCGTTGCCGTAAAACGTGTAGAACCGTCCTTCAAAGCCGACTTCTTTCGCAGCCTTGATCAGCAGCGTCAAATCATTGCCCCAATTGCCCGTGAGCACCGCCTGCGCACCACTTTGCTTGATCTTCACGGCGTAAGGAACGAAGTCCTTTACTCGGCCCAGCGCGTGCAACTCATCGCCAACGATCTGCACATCAGGCCGCTGCAATCCGATCTGTTTTCTAGCTTCACGCAGCACACCTTGCCCAAAGCTGTAGTCCTGTCCGATCAGGTAAACGCTTTTCAATGCCTTGTCGTCTTTAAACACCTCCATCAGCGCGGCCATGCGCATGTCGGCGTGCGCGTCGAAACGGAAATGCCAGAAGCTGCATTTTTCGTTCGTTAATGACGGATCAACTGCAGAATAGTTGAGGAACAGCACGCGCTTGGTGGGCTCTCGTTCGTTGTGCTTGTTGATGGCATCGATCAGCACCGCAGCCGTGGCTGAAGAGTTTCCCTGCGCAATCACGGTGATGCCGTCGTCAATCGCCGAACGCAGCGCCGACAGCGCCTCTTCGTTCTGACCCTTGCTGTCATAGCGCTCGATAGCCAGCGGACGGCTACCGCCTGGCAGCTTCACGCCGCCGCGCGCATTCACGCGTTCGGTGGCCCAAACCAGATTGCGAAAAACGGCCTCGCCGGTGTTGGCGAATGATCCCGACAGACTTTCGATCAATGCGACACGTATCGGTGGCTGAAGTACGGGACGCTGCGCCGCCGCAAGCAATGGTGCGGCCATGCATAGGGTCAACGAAAAAAGTTTCAAGAGTCGCTGCATAAAAAAATAGTTCTTTCGGTTTAGCGCCCCGCCGCTTGAATAAATCAGGCACATGCCTAAGTAGGCTGCATGCGACAATCACGGTGAACGCCGCGAAGTGTAAGGGGTAATTTCCCCCGATTTGTCTCCAACTATTTGTTAAAAGGAATCACCATGTTTTATTCATTGGCCACCCGCCCCGCCCGTAGTTTTCAGCGCAGCTACGCGCCCGTCGCCCGCAACGGCGCACTCGACAAATTTCTTGACGAAACACTGACCTCGCTGGCGGGCGCTGATGCGTCGAAGTCGGCAAGTGTTGAAGACCAGGAAAAAACCTATTCGCTGCAACTCGACGTGCCCGGCCTGAGCCGCGAACAGCTCGACATCGGCATCGAAGGCGACGTGGTTCGCATTAGCAGCAAGGCTGATGCCCCGCGCAGCGTGAAAGCCGCCTGGCGCTTCCCGCTGGAAATTGATGTGACCAGCAGCACCGCGAAACTGGAGAACGGCGTGTTGACCTTGACTCTCGGCAAGAAAATTCCGGTCAGCAACGTATCGCAGCTATCGATCCAATAATCAGGACAGCCCGGCAGCGCAAGCCTGTTCGGGCTGGTACCGCATATCAGCCAGATTCCAGCGCGGCTTCACCTCAAACGTGTAGCCGCGCTGAATTTTTTCCAGCCCGGCCTGCACGCGCATGCCGGCCGCCAGCGCAATCATCGCGCCGTTGTCGGTACACAAATCCAGCTCGGGGTAATGCACGCGAATGCCGCGCTGCCCGCAAGCGGCGTTGAGCTGGCTGCGCAGCAAGGCGTTGGCGCCAACTCCGCCGGCGACCACCAGGCGCTTCAGACCGGTTTGCGTCATCGCAGCCATTGATTTTTTTACCAGCACATCGACGATGGCAGCCTGAGTAGACGCCGCCAGATCTGCCTTGCGGTTTTCAAGTTCAGCGCCGAGTTTTTTTGCCTGCGTCAACACGGCGGTCTTCAGGCCGGCAAACGAAAAATCAAGATTGCCGCTGTGCAGCAACGGCCGCGGCAGCTTGAAAGCCGCGCCATCGCCGCGTTCTGCCAGCTTCGCCAGGTGCGGGCCGCCCGGATACGGCAGACCCATCAGCTTGGCCGACTTGTCAAACGCCTCGCCGGCTGCGTCATCAATACTTTCGCCCAGCAACTCGTAGCTGCCGACACGGTCCACGCGCATCAGCTGCGTGTGCCCGCCCGACACCAGCAGGGCGACAAACGGAAATTGAGGCGGGTCGCGGCCTAAAAAAGGCGACAGCAAATGCCCTTCTAGATGATGCACACCGATGACCGGCTTGCCCAGCGCAGCCGCCATCGCGCAGGCCACACCGGCGCCCACCAGCAGCGCACCGGCCAGACCCGGCCCGCGCGTGAAGGCAATCACATCCACGTCGGCCAGTGTTTTACCTGACTGGGTCATGACCTCATTCGTCAGCGGCAGCACGCGCCGGATATGGTCGCGGCTGGCCAGTTCAGGCACCACACCGCCGTAGGCCTGGTGCATGTCGATCTGGCTAAACAATGCGTGCGCCAGCAGACGCGGCACGCCGTGGCCCGACGCGTCGACCAGCGCCACTCCGGTTTCGTCACAACTCGATTCAAATCCCAGTACCAGCATGTCTGCAGTTTAGCTGTGAGGTGAAGCCCCTGACTTGCAGACCACTGCATGAATTCTATTAAATCGGCCTGCAGCCCAGGTAATACGTGCGCAAGCAGCTACTAAATACATAGCACTCAAGTTCGAATTGCAACGCTGCACGCTGCACGCTGGCCTGGAAAGCCGTAAAAAACCCACCGCGCCGACTACCCGCCGTGGTAGCCCTCCAAAATATCTGTCAGCGGCTTGTCGGGGTCAATCGTCGAGTCATTGGTGCGCTTGGGGGAGTCGAGTTTCCGGCTTTCCTCCTCGGCCTTTTCGAGCTTTATCTTCGAGTCTTTCGGTGGCGTGGTCTGGCTGGCATCGTTCAAATCTGACATGTTCGTATCCTTATCGTTGGTCGGCCGTTCAGTAGAAACATCGTAGGCCGCCTCGAGAAAAGACGGATCAGCCAATGTGCGGCCACGGCGTAGGACACCGCTGTTCGGACTCCCTGGGCGCCGTCGATCAGCCCGCGCACGGTCAACCTAGGGAACTCCCTGAGGCACGCCGGCAAGTGCTGATGCGTAATATTTATCTATCTACAACTCCTGGGAAACCCGCCATGCGAACACTCCGCTCCCTTGCATTGACAACTGCCTCGCTCGCACTGCTTGCAGCCTGCGCCACGCCGTCCTCGTCCACCGGGCCGATGAGCTTTTTTGCCACCAGCACGGGCAGCGGCAAGGGCGCTGATCTGGGCGGCCTGCCAGGCGCCGACGCGCATTGCCAGCGCCTGGCCACCGCCGCCGGTGCGTCCGCCAAGACATGGCGCGCCTACCTGAGCACGCCGCCAACGATGGCTGCCGGCGCCGCACCCGCCATCGCCGCGACCAACGCACGTGATCGCATCGGCAACGGCCCCTGGTACAACGTCAAAGGCGTGATGATTGCGCGGGACGTCGCCCACTTGCACAACGGCAACAACATCGGCAAGGATACCGCCCTTGACGAGCGCGGCAACCCCATCAAAGGCCGCGGCGACACGCCCAACGAACACGACATGCTGACCGGCTCGCGCGCCGACGGCACGGCCTTTGCGCCGCAGACCGACACCACCTGCAAATCGTGGACCAGCTCCACCGAAGGCTCAGCCATCGTCGGCCACCACGACCGCATTGGCCCGCTGCCGGAGAACTGGGCCAAGTCATGGAACTTCTCGCACCAGTCGGCCGGTTGCAGCCAGGAGGCGCTGGTGAAAACGGGCGGCGCGGGCAAGTTCTATTGCTTTGCGGCGAACTGATTCGGGTGGCGATCTATCGCCGCTGATGGCGCGGTTCTTGAGTTCGCACCGCTTTTAAAACCAGGCAGAGGGTTTTTCCTCTGCCTGGTTTATTTGGAAAGAAAGACCAGGCAACCATGACTACCAGCACCGTCCAGCTCCACCGCGTTCTGCGCGCCCCGCCCGAGCGCGTGTACCGCGCCTTCCTCAACGCCGAATCCATGGCCAAGTGGCTGCCGCCCAACGGCTTCACCGGCAAAGTCCACACCATGGATGCCAAGGTGGGCGGCCACTGGCGCATGTCGTTCATAAATTTCGCGATCAATCACAGCATGTCATTCGGCGGCACCTACCTGGAACTCTTGGAAAACCAACTCATCAGCTACACCAGCCAGTTCGACGACCCCAACCTTCCGGGCGAAATGACAACGACGATCACGCTGAAAGCCGTGTCTTGCGGCACCGACATGACCGCGGTGCAAGCGGGTATCCCCGCCGTCATTCCGATAGAGCTTTGCTACCTGGGCTGGCAGCAGTCGCTGGTGCTGTTGGGGCAGCTGGTGGAATCCGAGATCAAGGAATGATGGCGTACCGGGCGCACGGCTTGGCGCTGCCTGCCTTCCGATGACGAGTCCGCGCACGCTGTCGGTTGACACAAATCAAAACGCCGCCTCGGCACACGCGCAGAATAAAGATCTTGTTTTGAGGAAAACTGTTTATGACCGAAACCGCATTGATCACTACCCCCGAACCGCGCAAGCTCTGGGTGCGCGCCTTGCTGATGCTGCTGATGTGCGCCGCCTTTCAACTGGCCGCATGGATACTGGTTTTGACTGCTGTGGTGCAACTGGTGTTCGCCATCTTCAACGACGAGCCCAACAAACGGTTGCAGCGCTTCGGCAGCAGCGTCGGGCTGTATTTGACGCAGATTGCTTCGTTTGTGACGTTTGCTACGGAGGTGGTGCCGTTTCCGTTCACCGACTGGCCGGCGGCGGCGAGTACGTAACGAGCTGGCTAGCCAGCCGAGAGCCAGGAGTAGTCGTTTTGTATATTCAATCCGCCTCTAGCCCAATAGATACCTGCGCAGGCAGCTACTTTATTAATAGCAATCAATGGGTGGCAGCGAGCAGTTTTCCAACTACGGAGGTCATGCCTTCTATCGCTGTGATCTGTCAACGCATTCCATCATCGTGAGCGCATTTTTGTACGACAGTTGCGTACTACACATACGAGGTGCAACCATGAGTGCAACCACCCTTTCGTTTCGCGCCTCGACTGAGTTTGTGGAACAAACCAAAGCGCTGGCAAGCCTGTTCAACATGCCCAGCTCTGAATACCTGCGCGATGCCGTGCGTGAGAAAAACGAACGCATGCTTAAAGAACGCATGACACATCTGTCAAAGCAGCTGTCATCCCACCATTTGCTTGAAAACCAGGCCATGGACGCGAGCACCGGAGACGGCCTTGCAAAAACGGATTAAGGTCACGCGGGGTCAGCTTTGGGAAATTGATTTCTAACCGCAAACGCACAAGGAAGAACCCGGTAAGCGCGGCCGCCCAGCGCTGATCATTCAAACCAACATCCTCAACGAAGCCGGCCACGCCACCACCATCGTCATCCCCGGCACCACGCAGGTGTACCGCGACGCCCAGGGCGACGGCTACCCGCTACGCGTGTCGCTGGGCAAACCCGGTCAGATGAAAGAAGACACCGATCTACTGATCGACCAGATCCGCACGATATCCAACCGGCGCCTGATGGGTGACAAACCCATCGCAGTCCTTTCGCGCGCGCACATGAAACGGGTAGAGGATGCGCTTCGGATACTGACGGGGGCGTGGCGGTTGATTTGACGTTTTCATGCATTGAATCGGCCTCTAGCCCATACGATACCGGCGTGATCAGCTACTAGATTAATAGCATTCAGTTGTTTATGGGCGCGAACTGGCAAACCGCCGACAAGAACGGGACAGGCATCAGGAATGCCTATTTGACCGCTACGACCCGCAGAAAGAACTGGGCTCATCGGGGAGCCGCAGACATCCAAAAGCATCGAGCCAAAGTTATCTATTTTTTGAGTAACAACGATAAACCGCAGTAACTTCGATAGAAACGGCTGCCATCGTCTGGCGACGTTCACGGAAGGCCTACCCGCATTTACGTCTCCCAAAGAGTTGACAAGTGGTGCCAATAGTGGCACCATATTTGCCAATATGGCGAGCCTTGAAAAACTTCTCGAACAAATGCGCGTGGAGCCCGCCAACGTGGCTTTCAGCGAACTCAACAAGGTCTGCACAACTTATTTTGGCCAGCCACGCCAAAGCGGAAGCAGCCATGTCATTTTCAAAACCCCGTGGGCTGGCGACCCGCGCGTCAATATCCAGAACGCGAAAGGCAAAGCCAAGCCCTATCAGGTCCGGCAAGTCCTGCAAGCCATTGACAAACTGAAAGGTCAATCATGAACATCAAGCATTACACCTACCGCGTCACCTGGTCGCCCGAAGACGACGAGCATCTGGGTCTGTGCGCTGAATTTCCCTCACTGAGCTGGCTGGCAAAAACCCCCGAGGGCGCGCTAAAAGGTATTGGCAAAGTCGTTGCCGACGTAGTGGCCGACATGGAGGCCAGCGGTGAGCCCGTGCCAGTTCCGATGGCAGAAAAGCATTACAGCGGCGAGTTCAGGGTGCGCATACCGCCGCAGCTTCACCGCAACCTGACGATGATGGCGGCAGAGCAAGGGGTTAGCTTGAACCGGCTGGCGAGTGCGAAGCTGGCGGCTTGAGGCCTTTGTGGATCAAATCGGCCTTTAGCCCAGGTAATACCTGCGAGAGCAGCTACTACATTGATAGCAGACATCGGCTGTTAAACAGAGCGATGGGGCGTTCAGCCAAGCCGTTGTTGCCCCGCTGCAGGTGTTCTACCCACACCGAGGTGTCCACCAGAATCATGCCGGCGGCTTGCGGCGGGTGACTGGCTTCAAGTCAGGCTCCGAGCCGCCCAGTGCTGCCAGACGGCGAGCGCTTTCCCGTTCTATCAACGCTCGCAGCGCCTCGCGGACTAGCGCAGATTTTTCTTTCAGGCCGGTGTAGCGCTCGGCTGTGGCGAGAAGGTCATCGTAAAAAATTAGGGTTTTTCGCATGGAGATGATGAAGGGATTCAGCACATATTACGGCAACTGCCGATACCTATATTGATACCCTCGTCTAAGGAAAACGCAAATTAATTGGAATCCGACCCCGATTAGTCCGCGTAACGTTATCGCAGATAACTTTGCAACGCTCAAATAATGCCTTTCACTTCTGCACCAGCAATGCCTGCGAAGGCCTTTGCAGTATTCTGATCTGTGAAAATTGCTGCTCGAACGAATTCACACTCCTCAACAGTGCAGTTTTGCAAAACTATCATCCCAGTCACCCACGCGCCTTCCGGCAAAGCAATAATGTCACCGCAGTTCTGAAAGTGGTTATTTTGGTAGGTCCCCCCCATGATTGCGATCGCCGCAGGGCCGACGAATTTACATCTCTTGAAAAGCTTATTTTCATGGAGCTGGGATGTTGGCAGCCTAAGGTCTTCTATTGATATTATTAAATCCTTGAATGATTCCAACAGCGGATTAACTGAACTCCGCGGCAATGCCATAACTCTATAAAAATCTGCCTCCGCCTGCTTTAAATTTGCAGACTTAAAAAGATAGAAAATTATAAAAATGGTAAGTGATGTAAATAAGCCGATCACAATCCAATAAATGGAGCCTAAATCTTTGATCAGCGGATTGGCTTTTGCCAAAATCGCGGTTGCAGTTCCTCCACTTAGGATGAACAGGAATGTTACTATTCGCCCAGCCCATTCCGCCGCCGAAAGACCTGTTTCAAAAACGGAGACAGATTCCCAGAGTTTATTTTTTTCATACATATCCGTCATCTTCGATAATTAGTGGGATTCTCTTCCCCGTCTATCAACAAGAGAATCGATAAATACAACCCCACATAGTAAGCAATTTATCAACAATCGCATCCTCAACCGAATTGGACAGCAGGCGTTCTCAGAATGCTGTCTGCGGAGTAGCTCACTGGTATCCGCCTTATAGAAAAAACTGATGGTTATGCGCACCACGAAATCATGCATTTGCCGGCCGCTGTGGCACTAAATCTTGCTGGTCAACTTGGCTTTGACCAGCATTTCCTACCCATCAGTCTGGCATCAATTAGCAGAAACATTGCCGCTGCTTTTTTCAATGGCGATGGTGCTCATGTTGAAGTCCTTTGGGTGAATTGATACCGGCTAGTTTTCCCAAACGGCACTGCTAAATCGCCCTCCCCAACCGCCCCACCCCCTCCAGAATCTTGGCCACATCCGCCGTAGCAAAACTAAGCCGCAGCGTCGCCGCATCCGCATCAGCCGCATAAAACGGCGCGCCGGGCACAAACGCCACGCCCTGCTCAATCGCGCGTTTGGCGAATTCGCTGGCGTCTTTGACTTTTCCGCCCGCGCCGGTCAGCCGCGCCCAAAAGAACAAGCCACCAGCCGGCTCGGTGAACTCAATCGCGTCGCCCTGTTCGCGCCGCAGCGCATCGGCCATGGCGGCAGCGCGTTCGGCGTACACCTTGCGCACCATATCCAGTTGAGCCGGCAGGCGGCCGAGTTTGAGGTATTGCGATGCTGTCGCCTGGGCGAAGGTGCTGGTGTGGGCGTCGCTGAACTGTTTGCACATGGTGGCTTTGGCGAGCAGTTCGGGCTGGGCGATCATCCAGCCGATGCGCAGGCCGGGGCTCAGCACTTTGCTCAGCGAGCCGCAGTAGGCGATCAGCTCGCGGCTGCCGGGGACTTGCTCGCTCAACGCGAGCAATGTCGGCGGTGGTGGCTCAGCAAAATACAGGTCGCTGTACGGGTCGTCTTCAACGATCAGCGTGCCGTGCTTCACCGCCATCTCCAGCACTTTTTTGCGCCGCTCCAGGCTGAGCATGGCGCCGCTGGGGTTGCCAAAGGTTGGAACCAGATACACAAACTTGGGCTTGTGCTGGGCGATGAGTTTTTCCAGCTCGTCGGTTTTTACGCCATGCGCGTCGATGGGCGCGCTGATCAGCTCGGCACCGTACAGCCTGAAGCACTGGATGGTGGCCAGAAAGGTCGGGCCTTCGACGATTACCTTGTCGCCGGGGCTGATCATGGTCTTGCCGAGCAGATCAAGCGCCTGCTGGCTGCCGGTGGTGACGATCAATTCATGCGCCGCCACGGTGGCGCCCTTGGTCGCCATGTAGGTGCTGAGCTGCTCGCGCAGCGGCTGGTAGCCCTCAGTGGCGCCGTATTGCAGCGCGGGGCCGGGCTCTTCTCTCAAGACGTTGGCGCTGGCTTCTTTCAGGCCTTCGACATCAAAC
>JANLYY010000257.1:0-12183 GCA_031365885.1 Polaromonas sp. | reverse complement strand
CGCCGAGCTGCCCGGCAAAGACTTCGGCATCCAGCTGCAATTCACCGAAACTCAAAGCCTGCTGTTGCAGGGCAAGCAGGGGCTGTCGCGCAAAGGCCCGGAAGAAAAGCAGGCCAGCTACTACTACAGCCAGCCGCAACTTGCCACGCGCGGCACTTTGCAATTGCAGGGAAAAAGTTTTGAAGTTACCGGCAAAGCCTGGCTGGACCACGAATGGAGCGAGGAAATCTTGCACCCCAGCGCCACCGGCTGGGACTGGATCGGCATGAACCTTGATGACGGCAGCGCACTGACCGCCTTTCGCCTGCGGGACATTAACGGCGGCGCTGTGTGGGACGGCGGATCCTTTCGCAGCGCCAGCGGCACGCCCTATATTTTCAGTCGCGGCGAAGTCATTTTCAAACCCGTTCGCTTCTGGAAAAGCCCATTGAGCCAAACCACCTACCCGGTCGAATGGATCGTTCGCACCCCTGCAGATTTTTACACCGTCAAAGCCGTTATCGACAACCAGGAACTCGACAGCCGCCAGTCCACTGGCGCGATTTACTGGGAAGGGCTGAGCGATTTGATGGACAGCAACGGCAAGCGGGTTGGGCGCGGCTATCTGGAGATGACGGGGTATGCAAAGCCGCTGCGGATGTGATGCTCGGCAAGCGGAATTTCGGCGGGCTTGAATCGCCCAGGGAATTGTGTAGGCTGGCTTGTTTGAGTTGGGACCACATGCGCGGACTAACTTGTAATCGTAATGAAAGTGACTCGTCAACGAGCCCATTGAGCAGACGGTGCTTGCGCGCTGAGGGTGGAAGCCCGGTGCCGCGCTGACCGCAGGCGGCAGGGTCTGCGAATGAAGGTAAATTGCGGCATGGAAGCCTGGCGTTGCGCGGCGGGTTCAGCTGTAAGTATCCAAATGCCAGCCAAATCTGTGTAGACGCTGCATCATTACTGGGCAAGTGCCCGCGCGTCTTAGTGATCTTGCGCAGTCTGGCCTCCAGCAATAAGACAAGAGTGTTACAGGCCTCCAGCCTTGGTAGAACGTGCCCAAACAGCTACTTAATTCATAGCGACTTGATGCACCGTGTGATACCTCAGCCTATCGCAAGGCGATCTGTTGGTTCGTGCGGGTGAGCATCTGTGATGGAAGGGCGGCTTCAGACTGGCTGCCGACATAGGGCGATTCGAAATGCGCGCTCCATACCCGACATTCAGATCAGCAGCTTGACCGTCAGCAATGTGGAGACGATTTCGATGACTGCGCCACCTGCAACCGGCCAGAAGCGGTCATATCGCTGTAAAGTCGTAGACAACCGCCCGAAAATTTACTGTGTAAATTTACAGCACATTCACTGGCATAGCGGCACAATGGAGATGACATGGCCGAATCAACGATTGAGTGGACTGACTTCACCTTTAATGGGTGGATTGGTTGCACCCGCGTAGGCCCCGGCTGCGACAACTGCTACGCGGCTGCTCAAGATCGCTTTCGCGGCTGGACGCCGGAAGGATGGGGATCCGGAAAACCCCGAAAGCGGACAAGCGAAGCAAATTGGAAACAGCCGCTGCGCTGGAACAAAGCAGCTTCGGTTAGAAATATGCGGGCTCGCGTTTTCTGCTCGAGCTTGGCGGACGTTTTCGACAATGAAGTGGACCACAGCTGGCGTGTCGATTTGGCCAAGCTCATTTACACAACGCCGATGCTGGACTGGCAGCTACTGACTAAACGGATTGGGAACGCCGCTCGAATGCTGCAATTAATGTTTCCTGCCGGGACACCAGCCAACGTATGGGTTGGAGCTACTATTGTCAATCGCGAAGAGCTTCTGCGCGACGGTCCGAAGCTCATAGCGACGCCGGCAAGTGTCCGTTTTTGGAGCGCGGAGCCGCTGCTCGAGGACTTTGGCGAGGTGCCCCGGCATTTACTACCGAACTGGGTGATCGTCGGCGGCGAATCGGGTTCAAGAGCGCGGCCAATGGATCTTGCTTGGGCCGAATCGCTAGTTAGGCAGTGCGAAGCTGGCGGCGCCCGCGTCTTCGTTAAACAACTAGGTGCCAAGCCGCAGCAGGCCGGCACCGCTTACGCTCAGAGCCGCGGAAAGGGCTCTGTAATGATTGAATGGCCACGGTCGCTGAGGCTTCGGGATATGCCAGCCGCAGGGGTCAGCGCAACTTATTAAGAATGTCACGGCTCACTTTGGTCGCTAGCCCTATGGCCGATGGTTTCGGGTTGGTCATTGCGAAGTACAGCGCATACAACGGTGGCCCTCGCTGGCTGCCAAGCAGCTTTGGCGGCGCCACATAGGGAAAAAGCGTCTTCAGCCGCTTCGTTGTAAATTCGAGAATTCCCTGCCAGCCTCGCTCGCGCGTGATTTGCGGATCGTCTCCGAAGAGGTCGTCTTGCTCCTTAGTGTAGAGCGCGTTGCGCCACTGATCGGTGCCGAGAAAGTTGGTCAGTGCTGCCGCCTTCCCTTCATCAATGTCAGCTGCGTCTACAGCAGCTTGTCGGAACAGCCCCGACAGGCTGACAAGAAAAAACACGTCCAGCGCTTGCGTTCGGTTAATTTCCTCAAGCATGTGCCACGAGCACTGCAGCCCATACGGGTCCAAAAACAGTACGCCTCGCGTCTTGTGCCAGTTGTAGCCAAGCAGCATGGATTGGAGAACGTCAGCTGCTTTACAGTTAGAAATTTCCGCACGATCGCCGTGCGGGTGCGCTTGTACCAGTTGCTGCAACTCGGCCCTGTAATTCGGATTGGGTTCGACAAAGCGATACTGACTAAAGCCAGGCGTGTCCAGCGCGATACGCGCGGAGCCGTCGATGATCCTGCTTCCGTAGGCAGTGTCTTTGATTCTGCAGCGCCCTGTGCCAGCGAAGGTATCGATGTAGACCAGATCGAAGGATTGGTTCTTAAGCGCCGTTGTATAGAAGATCAGGTATTCACGGAGGATGGCCAGCTTCTCACTTGTCCATCGGCCACCAAAGGCGTTCGCCGTCATCGTGTCTCCCTCGCAACTTTCTGTCGCAACTTTTTCTATTTGATCAGGCCAGCGAATTCTGTAGTCCTTCGCACCCATTAGTGCTAGCAGTGTAGGGCAGGGATATCCATTCACCCGTTCAATTCATACATCTTTGGAACAGCAAATTGGGTAAGTACGGATACGCAGCCAGCTCAGATTAGGATGCGGGAAGAAATCTGGTGGCTTGCTTGCAAGCGGTCGTTTAACGATTGAGGTGACGCAACAGAGTTAAAGCTCAAAGTGTTCAAGAGCTTCATCTCCGGCAACGGTGAAGCGAGGCTGCTGGCGCGGCAGTTCTAAGTGCCCGCAGATGAAGTTTTGCCCCTGGGTGAACCACTACGACCTGCACGACATCAATAAAATGCGGTTGAAGTGCAGCACGTACAGTGCGCAGTTCAATTTGCAGGTGCTATCGCATCAGGCCCGTGAACATCTGTCAAACCGCCACGCGGCGCAATTCATGGTGTCTCCTTGGTGGGACCTTTTTTTGCTGACTTCTTGGGTTTAGGCTTCCCTGTCCCCTTCAATGCTGCGGCGGCGTCTCGGTAACGTACTAGCAGGTAAGCCACTCGCTCAGCGTCCGAAGTAAATACTCGCTTGCTATATGCCAAATCTACCTCAGAATCTAACAGTTTATGAGCTTTGCGCAAATCTGTGGGCATTGCGAGAGGATCGTAGAGAGTGGACAGGCTGCTGCCTTTGTGTTTCTCACGAACTAACAACACATTAGATGCAGCTTTTTCAATTACTGCTTTGCGTGGGCCAGTGATATCAGAAGGCCATGGATAGTTGTTATAGACAATAGTGGCGGAATACCGAAAGTCGCTTTTGATGCGACCGCATACACCTGAAATCCAAGCGTTGTGCATAAGCGAGGACATCACTCCAAACTCATACATTGTGGCTCCTGGCACCATTAGGTTTGCATCGCCACAAATTAGGTCTGGAGTCATGAAACCCATTGGGACATAACGACGAGTCTCACTGGAGTGCCTGGGCACAAGCAGATAGTTGGTATCGGGCTGACGTATCTCACCGAAAAGCCAAGGGGTTTCGCCAAGCTTTTGCGTGGCTGGTCTATCGCTATCTTCTCGATGTTTTTTGCACAAAGCCAAGCGTTCACGAATAGGCGTGATTGTGCGAAATTCTTTCGTCGGAAAATCTTTGAGCCACAAGCACCAGCGCTCATGGTCGGACAAAAACTCATCGACTTGGAAAAATTTCTTAATAAACTGTTTAGCTTGGGGATCTCGCGCAATCATTTCACGGCGGTCAGCGGCAGTCTCTATCAACAACGCGCCATTATCGTTCGCCATCGACCCAAACTCCATTTTCGATATGACTGGCTGTAGTGGTGTTGAGCGTTTGGAGAGCAAGATGTTGTCGGCATCAACCAAATATGGATTAATGTTTACCGCAGACTTTTTAGTTGGGTCGGACGTTACTGTGGCGTAGTCAAAAAGCTGTTTTGTAGGATTATCAAACAGTGCAAAACCTATAATTACGCAATGTACAGCGGCTTCACCACCAGCCTCATTTTTCCATTTGAATGTGCGGTGTGCAAAATGTATATGTACCCCCTGGCTCAGCATCCAAGCCCAAAGAAGACCTACTTGCTCACCTTGAGTAATCGAGTTGGTAGACACAAGCGCCGCCTTAGCCGTAGGATTTAAAAAGCGTGCAGCCTTTGCATACCAACCAGCCACCAAGTCCAGGTTATTTGCCCCGTGAACGCCAGTCAAAGCGGCCAAATTTGACTTCTTTTGAGCGGCAGTCATTAGCCTGGCACCTTTGAAGGGTGGGTTACCGAGCAAGAAGTTGCACTTTCTGCCAGCAACTACTTTATTCCAGTCATAAGTAAGTGCGTCTTGCTGATGAATATTCGCAGATTTCACCAGAGGTATGCGAACCATCACATTACCAAAAAGTGCACTCACTTTCACGTTCATTTGGTGGTCGATGAGCCACATGGCGACTCGTGCGATTTGCGCTGGCCACTCATCAATTTCTATGCCGTGAAATTGGTTTACATCAACTTTCACGTAATCCTTTAAAGCATCGATGGTGAGCTGTAGGTCTCTCTTTCCGTGGAGCTTTTCGATCACTTCGAGTTCAAGCTCCCTAAGCTCTCGGTAAGCGATGACAAGGAAATTTCCACACCCGCAAGCTGGGTCTAAAAAGTTAAGGGTTGCCAGCTTTTGATGAAACGCTGCAAGCTTACCTTTTTGGGTTTTAACCTTCTCATATTCAGCCTTCAAGTCATCGAGGAACAGCGGTCCGATAGCTTTGAGAATATTTTTTTCACTGGTGTAGTGAGCGCCCAAATCACGGCGCTGCTTAGCGTTCATGATTGATTGAAAGAGGCTACCGAAAATGGCCGGGCTAATCTCACCCCAGTTGACATCGCAGCAGTTCAGTAGTGCTTTGCGAAGCTTTGAAGTGAAAGGCGCAATAGGGAGCGCTTCGGAAAACAAATCGCCGTTGACATATGGGAACTGCTGCAGGCTTTCATCGAGGGTTTTATAGCGCTTCTCTACTGGCCTATTAAGAGTTTCAAACAGCTCTTGCAAGCGTGGCCCTAAGTCACTCCCGTCTTCATCCGTGCGGGTCTCAATATAGTCATTGAAAATGTTAATGGGAACAAAAATTCCGGTGTCATCAGCAAAGAGGCAAAACAATAACCGGACAAGATAGACTTCCAAGTCATGGCCTTCGTAGCCAACTTTTTTTAGCTCATCGTGAAGTTGGCCAAGTGCCTCAGCGGCTTCCTCGTTAACCGGGTCTTGCTCCTTGTATGTTCGCTTTTCAACACCCGCTATAAAACCCAGTGATAGTATCTGGTTGGGCAGTTCTTTCAGGGCAAACTCAGTTAGCTCGTCAGTTTCCAAATCATAGATTTTGAAGTTGGCAAAATCGCAAACGATGATGTATCTGGGTAGGTCGGCGTCCTTCAACCCTGGGAAGTAGTCTTTGGCCTGTGTGTGCGCGCGGCTTAGGTTCTTGCCTCTGGATTTGTGCTCAATCAGCACTACTTTTTTCCAGAGCAGATCGATAAATCCACGCTTGCCATCGTGCTTAACACGATGCTCAAAAGTGGCAACGCGCCGACGCTTTACGCCAAAAACCTCAAAAAGCTCGTCCCAAAAAGTCTTTGCGTCGGCATTCTCGTCTGTTGCATTCTTCCAGTCATGGCTAAAAGCAATTGCGCGAGTTCTGATCTCGTTCCAGCTAAGCGGCATCCTGCCCCTCCTTTTTTGTAAGCGTTCATTGTCACAGCTACAACGTGCATCACTTAGTTTTCCGAACACATCCAATGACATGATGGGTTCATGACACAGTGGATCGGCAATCGCTTGAAAGTGCCATGCCACGTCGCCTTTTGGTTGACAGCACCCATTTGATAGCGAACTGTGGCTACCTGCTAACGCTGCGAAGCCGACGCTGGCGACGAAAAATCGAAAGGCAGCAAGGGGCACGATGCTGACCGTGATGAATGACCGCTGACGGGTCGGCAAAACTTTGGAATTGGGCTTTCAGCAAGCTGCCGTTGGCGATCGGCAGCTTCCGCTGCATAGCCGCCATCGACGCAACACAAAACGCCCCGTAAATCGGTCGCACCACTTCGAGACAAAGATCAGCAATCTTATAGACAATTTCGCTCGCTATCCCACGAAATACGTGCGCAAGCAGCTATGTTTTCAATAGCAAGGTGGCAAGTGAAAAAGATGCGCGGCCCGAGGTTTCCCGCTACCAACGCGGAGCCACTGAGGCGTGTACGTGCGTCGGCGCTTTCTCAGCTCATAAAGACATCGACGGCCGCTGCGCCATCGCTGCTCGCCAGCGTTGAAGGTGTGGGTGTTCTTCACCGGGCTTGATCTTCACAATGCGTGCAAAGTCAACCGCCACCACCGCAGTGATGTCGGCCACGCTGAAACAGTCGGTGGCGATGAAGTTGCGGTTGGCCAGGTGCTCATTGAGCATGACAAAAAACTGCGCAAGCCTTGCCAAGCCACGTTGCGCCAGTTCAGGAATCTGCGCATAGTCCATCTGCCCGGGCAGCGCCCGATTGGCCATGGCTGGCGAGCTGTTGCGCAGTGCTTCGGCGACGGCCATCAGCCCCTCGAACTCTGCGCGCCAGTTCCAGCTTGCAATTTGCGCTTTTTCGTTTGGGGTGGTACCTAGCAGCGGCGGCTCTGGGTAACGGGCCTCCAGATAAGCCGTGATTGCTGCGTTGTCGGCCAGCATGGCGCCCTCTTCAGTGCGCAGCGCGGGGACGGTGCATTGCGGATTGATTGCTTGGTAGGCGCTGCTTAGTTGCTCTGAATTTTTCAGGTTCACCTGGACTGTCTGATGGGCAACTCCCTTTTCTGCAAGAAAAATGCGGGCGCGGCGCGGGCTGGGCGCGGTGGCGCAGTCGTAGAGAGTGATCATGGTTGAGTCGGCGCGGCCAGCTTGTCCTGAGTCTTGTTGTCAAAGTCGCTGGCTTCATGGCGCTCGTGCAGCTGGCTCGACGGCTCGCCCATGGTGCGGTTCACCTTGCGGCCGCGCCGCACCGCTGGGCGCTGCGCAATCTGATTCGTCCAGCGCAGCACATGGGTGTAGTCCTGAACCTGCAAAAATTCACCGGCTTCGTACAGCTGCCCCTTGACCAGCGCGCCGTACCAGGGCCACACCGCCATGTCGGCAATGGTGTACTCGTCGCCTGCCAAATAGGGACTCTCGGAGAGGCGACGGTCGAGCACGTCGAGCTGGCGCTTGACCTCCATCGCGTACCGATCAATCGCGTATTCGATCTTTGTCGGCGCGTACGCATAGAAGTGACCAAACCCGCCGCCTAAAAAGGGCGCACTGCCCATTTGCCAAAACAGCCATGACAGGCATTCGGCGCGCTTGGCGCCCTCTTGATGAAGAAAAGCGCCGAACTTCTCGGCAAGATAAATCAGGATCGCGCCTGACTCGAACACCCGTATTGGCGCCGGCCCGCTGTGATCGACCAGCGCCGGGATTTTCGAGTTGGGGTTGGCCGCGACGAAACCGCTGCCGAACTGGTCACCGTCCTGAATGCGGATCAGCCAGGCGTCGTACTCTGCACCACGGTGCCCCGCTGCCAGCAGCTCTTCCAGCATCACCGTCACCTTGACGCCGTTCGGCGTGCCCAGCGAATACAGCTGCAGCGGGTGGCGTCCGACCTGCAGCGCTTTTTCGTGGGTCGGGCCTGCGGTCGGGCGGTTGATGCTGGCGAAGCGACCACCGCTTTCCTTGTCATAAGACCAGATTTTTGGCGGCGTGTAAGAGGAAGAGTTGTCCATGGAGGAAGCAGTTTTTTGGATGGAGGCCGGTCAGGCGGGGCTGTCAACGTGAGGTATCGACGAGAGGTATCAAGCGCATGGTACGCGGATCGCGGTCATCTCGCGTCTGATCCCTGCTTCCAAAGTCGCCCGAAGTGTTTTGGGCGCACCTGCTTTCTTTGTTGGCGATCACATGTTCCGGGATGAGCCGAACCGTGCCGACCTGACTTCTAAGTCGCTATGTTATTAATAGCTGTTTACGCACGTATTCATTGGGCTTGGAGCCTTTTTTGCTCGCAAATGGTGCCTGATACCGTGGGATGCCACCGACAGCCGCCGGGGCCGGGGTCTGACCGCTCCCAAAGGCTGTGGCCGATAAGATGAGCCACACGCGATGCACCCAAAGGCACGCGCGCAAAACCGCAAAGGACGCCATGCAAAATGACAACACCCAATCCGTTACCACCCCCGCCAGGCGCCGCCACTTTTCGATGCTGCGCGACTTTCATCTGGCGGACTTTTTCACGCTGGGCAATGCGGCCTGCGGCGTGGGCGCGGTGCTGTTTGCCATGCTCTACATGAGCAGCCAGTTGCCGTTTCACTTCTTTGCGGCTGCGGCGCTGGCGCCGGCGGCATTTGCCTTTGATGTGTTCGACGGCAAGATTGCGCGGGCGCGGCACCAGAACTCTGCCCTGGGGCGCGAGCTCGATTCACTGGCTGACATCGTTTCCTTTGGCGTGGCGCCAGCAGCACTCGGCTTTGCGGCGGGTCTGCAAGGCGGCTGGGACGCGGCGGCGCTGATTTACTTCGTGTGCTGCGGCGTGAGCCGGCTGGCGCGTTACAACGTGACAGCGGAGACGCTGTCGAGCGACAGTGGCAAGGTGCGCTACTTTGAAGGCACGCCGATTCCGACCAGCGTGCTGCTGACGGCGCTGCTGGCCTTTGCCGCTTTTCAGGGGCGCATCGGCGACGACCTGGTTGGCGGCGTGTTTTTGCTCGGCCCGTGGCTGCTGCACCCGGCATCGCTGCTGTTTGCGCTGTCGGGCAGCTTGATGATCAGCAAGACGCTGCATATCCCCAAGCTTTAGGCGTTTGGCGCGCGCCGCGCCTGCGGGGCTTCACGTGAATTTGATCGGGCCGCGCAGATTCAGACCGGCTGACTTTCGCCAGCCCGTTTCTTTGATAATGACGCTCTCCCGCTGCTTTTCAGCCCCAGGCAAAGCGACGGGAGCGAGCAACATCTACTCCTATTTTTATAGCTGCTTGCGCACGTTTTACCTGGGCTGCAAGGCTATTTCATGCCTGAAACGTGTGTCCAAGTGCTTTCACCCGATCTCTAGCCATCTACCTTCATGACCTCCGACCGCGCCAAAGCCAAAAGCCCCCAGTCTCTTTCGGGCCTGCTGCCGTTTCTGCGCCCGTACCGGGGCCGCATCGGGCTGGCCATATTTTTTCTGGTGATGGCTGCGGTGGCGATGCTGGTGTTTCCGCTGGCGCTGCGCGGTCTGATCGACGGCGGACTGACAGGCGCGATGAGCGATGCGGACAAGGGTACGAAGCTGATGGGGCTGCGCACGCATTTCTTTGAGCTGTTTGCTGTAGCGGCCGCGCTGGGCATTTTTTCTGCCGGGCGTTTTTACATGGTGAGCTGGTTGGGCGAGCGCGTCACGGCCGATCTGCGCAATGCGGTGTATTCGCATGTGCTCCGGCAAAGCCCGGAGTTTTTTGAAACCACGCAAACCGGCGAGGTACTGAGTCGCCTGACGGGTGACACCACGCTGGTGCAGACGGTCGTGGGCTCGTCGCTCAGCATGGGCCTGCGCAATCTGGTGATGGGCGTGGGCGCCATCTTCATGCTGATCTACACCAACCCGTTTTTGATGGTGCAGGTGCTGGGCGCGCTGCTGCTGATCGTGGCACCCGCCGTGATTTTTGGCCGGCGCGTGCGCAAACTGTCGCGTGCCAGTCAGGACCGCATCGCTGACTCGAGCGCGATTGCGGCCGAAGTGCTCAATGCCATCCCCGTTGTGCAAAGCTACACTGCCGAAAAACGCGAAACCGACCGCTTTGACGCGGCGACGACGAATGCGTTCCAGACAGCCATACGCCGCACCAAGGCGCGATCGGTGCTGATTGCGTTCATCATCATTGCCACCGCCGGCGCGCTGCTGTGGGGCCTGTACCAGGGCACGCAGGCCGTGATGCGCGGCGAGATCAGCGCGGGCCACATGGGCCAGACCGTGGTTTACGTGATCATCCTCGCCGGTGCCGCCGCCGTGCTGGGCGAGACCTATGGCGACCTGCTGCGCGCCGCCGGTGCCACTGAGCGCCTGATGGAGCTGCTGGCCAGCCGTTCGCCCGTCGTTTCACCATCAAATCCGCTTCCAGCCCAGGTAGTACGTGCGGGAAGCGCTATTAAATTCGAAGCGGTGACGTTTCATTACCCGTCGCGTCCGGCGATTGCAGCGCTGAGCAATTTCTCGCTCAGCGTGGCGCCGGGTGAGACGGTGGCGATCGTCGGGCCGAGCGGCGCGGGCAAAAGCACAGTGTTTCAGCTGCTGCTGCGTTTTTACGATCCTGCGTCGGGCCGCATCGAGCTGGACGGCGTGGCTACCCGCGACATGTCGCTGCACGACCTGCGCCAGCGCATCGGCATCGTGCCGCAGGACGCGGTGATTTTTTCGACCACCGCGCTGGAAAACATCCGTTACGGCAAGCCTGACGCGACCGACGAAGAAACCAAAGCCGCCGCCAGAGCCGCCTTCGCGCACGAGTTCATCAGCGCCCTGCCCGAAGGCTATGACTCGTTTTTGGGCGAGCGCGGCGTGCGGCTGTCGGGCGGGCAACGCCAGCGCATCGCCATTGCACGCGCCATGCTGAAAAATTCGCCGCTGCTGCTGCTCGACGAAGCCACCAGCGCGCTGGATGCGGAGAGCGAACGCATGGTGCAGGCGGCGCTCGAATCAGCGATGAGGGGCCGCACCACGCTGGTCATTGCGCACCGCCTGGCCACGGTGCAAAAGGCCGACCGCATCATCGTGCTGGACCACGGCAAGCTGATCGAGCAAGGCACGCATGCCGAGCTGGTGGCGCGCGACGGCGTGTATGCGCGGCTGGCTTCACTGCAGTTCACGACTTGAAGGCGTTGACCGCAAGCCGGGTCACTTCCTAAATGCGGGGCTTGCCGGGTGTGAAACTGTTGTGAATGGCGGCGGCAACTTAACTATGTGTTTTTTGCATAGCAACGTCTAATGCCGGCCTTGGACAAGCTAAAGCTGCAGGCCTAAGCTGTAGGTTTTGATCGTCCCACAAGGAGCTTTTCATGTCGCCCAACCCCGGTCCAGTCACCCCTGCGCAAACCACCAATCACGTCCTGCCGTCTTACCTGCAGGCCGATAACCTCGGCCCCTGGGGCAACTATTTGCAGCAGGTTGATCGCGTCATTCCGCACCTGGGCAGCCTGGCGCGCTGGGCTGAAACGCTGAAGCGCCCGAAGCGCATCCTGATCGTCGATGTGCCGATTCATATGGATGACGGCACCGTAGCGCACTTTGAGGGTTACCGCGTGCAGCACAACGTCTCGCGTGGACCGGGCAAGGGCGGCGTGCGTTTCCACCAGGACGTGACGCTGTCGGAAGTGATGGCGCTGTCGGCCTGGATGTCGGTGAAAAACGCGGCGGTCAACGTGCCCTACGGCGGTGCCAAGGGCGGCATTCGCGTTGATCCGAAGAAGCTGTCGATGGGCGAGCTTGAGCGCATGACGCGCCGCTACACCAGTGAGATCGGCATCATCATCGGCCCGAACAAAGACATTCCGGCGCCTGACGTGAACACCAACGAGCAGATCATGGCCTGGATGATGGACACGTATTCGATGAACACC
>JANLYY010000248.1:0-22108 GCA_031365885.1 Polaromonas sp. | reverse complement strand
CGCAGCAGTGGTCACGGGCGGGCGCAGATTGGGCATGATGATGGCCCGGCCAAACTGCGCGGCGGTGTGCGGCACGACCGTCTGCAGCGCCTCGCCGTCGCGCACATGCAGATGCCAGTCGTCGGGGCGGGTCAACGTGATGGTTGAGGTGATAGTCGGGGTGATCGTCTTCGCTTCAGTCATGCGTTGAATTGTCGCATTGGATCAGCTCTTCAGCGCCATGAAAAAAGCCCCGCGAGCAGGGCTTTGATCGCAAGGAGGTGGAAGTTTAGTGGGAAAGGATCTTGTTCAGAAAATCCTTGGTCCGCGCCTGCCGATTCTCCGGGTGCTGGAAGAACTCTTCGGTGGTGCAATCTTCCAGAATTTTTCCGCCTACGTCCATGAAGATGACGCGGCTGCCAACTTTTTTGGCGAATCCCATTTCATGCGTGACGACCATCATGGTCATGCCTTCTTTGGCCAGGTCCATCATGCAGTCGAGTACCTCGCCGACCATCTCTGGATCAAGCGCAGAGGTAGGCTCGTCAAACAGCATCGCAATCGGGTCCATGCTGAGCGCGCGGGCAATGGCCACGCGCTGCTGCTGACCACCTGAAAGCTGACCCGGGAACTTGTCCTTGTGCAGCATCAGACCGACGCGATCAAGGTATTTCAGGCCGTGCGTTTTGGCCTCTTCAGTACTACGCCCTTTCACTTTAATCTGCGCCAGCGTCAGGTTTTCCGTCACGCTTAAATGCGGAAACAACTCGAAATTCTGGAACACCATGCCGACCCGGCTGCGCAGTTTCGGAAGATCGGTTTTCGGATCATGCACCGCCTGGCCATCGACAAAAATCTGCCCTTTTTGAAACGGCTCCAGAGCATTGATGGTTTTGATCAGCGTCGATTTGCCCGAGCCCGATGGCCCGCACACCACCACCACTTCGCCTTTTTCAATCGCTGTCGTGCAATTGTTCAGCACCTGCACCGTGCCGTACCACTTCGACACTTCTTTCATTTCAATCATCGACATCTTCTTCTCCAGTACTTGTTCATTGAACGGCTCGTCGTTACAACAACTATTCCGTTTCTAAATCATTCGTGAACGCGAAGGCGAAGCGACGAAAGTACAGACGTACGGCTAGCGAAGCCGACAAAGTGCACGGATGATTTAGAAATGGAATTAGCGAATGATTGCGATCTTGTTCTGTAATTTCTTGACCAGGTAAGACAGCCCGAAACACATGATGAAATAAACCAGGGCTGCCAGCAAATACGCCTCTTCCGGCCGCCCGTAAATTTTGCCGGCCGTGCTGAAACCTTTCAGCAAATCGTAAGCGCCAATCGCGTAAACCAGCGACGTGTCCTGAAACAGGATAATCGTCTGCGTCAGCAAAATCGGGACCATGTTGCGAAAGGCCTGCGGCAGGATGATGAGCTTCATGTTCTGCGCGTACGTCATGCCCAGCGCGCGGCCTGCATTGACCTGACCGCGCGAGATCGACTGAATGCCTGCCCGCATGATCTCGCTGAAATAGGCCGCCTCAAACGCCACGAAGGTGATGATGGCCGAGATCTCTGCGCGGTAGTTGCTGCCACCGGGAATGAGCGCATAGAACGACGCCGGCACTAGCAGAAAGAACCACAAAATCACCATTACCAGTGGCACCGAGCGCATGCCGTTGACGTAGATCGTGGCGGGCAACACCAGGGCTTTTTGGCCTGACAGCCGCATCAGCGCCAGGATGGTGCCAAAGACAATGCCGCCTATGGTGGCGACTATCGTCAGCTGGATACTGAAGAAAAAGCCCTTGATGACGAACTTGGAAATGATGTCCCAGTTCAAAAAAGTCAGGTCGAGTCCGAACATGTCAGTGCCCCCCGCCCGTTGCGCCAGCCACCACGTAGCCGGGTATCTGCACCTTCTTTTCGATGGAGGCAAAAACACGGTTCACGGCAAACGCAGACACCGCATAAGCCGCCGTCACGGCCAGATAAATCTCGATGCCGCGCGATGTTTCTTCCTGTGCCTGCATGGCGAACATGGTGAGCTCGGCGATCGACACCGCAAACGCCACTGACGAATTTTTCAGCAGGTTCATTGACTCGCTGGTGAGCGGCGGAAGGATGATGCGAATCGCCATCGGCAAAATGACGTAGCGATAGGTTTGCGCGGTAGTGAAACCCATCGCCATGCCGGCGTAACGCTGGCCGCGCGGTAGCGCCTGCACACCGGCGCGGACTTGTTCGGCAATGCGGGCCGATGTGAAAAAGCCAAGCGCAAACACCACCAGAACAAAGCCAGGCACCTCTTTCATGGCCGGAAAAATTTTCGGCACGACGAAGTACCAGATGAAAATCTGCACCAGCAAAGGCACGTTGCGAAACAGCTCGACCCACGCGTTGGCCAGCCGCGTCAGCCACGGGCTGTTGGGCAGGGTGCGCAGCGTGCCGATCAGCCCGCCGACGACCATCGCGACCACCCAAGACGCACCGGCCACCGCCAGCGTCCAGCCCCAGGCGTCGAACATCCATTGCAGGTAGGTGCGGCCACCACCGTCGTCGGCCAAAAATACTTTCCAGTCCCAGTTCATTTTGTTTGCTCCTCCTGACGAGTTTTGTTGCTGCGCGCAGACTGCTGAATACTGCCCGAAAAAACGGGCTTGCTGTCAAAAAAAACCCCGCCTCAGTACTTGCAGGCGGGGTCGGGCAGCTTTCGGGCTGCTTTCAGGTCAGATTACTTGGCTGCGTAGTCTTCCATCGGCTTGTCGTTCGGGTTGGCCCACGCTTCTTTCGTACTCACGCTCACAGCGTAGCCGACCTTGGTATTTTTCGGTGGAATCGGCTGCTGGAACCATTTGTCCCACAGCTTGGAGATCTCGCCCGATTTCATCATTTCCTTGACGGTGTCGTCGCCTATTTTTTTGAAGGCCACATCGTCTTTGCGAATCATGATGGCAATCGGCTCGACGCTGAGCACCTCACCGACGAGCTTGAAGTCAGTCGGGCTTTTGGAGGTGGCGATGTTGCCGGCCAGGATGGCGCCGTCCATGACGAATGCATCGGCGCGACCGGATTCAAGCAGCAGGAAGCTGTCCGAATGGTCCTTGCCCAGCAGCTCCTTGAACTCCAGGCCGGTCGCGCGTTTGTTTTTGCGCAGCGTCTGCACTGACGTGGTGCCGGTGGTGGTGGCGATGGTCTTGCCATTGAGTTGCTCGATGCCGTTAATGCCGGAATTGGCCTTGACGGCGATGCGCACTTCCTCAACAAAAGTGGTTGGTAAAAAGGCCACGTCTTTCAGGCGCGTGGCGTTGTTGGTGGTCGAGCCGCACTCGATATCAACGGTGCCGTTTTGCACCAGCGGAATACGGTTTTGCGATGTCACGGGCTGGTATTTGACTTCAAGCTTGCGGCCCGCCGCCTTTTCAACGTTGGCAATCACCTTGTTGCAAATTTCGACATGGTAGCCAGCATATTTGCCTTCGCCCAGCGTGTAGGACAAGGCGCCCGACGAGTCCCGTACGCCCATGGTGATCACGCCGGAAGCCTTGACTTTGGCCAGCGTGTCGGTGGCCTGCGCGAAGGCGGTGCCGGTGGCCAGAACCGCGATGGCAGCGGCTGTGGCAGTGATGGCTGATTTGATTTTCATGAAGTCTCCTGTGATGAAATTAAGCGGGAAGGTTAAATAAGCAGTGAAGGATATTCTAAAGACGCGAGGCCGGGCGCTGGCTTAGGTTTACCCGGCATCCACCCAACGTGTCCGATGGCTTTTACGCGGACGCGCCTGGCAACGCCAACCCCACAAGGGGTGCAAAGTTTTGGCAAAGACAAGTCTCGTTCAGCTGGAGACGACAAGCAGCGAAACTATATTTTTGCAGGCACCAGAAAGCCAATGCCGTTTGGCAGATACATCATGCGTTTTATTCATAACTGCCAAGGGTTGCTACTTAGCCGCGCAAGTTTGGGCCAGAAACAGTCGCATTCACGCGCACTGCCTTACCCACCGAAACGCCGCTGTGCTGCGACTGGAGATAAACCCACAGCGCCTGCGCCTGACTTTTGGAAACCTCGCGCGACGAAGGCTTTTCGCGGTACACGCGCACGTCCATTGGCATGTCCAGGCTTCTACCAGCGCTGACCAGCTTTTTGGACCGCAGCTCTCTTTTCACCGAGCCGAGCGGTAAAAACGCCACGCCATGGCCTTCAAGCGCCATCGCCTTCAAGCCCTCGGCCATGTCGGTCTCATACACCCGGTCGAGGTGAATCGCCGTGGGCGACTGCTTCAGGATCAGATCGACCATGCGGCCTAGATACGCGCCAGGCGCATAACCCAGATACGGCAACGGCTGGCCAGCCCGGCCTGGCAGTGGAAACTCGGGCTCGCCCGCCGCATTGGCGCGGCAAAACGGCGCCAGCACCTCGCGCCCCAGCGACACCATTTCATAACGCTTGGGGTCGAGCTGAAACGGCTGCGAGTCATGGTGGTAGGCAATCAGCAGGTCACAGCTGCCCTCGACCAGCCGCAGCACCGCGTCATGCACATTGAGCGCAATCAGCCGGCTTTTTATCGGGCCGAACTTGGCCCGCAGGCTGCTCACCCAGGCCGGAAAAAACGTGAACGCCAGCGCATGCGGCACCGCAAACTCGATCACGTCCTGCCCCGCCGAGTTGTGGCCGCGCAGCATGGCGCGGGTTGACTGCAGGCCCTGCAACATCTCCAGCGACTGGGCGTACAGCGTTTCACCAGCGGGTGTTAGCCGTGTCGGGTACGAGGAGCGGTCCACCAGATCCGTCCCGGCCCAGGCTTCGAGCGCCTGAATGCGACGCGAAAACGCCGGCTGCGTGACATGCCGCAAGGTGGCCGAGCGGCTGAAACTACGGGTTTCGGCCAGGCTGACAAAGTCTTCAAGCCATTTGGTTTCCATGGGCGGATTATGCGGGCGGGGCGTTAGGTTCGCGTGGGTGGGGAAGCACTTGGGCAGATGGGCAGGCGCGCGTCAGGTAGCGCTGCTCGAAGGTATATTGCTATTATTTAAGTAGCTGCTGGCGCACGTTTTGCGGGGGCTAGAGGCTGATTTGAATCACAAATCGGCTGGTAATACCTCCGCAGCCCGTCCAGGCCCAGTCGCGCAATCTGCTTGCTGAAACCACGGCGCTGATGCACCATGGACACCCAGCTTCAACCCACCATCCGGAGACAAAAAATGATCAAAGTCAGTGTGATGTACCCCAACACCCCCGGCGCCCGCTTCGACCACGCCTATTACCGTGACAAACACATGCCACTGGTGAAAGCCCGCATGGGAGAGCACTTGCAGTACTACACGATTGACCAGGGCCTGGGCGGCGGCGCACCGGGAACACCGGCGACCTATGTTTGCATGGGCCACCTGTTTTGTGATTCCGTCGAAGCGTTCCAGGCCGGCTTCGGCCCGCACGCAGCAGAAATCATGGGAGACATTCCGAACTACACCGACATTGCGCCGGTAATCCAGATGAGCGAGATCGTGGTGGGAAAAAATTAATCAGTTCACCTGCTCAGTTGCTACATATTTAATAGCTTCTTGTGCACGTTTTACATGGGCTAGCGGCCTATTTCTTCCAGAACCTCGGCTTTCGCCTGCTGCTGCAGCGCCCACATCTCGGCGTATTTTCCCTGCAGCGCCAGCAGCGCCTGGTGCGTGCCGCGCTCGACGATGCGGCCGTGGTCCATGACCAGAATCTCATGCGCATCAACCACCGTTGAAAGGCGGTGCGCAATCACCAGCGTGGTCTTGTTTTGTGCGGCGGTTTTCAGCTCGCCCTGAATCGCGCGTTCGTTGGCTGAATCGAGCGCCGACGTGGCTTCATCAAAAATCACCACCGGCGGGTTTTTCAGCAGCGTGCGAGCAATTGCCACGCGCTGCTTTTCTCCGCCCGACAACTTCAGCCCGCGTTCGCCGACCATGGTGTTGTAGCCCAGCGGCGTCGATGCAATGAAGCCATGGATGCGGGCCGCGCGGGCGGCTTCTTCCACCTCGGCGTGGCTGGCGCCCGGCTTGCCGTAGGCGATGTTGTATTCGATGGTGTCGTTGAACAGCACCGTGTCTTGCGGCACGATGCCAATCGCCTGGCGCACGCTGGCCTGCGTGACTTTTTTGATGTCTTGGCCGGCAATGGTGATGCGGCCTTGTTGCACGTCATAAAAGCGGTACAGCAGGCGCGCCAGCGTGGACTTGCCGGCGCCGGATGAGCCGACGACGGCTACGGTTTTGCCGGAAGGGATTTCGAAGCTGAGATGGTGCAGGATCGGCCTGGCGAGCTCATAGGCGAAGCTGACGTTTTCGAAGCGGACGGTGGAGTCGACCTGCTGCGCAGCAGGAGTCGGGGAGCGCTCTCCCCTGCCCTCTCCCAGGGGAAAAGAGCGTGAAGAGAAGATCAAATCTTTCGCACCCGGCTCGTCGGCAATCTCGCGCTCCCTTTCCATCAGCGTGAACATCTTGTCGAGGTCGGTCAGGCTTTGCTTGATCTCGCGGTAAATCACACCCAGAAAACCGAGCGGAATGTAGAGCTGGATCATGAAAGCATTGACCATGACCAAATCACCCAGCGTCATGCGGCCATCGACCACGCCCTGCGTCGCGCGCCACAACATGGCAACGAGGCCGATGGCGATGATTAGCTGCTGCCCGGTGTTGAGCAGGCTGAGCGTGTTCTGGCTTTTGATGGCGGCCTTGCGGTAGCGCACCAGGTTCTCGTCGTAGCGCTTCGCTTCAAACTCTTCGTTGTTGAAGTACTTGACGGTTTCGTAGTTCAGCAACGAGTCAATTGCCCGGCTGTGCGCAGACGAATCGAGCTCGTTCATGGCCTTGCGAAACTGCGTGCGCCAATTGGTCACCGTGACCGTGAAGACGATGTAGAACACCAGCGCAATGCCGGTGGTGCCGGCAAACCAGACATCAAATTTCACCGCCAGCAGCGTGAGCACCAGCGTGACTTCAATCAGCGTCGGGATGATGCTGTAGAGCGAATACGAGATCAGCGAATGCACACCGCGCGTGCCGCGCTCGATGTCGCGCGTCATGCCGCCGGTCTGCCGCTCCAGGTGAAAGCGCAGGCTGAGCGCATGCAGATGGCGGAACACTTCGAGCGAGATGCGCCGCGCCGCGCCTTCAGTCGCTTTGGCAAACACCAGCTCGCGAAGCTCGGTAAACAGCGTCGTTGACAGGCGCAGGAGGCCGTAGCCAACCAGCAGCGCGATCGGCACCACCAGCATCGCGCGTGCGTCGCCGGGCTTGATGTTCATGGTGTCCACCAGGTCTTTGAGCAGCAGCGGCACGCCTACGTTGGCCAGCTTGGCGCCGACCATGAAAGCCAGCGCCGCTCCGACGCGCCACTTGTAGTCCCACAGGTAAGGAAACAGGCGCTTCAGTGTGGCCCAGTCAGATCGCTCGGGTGTGCTCGCTGCGGTCAGTGCAGCGGGGGAGCCCGGCACCAGCGGCGGTGCGGGCAGGGAAGATTCAGCGGTGGAAGCTCGGGAGCGCATGGGTCACAATCATTGAAATCGCTTTTAACTTTTCATTGCAGATTGTGCCTATGTCCTCTGAATCAAGCAGTTCCACGGGTATCACCGGAATCCATGCGGGGCTCATCGCCGATGCAGCGCGGGACGCGGGAAATGTCCAGCTGCCGACCGACAAGGAACTGGTCCTCAAAGTCATTCCGATGCCGGCCGACTGCAACGCCAACGGCGACATCTTCGGCGGCTGGGTGATGGCGCAGGTTGACCTGGCCGGATCGGTGGTGCCGGCGCGCTATGTGGACGGCCGCATGGCCACCGTGGCGGTGAACCAGTTCATCTTCAAGCAGCCGGTCAAGGTCGGCGACATCTTGTCGTTTTTTTCCAGCGTGACGCGCATCGGCAACACGTCGATCACGGTGCAAGTCGAGGTCTATGCCGAACGCTTTCGGGCGCAAGGCCGCTACATCAAGGTGACGGAAGCGAGCCTGACGTATGTGGCGATTGATGACTTCGGCAAGCCGCGCAAGATTGCCAAACCGGACGCCGGTGCAGGTGGCAGCGCTGGCTGAAGAATGGATGATCGCTATTAGTTTGATAGCTGCTTGCGCACGTAATACGGGGGCTAGAGCATCAAATCATCATGTAAGTAGCCTTGCTGCACGGCAGAGTTGACAAAGGCGCTAAATTAACACCTATGAAAAAATTTCTTGTTCTCGGTGGCAGCGGATTTGTCGGTCGGCATGTCTGCGAAAAACTCAATCAACAGCAGATACACGTCACGGTGCTGACGCGCCGCCGTGCCAACGCCCGGCACCTGCAGATGCTGCCGCTGGTCGATGTGATCGAGGTGGCGGGGCTGGACAGTGCCTCACTGGCCGCGCAGCTGCCCGGTCATGACGCGGTGGTCAACCTGATTGCAATTTTGCACGGCAGTGAAGCCGCGTTCGAGAAGGCGCATGTGGACTTGCCGCAGGCGTTGGTGAGCGCCTGCCAGACCAGCGGCAGCAACGGCCGCAATGCCGTGAGGCGCATCGTTCACATCAGCGCGCTGGGTGCGGCGGCTGATTCGCCCGCCATGTACCAGCGCAGCAAGGCCCGAGGCGAAGCAGTGCTGCTTGAATCTGGCCTGGACGTGACGCTGCTTCGCCCCAGCGTGATTTTTGGCGCCGAAGATAAATTCCTCAACACCTTTGCTGACCTGCAGCAGCTGCTTCCGGTGATTCCGCTGGCCTCCGCCGAGGCACGCTTTCAGCCGGTGTGGGTTGAAGACGTGGCCGCCGCCGTGGTTGAGTGCCTCACTGACCGCTCCACTATTGGAAAAATCTTTGAAGCCTGCGGCCCCGACGTGTTCACGCTCAAGCAGCTGGTTGAGCTGGCGGGTCAATACGCCGGCGTCAACGACGGACGCGGCCGGCCGGTCTTCGGCCTTCCTGCACCACTTGCGCGTATCCAGGCCCGTCTGATGGAGCTGGCGCCTGGCGAGCCAGTGATGAGCCGCGACAACCTTGACGCGATGAAAATCGACAACGTCGCCAGCGGCAGCGTGCCCGGACTGGACGCACTCGGCATCACGCCGTTGGCACTTAGCGCGATTGCGCCGTCGTATCTGGGCGCAAAAGGCTTGCGCAGCGGATTGATGGCGAAACGGAAAACCGCTGGCCGGTTCTAGAACATAGCCCCCACGGCCGCTCGCTTCGCGTAGCTTCCTGCCCCCCGAGGGGGCCGCTGCGCCTGCGGTCTGGCAAAGCCAATCCCGCGGCCCCGGCTGGTGAAGAGGGCGCCCAGTCCGCAATTCAGAGCCCGTCGCACCACACAATGCCCACAGTCGCAGACGGTTTGCCCGGCCGACCGATTTGCGGTAGCCGCCATGAGGGCGGGCGGGCAAACCGGCTGCGACCACCCGGTGCGCAAATCAAGCAGTCTTGCTCATAGCGAATCAATTTCGCCGAATCTGTGCATCAATCTCGCCGCTCGCTCGCGCTAGCATTCCGGGCTGATACAACCAGGAAAGACCATGCTCCAACTGCACATCGGCAACAAAAACTATTCGTCCTGGTCGATGCGGCCCTGGGTGCTGCTCAAACAAAGCGGCATTGCGTTTGACGAGGTGATGCATCGCTTCGACTCGTTTAACACTGACTCAACTTTCAAGCAGCGCCTGGGCGCTCTCACCCCCGTGGGCAAGGTACCAGTGCTGGTCGATGACGGCCTGGCGGTGTGGGACACGCTGGCGATTGCCGAGTACATTGCCGAAAAATTTCCCGACAAAAAGCTCTGGCCGCAAGACGCGAAGGCGCGCGCCCGCGCACGCAGCATGTGCGCTGAAATGCACAGCGGTTTTGGCGCATTGCGTACGGCTTGCGGCATGAACATCGAAGCGGATTTGGCAGCCGTGGGGCAACTGATCTGGCGCGACAAACCAGCGGTGCGCGCCGATGTGGCGCGCATCGTCGATATGTGGAGTGAGTTGCTCGCAGCACACGGAGGGCCCCTGCTTTTCGGTGAATTCAGCATTGCCGATGCGTATTTCGCCCCGGTCTGCATGCGCCTGAAAACCTTTGCATTGCCGGTGCCCGAAGAAATCACGGCGTACGTGCAGCGGGTCTGCGCCTTGCCAGGGGTGAAGGCGTGGATGGACGGCGCGACGGCCGAGAAAGACTTCCTCGATTTTGAAGAGCCTTATCGGCTGAACCCTACACTCGCCTGATGCAAGTTTTTCTGGTCGGTGGTGCGGTGCGCGATGCCTTGTTGGGCCTGCCCGTACACGACCGCGACTGGGTTGTGGTGGGGGCCACGCCTGAAGAAATGGTCAGTCAGGGCTTCGTGCCGGTGGGCAAGGACTTTCCGGTTTTTATCCACCCGCAAACCGGCGAAGAATATGCACTGGCGCGTACCGAACGCAAATCGGCGCGCGGCTACCGGGGCTTTGTGGTGCATGCTGCGCCTGATGTAACGCTGGAACAAGACCTGGCGCGCCGCGATCTCACAATTAATTCAATAGCTGCTTACGCAAGTTATACGAGGGCTACAGGCCAATTTGATTCTGAACCCGAGGCTTTCATCGACCCCTATGACGGCCGCGGTGACATCCGGCGCAAGGTGCTGCGCCATGTGACGGATGCCTTCCGGGAAGACCCGGTGCGGATTTTGCGGGTTGCCCGGCTGGCCGCCCGCTTCCCTGATTTTTCCGTCGCGCCAGAGACCGCGCAGCTGATGCAGAGCATGGTCGCCGACGGCGAGGTTGATGCGCTGGTGCCAGAACGCGTCTGGCAAGAGCTGGCGCGCGGTCTGATGACGCACCAACCGTCGCGCCTATTCGACGTGCTGCGTGACTGTGGGGCACTGCAAAAATTGCTGCCTGAAGTCGACCGGCTGTGGGGCGTGCCGCAAGTCGCCGAGCACCATCCAGAAATAGACACCGGTGTTCATTTGATGATGGTGCTGGACATGTCGGCCCGGCTTCAAGCGCCGCTCACGGTGCGCTTCGCCTGTCTTTGCCATGATCTCGGAAAGGGAACCACGCCCGCCGACGTGCTGCCGCGCCACATCGGCCACGAAGCGCGCAGTGCGCGTCTGCTGAAAGACGTCTGCGAGCGCCTGCGCGTGCCCAACGACTGCCGCGAACTGGCCGACATCGTGGCCCGCGAACACGGCAATATTCACCGCAGCGCCGAGCTGGGCGCGGCAGCGCTGGTGCGCCTGCTGGAGCGCTGCGATGCGTTTCGCAAACCAGCCCGTTTTGACCAAGCCCTGCTGGCCTGCGAATGCGATGCGCGGGGCCGACTGGGCCATCACGATGCTGCGTATCCGCAACGCCAGCGGCTGATGCAGGCGCTGCACGCCGCGCAGTCGGTGGACACGAGCCAGGTGGCAGGCGCAGCGCAGGCGGCCGGCGCTGATGGCCCGCAGATCGGCGAGAAGGTGCATGCCGCGCGGGTGGCTGCAGTCGCGGCCTGGATAGCCGCAGGCCTGCCGACAGCTTCGCCCGACCCGCATTGATCTGACACAAAACCAGACCATAAATGGGGTCTGGCCTACACATGGCGGCGACAGACTCTGATAAGGTTTATCTGCATGCAGCAGACCCTCCCATTACCTGCCATCGCCCCGCACAGCACGGCTCTTTTTCTGGACTTCGACGGCACGCTGGCTGACCTGGCGCCGCAGCCGGAATTGGTTCGGGTGGCTGATGATCTGGTGGCTTTGTTGCGTCTTCTTTTCGGCCATGTCAGTGGCGCGCTAGCGATTGTTTCGGGCCGCCGGCTGAGCGATCTTGACGAATTTTTGCGCCCGCTCGAATTGCCGTCGGCGGCAGAGCACGGTGCGCAGCGGCGGCTGGCCGACGGTCAACTTGTCAGCGTTGCGCCGCCCGATCTGCAATACGCCATCAAGGCAGCCGGTGCGATGGCGATGCAGCATCCGCGCCTGCGGGTAGAAATCAAAAATGCAGCGGTGGCGCTGCACTACCGCCATGCGCCCGAATTGCAATCGCTCTGCCTGCAGGTCATGACCGAGGCAGTAGCAGCCAGCACCGGCGTCGAATTGCTGAGCGGCAAATACGTTTTCGAAATCAAACCCGCAGGCGTCAGCAAGGGCACAGCCATCGCGGCGTTCATGCAGGAGGCGCCATTTGCCGGGCGAATGCCCCTTTGTGCCGGCGACGACGTGACCGACGAGGCGGGATTTTCTGCGGTGCAGTTGCTGGGCGGCGCGGGCATCAAGGTGGGTGATGGCGAGACGCTGGCGCATTACCGCTGCGCCTCGCCCGCCGCCTTGCGCCAGTGGCTGCATGGAGCCTGCCCGCACGCCGTGTCGAGTGCCGTAAATCCCGCAAATCCCGTAGAGCCCCGACCAGCCACTAAAAAATCATCGCAGGGAATGCCATCATGAACATCAAGGACGATTCGGCCAGATTCGTCGCGCCGGCCGAACCCTCGCTGTCGCTGGGCGTCATCGGCAATTGCGCTTTCAGTGCCTTGATCGACGCGCGCGGCCGCATTGTCTGGTGCTGTTTGCCCCGTTTTGACGGCGATCCGGTTTTCAACGCGCTGCTTCAGCCGGGGCCGGGCGCACCCGGCAGCAGCAGCGATGAAGCAGCGGCTGGCTCAAGCTCATTCGGCATTGAAATAGAAGATTTCGCCGAGTCCCGGCAATGGTATGAACCCAACACAGCCGTGCTGCGCACGCAACTGATCGACAAGTCCGGGCAGGCGATAGAGATCACCGACTTTGCGCCGCGTTACTACAGCCGCTCGCGTTTCTTCCGGCCGATGACGCTGGTTCGTCGCGTCAAACCGATTGTCGGGGCGCCGCGTATTCGCGTCATGCTCGATGTGCGTTTCGACTGGGGGCGGCGCAGGCCACTCGTCACGCAAGGCAGCAACCATCTGCGTTTTATCGGCGATGCGTTGACGCTGCGGCTGAACACCGATGCGTCGCTGTCGCACATCATGTCGGGCCAGCCTTTTGTGATGACGCGCGAGCACAACTTTCTGCTGGGCGCAGACGAATCGCTGGCCGAAGGCATCGCCGACACCGCGCGCATGTTCGAGCAGGAAACTCTGGCCTATTGGCGCAAGTGGTGCCAGAGCCTGCACATTCCGCTCGAATGGCAACAGGCGGTGATTCGCGCGGCGATCACGCTGAAGCTCTCGCTGTTCGAAGACACTGGCGCCATCGTGGCGGCTATGACGACCAGCATCCCCGAAGCGCCTGGCAGCCAGCGCAACTGGGACTACCGCTACTGCTGGCTGCGCGATGCATTCTTTGTTGTGCGTGCGCTTAACAGTCTGTCTGAAGTCGGCACCATGGAAGACTATTTGCGCTGGCTCAGCAACGTGGTGGTGCAGGCCAAGGGCGGGCATATTCAGCCGCTATACGGCATCGGGCTGGAGCGCGAAATGCCCGAGTCCATGATGGCGCATCTGGACGGCTACCGCGGCATGGGCCCGGTACGCGTCGGCAATCAGGCGCAAGAACATTTTCAGCACGATGTGTATGGCAATGTGGTGCTGGGCGCGGCGCAAGCCTTTCACGACCAGCGGCTGCTGCACCGCGCCGGGCTGGCCGAATTCACCCAGCTGGAAGAAGTGGGCGAGCAAGCCAGGCGCACGTACGACCAGCCCGACGCCGGCATGTGGGAGCTTCGCACGCGCGCACGCGTCCACACGTCGTCGGCGCTGATGTGCTGGGCCGCCTGCGACCGTCTGGGGAAGATCGCGCAGGTACTCGAACTGCCCGAACGAGTGACCTACTGGCAAGGCCATGCGCAGGTAATGCGCGAGCGGATTTTGCGTGAATCATGGTCTGAAGAAAGACAGTCTTTTGCCGAAAGTTTTGGCGGGCGTGACCTGGACGCGAGCGTGCTGCTGATGATCGAGGTCGGCTTTATCGACCCGAAAGACCCGCGTTTCATCGCCACCGTGGAGGCACTGGAAGCTTCGTTGTGCGACGGCCCTTACATGCGCCGCTACGAAGCGCCTGACGACTTCGGAAAACCGGAAACCGCGTTCAATATTTGTACCTTCTGGCGCATCGACGCGCTGGCTCGCATTGGCCGCAAGGAACAGGCGCGCGAGATTTTTGCCGCCATGCTGACCTGCCGGAATCACCTCGGCCTGCTGTCGGAGGACACCCATCCGGTGACGGGCGAGATGTGGGGGAATTTTCCGCAGACCTACTCGATGGTCGGCGTTATCAACGCGGCGGTGCGGCTGTCTGCGCCTTGGGAAGCGGCTGTATGAACACCCCCGCCGAGTATTTGACACCCCCCCGCCGGACGCTCACTGCGTGTAGCGTCTCCCCCCCTTGCAGGGGGCTGCGCCTGTGGCCTGGCAAAGCCGGTTCCACGGCCCCTGCTTGTATTGGATACCCCCTCCGCAGACCTTGTGAAAGGCACGCATGAGTCGTCTGGTCGTCGTCTCCAACCGCGTCGCAGACCCGCGCAAAGCAGCAGCCGGTGGCCTGGCGGTGGCGCTTGGCGATGCGCTTAATACGAGCGGTGGACTGTGGTTTGGCTGGAGTGGCAACATCATTGAGGGCGGCGCTGCGGGTGAAGGCGATCTGCATGTGCATCAAGCTGGCGCGGTGAAACTCGCAACTGTCGATTTGTCGGCCGAAGACCACGCGGGTTACTACCTTGGCTACAGCAACGGTGTGTTGTGGCCGGTGTTTCACTACCGGCTCGATCTGGCCCGCTTCGATGCCGACTACATAGGCGCTTACCGCCGCGTCAATCAGATGCTTGCACGCAAGCTGATGTCGCTTTTGAAACCGGACGACATCATCTGGGTACACGACTACCACCTGATTCCGCTGGCGGCCGAGCTGCGCGCGATGGGGGCCAAACAGCGCATCGGGTTTTTTCTGCACATACCACTGCCGCCGCAGCAGATTCTGGCGGCTATCCCACAGCATGCCTGGTTAATGCGTGCCCTGTTCGCGTATGACCTGGTAGGTTTTCAGGGCGAGGCTGATCTGCAAAACTTTTCCCGCTATGTTCAGGCAGAAGCCGGGGCAGAAGACATGGGCAACAGCCGTTTTCGGGCATTCAACAGCACGGTAAAAGCTGGCGCTTTTCCTATCGGTATTGATGTGGATGAGTTTGCCGAGCTGACGCATGCCAGGGATGCGGAGGATATGTACGAACGGATGAAAGATGAGTATTCAAGGCGCAAAATTCTGCTGGGTGTCGAGCGGCTTGATTATTCCAAAGGGCTGCCGCAGCGCCTGCGCACCTTCAAGGCGCTGCTGAAGAAGTACCCGGAAAACCTGGGCAGCGCCACCTTGATCCAGATTGCATCGCCCAGCCGGGAAGACATGGGCACCTACAGCGATTTGCGCCAGGAACTCGAAAGCCTGTGCGGCGCCATCAACGGCGACTTTGGCGAGCTGGACTGGATGCCGGTGCGCTACATCCACCGCAACGTCGCGCGCAAACGATTGCCGGGGCTGTACCGCGTCGCGCGGGTAGCCCTGGTGACACCGCTGCGCGACGGCATGAATCTGGTTGCCAAGGAATTCATTGCCGCGCAAGACCCGGCCGACCCGGGCGTGCTGGTGCTGTCACGGTTTGCGGGTGCGGCCGAGCGGCTGCAAGGGGCGTTGCTGGTCAATCCTTATGACACGGACGGTTGTGCAGATGCAGTGCAACAAGCATTGCAAATGGCTTTGCCTGAGCGACAGGCCAGGCACCAGAAACTGCTGCAGCAGATTCGCGCGCAGGACGTTCACTGGTGGCGCGAGGCTTTTCTAAACGCGCTGGCCACCGCAGGCAGTGACAACCAGCCATCTTCAGCGACTGACCCCCAGCCGCTTTAAGGCGACGTCAGGACACGATGTAGGCCGCAGCGGCTGTCGAAAACAGCTTGCCGTCAGAGCCCAAAAACTCCATGCGCGTACTGGCAACACGCGACCCCAGGCGCAGCACCTCAGCGCGTAACTCAAAGTAGTCGCCCACGCCGGGCCGCAAGTAATCCACGCGCAAATCAATCGTGCCCAGCTTGCCAAAGCGCTGCAGGCGTTGCAGCGGAGATTCGTCCATGTGGCGCGCCCCGATGGCGGCCATCACCGCCAGGCCGCCCATCGCATCCAGCCCGGCACTGATGACGCCGCCGTGAACGCGGTTGTGGGCGTAGTGGCCGATCAGCTCATGTCGCATCTGGAGCCGCGCGGTCACCCGGTCCGGCATCACGGAGCTGATCTTCAAACCCAGCAGCTGGTTGAAAGCAATCTTCTCTTCAAAGATAGTTTTCAGGCCGTCGACAAACTCGTCTTCGAATGAAGGCGGTGAGTTCCCGGCAGGTATCAGGGCTTTGGTCATGGTCGCATTGTCAGGCCGTGCGAGGGTGCTTCCAGCGCGCGATGCGGCTCAATCAAGCGGCAGATCCAGTAGAGACCACAAAAAACACGGTTTCGACATCAAACAGATGTGCAAACTTAACGCAATCTTTAATATATTACAACTTGTATTTAATTACACATTTAGATACATATAAGAAAAGTTACGTATTTTTACTGTCAGCGATCAAAGCAAATTTTGATCGCTCGCCAGCTACAGCGAACGTTTTGGGTTGAGTTTTTTCAAAAAACTGGATTCGTCTTAAAGCTTAAGTAGACCTGAACGCGGTAACTCACCTTGGGGATTGTTTCAACACGTTCAAGTCAAGAAACTAGCTTTCATGGAGAAGGGCTCTTAAAACGAAAGAAATTTTGTCACTGTGTATGTGAATGTTTCAGTTGTCCTGTTGTCATTAAGTAAATTAAATACGCACCAAAAGAGTGCAAAACACACAAAGGAAGGGAGCAATGATGTCGTCATCCGAAAAACAGCACTTCAAATCCAGCTGCGCACAAATAAACGCTGGCGTGACCGACGAGCAGCTACTGCAACTTCGATCGGCCTTTGCCCAGGCAAATACCGGTGCTTTGTCTGACACAAGTTTCGAAAGCTCCGCAGCGCTGTCTGAAGTTGCGAGCAGCGCAATGTCCCTCCCGAGCAACCGTCCCGCCGACCTCGATGCCGACAACTTCTTTGCCTTCTACGCCTCGGCAGGCGACACGTCGGAAGAGCAACGTCCCAACCTCGTAGACGCGGTCATTGAGCAGTTGCGCCAAGCACGACTCAATCGACAGCCCCCGCATTGATCTCACCGTCCTGATACCTGAGTCTTTTCTTTCCACCAATCGTTCATTCAATCCACCGGAGCAAATATCATGGCCACCACCCCCCAGTACAACTTCACCGTCACCCAACTTGACCTGGATTTCATCCTCAAACAGATCAGGATTGCAGAGGCCAGCACCAACCCCATCACTGGCGCGGCTGAAAATCTTCGGACGCTGGTCGGAAGTCCGTTGCTTCCCTACGGCCTTCGCACCGTAGATGGGACCTGGAACAACCTGCTGCCCGGTCAGGAACGCTTCGGCGCTGCCGACAACATCATGCCGCGTCTGGTTGCGGCAAATCTTCAAAGCGCAGACAACGTGCCGGCTGCTTTTCTGCCGCCAGGCTCCCCTCCTGTTTCTACTTCCTACACGCAGACCACCGGCAATGTGTTCGACTCGCAGCCGCGGGTGGCCAGCAATCTCATTTCTGACCAGACAGCCAACAATCCCGCCGCGGTGGCCGCAGCCTTGCAGCTGGCCGGGCATGCCAATCCGTTTGCTGAAGCCACTGTCATTGCAGGGCTGAATACACCGGTTCAGGCTTCGCTTGCTGCCATTCAGACAGCCCGGGCTCATATCCTGGCCGCAGGCATTGATCCGGCTGCGCTGGCAACCGCTCAGGCCGAATTGACCACCGCCAAAGCAAGCCATGCGACAGCGTTCGCTACGCTGACTGCGGAGATGGTCAACGCCGGGTTGACAGTTACCGAAAACGGCACGATCGGCATACTGAATCGCTCGCCTGACATCGGTTTATCACCCTCGTTCAATGGCTGGATGACTTTCTTCGGTCAATTCTTTGACCACGGCCTCGATCTGGTCACCAAGGGCAACAACGGCACCGTGTTCGTCCCACTTTTGCCCGATGATCCACTCTACGTTGAAGGCAGCCGCACCAACTTCATGGTGTTGACTCGCGCGACTCAGGTCAACGGACCTGGCGCAGACGGCATTCTGGGAACTGCCGATGACACGACCCATGAAAGTATCAACACAACAACGCCTTACATCGATCAGAATCAGACCTACACGTCTCATCCTTCACATCAGGTTTTCCTGCGCGAATACCACATGGTGGACGGCAAACCGTTGGCTACCGGACACCTGCTGAATGGCGCTTTTGGCGAGGCCAACTGGGGCGAAGTCAAGGCACAAGCCGCGCACCTGCTGGGTATTCAGCTGCTCAACGAAGACGTCGGCAATGTACCTTTGCTGGCTACGGATCGATACGGAGAATTTTTGAGGGGGCCCAACGGCTTTGCGCAGATTGTTACCGTCCATGGGCTGGTCGAAGGCGACCCCTTGGCAAACGGCGGTCTCGGCGTTCTCTTGCCTGCCGATACCATCCGCACCGACCACCAGTTTCTGATCGACATTGCCCATGGCGCAGCGCCTGGCTTCTTTGACCATGATCACAACCCAGCCACCGCGCCTATTGCCCTGGTTGCAGACAGCGACAACGTGGTCGGCTCGCTTCCCAATCCCGCTTATGACCCCAGCCTGCCTGTAGGCCCCAACAACTCTCCCATATTGCCTCAGGCCTTCGGCACCTACGACGACGAATTGCTGGACCGCCACTTCATTACCGGCGACGGTCGCGGCAACGAAAACATCGGCCTGACCACCGTGCATTCGATTTTTCACTCCGAACACAACCGTCTGGTGGAAGACTACAAACACACGGTGCTGGCCAGCGGCAATCTGACGTTCATCAATGAATGGCTGTTGACCGACCTGACCTCGCTCGCTGAGGTTCCCACAACCGACGTCGGTATTGCAGCACTGAATTGGGATGGCGAGCGACTGTTCCAGGCTGGCCGTTTTGTCACGGAAATGCAATACCAGCATCTGGTGTTCGAAGAATTTGCGCGCGCCGTACAGCCAGCCGTCAACCCCTTCGTCTTCACCAACTCAGCCGACATTGACCCGGCCATCGTGGCTGAGTTTGCCCATGTGGTGTACCGGTTTGGCCACTCCATGCTGACGGAAACTGTCACGCGTACCGACTTCAACAACGTAAGCACTGATGCGGGCTTGATCCAGGTCTTTCTTAACCCACTTGAATTCAACGCAGGCGGCGTTACCGAATCACAGGCCATCGGTTCACTGGTGCGCGGCATGTCACACCAGACCGGCAACGCCATTGACGAGTTCGTGACAGAGGCCCTTCGCAACAACCTGGTGGGCTTGCCACTGGATTTGGCCACGCTGAATATGGCGCGTGCCCGAGAAACTGGAATGCCGAGCTTTAATGAAGCCCGCGCGTCGTTTTTTGCAGCCAGTGGTGCCACCAATCTCAAGCCCTTCACCAGCTGGGTTGACATGGTGCCCGAGCTTAAAAACCCGATGTCCATCGTCAACTTCGTTGCAGCCTACGGCACGTACGACACCATCACCACCGCGACCACCCTGGCTGGCAAGCGCACAGCCGCCATGAATCTGATGTTCGGAGATTCTTCCCTCACTGGTGCTGCCGCTACCGCGTTTGACAACAACCGCGCGGCTTTCCTCAACAGTACCGGTCCCTGGAACGCGACGAACTCTGGCTTGAATGATGTAGATCTCTGGATCGGCGGTCTGGCCGAACGCACCAACGAGTTTGGCGGCATGCTGGGCGCCACGTTCAACTACGTGTTTGAAAACCAGATGGAGAAGCTGCAAAACGGTGATCGTTTCTATTACCTCAGCCGAACCCAGGGCACCAACATGCTCAACGAGCTGGAGGCCAATACGTTCTCCAAGCTCGTCATGCGCAACAGCGACCTTGGAACGGACGGCTCTTCACACGTTTCCGGCTTGCTGTTTGGCACCGCCAACTACACCCTGGAAATCAACCAGGCAAAGCAGGTCGGCGCAGACCCAATAACCGATAACCCGATCCTGCAAGTGCTGCATCCCATGGTGATCCGCCACGCCGCAGGTGCCGACGTCAATGGTGACGGACATGCTGACGGCGGCTATATCCAATTTACCGGTGGCGAGCATGTCGTGTTGGGTGGTACCGCTGGCAACGACACGCTGAAGGGCGGCAACGGTATTGATACTTTGTGGGGCGATGGAGGGAACGACCGGCTTGACGGTGGCAATGAAGCTGACCATGTGTTCGGCGGCGACGGCGACGACATCATCACCGATACCGGTACACCTGTAGGCGGGGCTGACTTCATTTACGGCGATGAGGGTAACGACGTCATTTCGTCTGGTATGGGCAATGACATCGTCTTTGGCGGCGGCGGCAGCGATTTCATCATCACCGGAGACGATGCAACCGAGGTATTTGCCGGTCGTGGTGATGACTTCATTTTGGGGGGCAACGCACCTGACGGCCTGATGGGCAATGAGGGCAATGACTGGATTGAAGGCGGCGAAGGTTTGGACGGGATCTCTGGTGAAAACTCCGAGCTGTTTTTCAACAGTCCCATCATTGGTCACGACGTACTCAACGGCCAGGGTAACGATACGGACTACGACGGTGAGTCCGGCGACGACATCATGGTTCAAGGCCCCGGCATTCAGCGAAGCAATGGCATGTTCGGCTTTGACTGGGGCATTCACAAGGGTGACCCCCTCGGCGCCAACTCCGACCTGGGTATTCCCATTTTTGCGACGCAACAGCCTTTCACGCTGCGCGACCGCTTTGACTCAGTCGAAGGTCTTTCGGGCTGGAAGTTCAACGACATACTGACAGGTGCGGCACTGCTCAAGGGCGGTGCGGCTGGCTTTGGCGTCGGCCCAGGAAACCCTCCCGACGAAAGCGATCTTAAATCGCAAAATATCAGCCTGATCGATGGTTTCGCCGAGTTATTGGGGCTTACACCAGCTCAGGTAGCCGCCATGCCGTTCAATACATCGGTCATAGACATCACTCAAGGGGCTGAAGTCATCATCGGCGGCGGCGGCAGTGACGTGATTAGAGGGAATCTTGGCAATGATTACCTTGACGGCGACGCGTGGCTCAACGTCCGCATTCGTGTAACGCGCAATGTCAGCGATGCCAACACACAAGCCAATGAGTGGTTCACGGTTGACAGCATGAACGAGATCAAGGCGCGCATGCTGACGGGTGAAATTAATCCGGGGCAGTTGCACATCGTCCGCGAGATTTTGCAGTCCACGACTGCCGCAACGGATGTAGACACCGCTGTGTACAGGGGACTTTTTGCCGATTACACGGTGGGGCCTAACACTAACGGAAGCATAACGATCACACACAACGTAGTCGGACCTACTAGCGACGGCAGCGACACCATCCGAAATTTCGAGAAATTGCAGTTCTCGGACAGGGTTGTCACGCTTCGTGCCGTGCTTATTACTGGCAACGCGACCGAAGACCAGACGCTGACCGCCGATACCGCCGGCATTTTGGGCACCGCCCTCACTCTCCAGTGGTTCAGAAACGGCGTTGCCATTGTCGGTGCGACCAATAGCACATTGGTGCTCGGCGACGCCGACGTGGGCATGCGCATTACCGTTCTGGTGACCTTCACCGACGTGGCCGGTAATGTCGCCCTCGCGATCAGCCAGCCGTCCGCTCCGGTGATCAACATCAACGATGCGCCCACCATCGCAGCAACAGCGGACGCTACGGTGCTAGAGGACGGCACCATCACTGGCATTGCCCTGGGCAGTGATGTGGACATCGGCGCGATACTGAGTTACAGCACCGGCGCGGCCACCAACGGCGTCGCCTCCATTAATGCAGTCACCGGCGCCTGGAGCTACGCGCCAGCGCTGAACTTCAACGGCATGGACAGCTTTGTCGTCACCGTCTCCGACGGCCTGCTAAGCGCAACCCAGACCGTCACCGTTACCGTCACTCCAGTCAACGACCTGCCCGTGTTGACCGGCCCGCAGGCCGTGCTGGCCGCAGGCACCGAAGACACGGCCTACTTCGTCAGCTTTGCCAGCTTGCTGGCCGGCTTTAGCGATGTCGATGTCGCCACCAACGGCCAGGTGCTGAGC
>JANLYY010000243.1:0-1971 GCA_031365885.1 Polaromonas sp. | reverse complement strand
CTTTGATTTCTTGCTGCAGACGGCCGGCTTCGATATCGGTGAGGAGATCACCGGTTACGACTCCAACCAGCCTTATTGGCGGGCTTTTTTGGCCGGCGTGGGCAACACGCTGCGCGTGGCGATCATTGGCGTGCTGCTGACCACCATTCTGGGCACCTTGCTGGGCATCGGCCGCTTTTCGCGCAATGCGCTGGTACGCGGAATTTGCTACGGCTATGTCGAGTGCTTTCGCAACATTCCGGTGCTGCTGCAACTGCTGATGTGGTATTTGATTTTTACCGAATACCTGCCGTCGATTGATCAAGCCTTGACAGTCGGCAATCTGTTTTTTTTGAGCAAGAATGGCGTGTCGTTTCCGACTCCGCTATGGTCGCCAGGCTACCTGTCGGCACTGGCGGGTTTGCTGGTTGGCGCGGTGGCGGCTTTTTTGTATGCCCGCAGCGCGCGCAAGGCGTTTGATCTGACCGGAAAAATCCGGCCGGTGGTGTGGGTGTCGCTGGCCCTGGTGATTGGTGGCGTGGTGATTGGCTGGCTGGCTGGCGGTGCGCCGTGGCAGTGGATGATTCCGGTCAAAAATGAAGTGCAGGTCGAAGGCGGCGGCGCGCTGTCGCCTGAATACATGGCTTTACTCTTGGGCCTGGTGCTCTACACCTCGGCTTTTGTGGCCGAAGTGGTGCGCGGCGGAATCGCGTCGGTGGCGGTGGGGCAGCACGAAGCCAGCGCGTCGCTGGGCCTGCCTGCGCGGCTGTCGATGCGGCTGGTGATCTTGCCGCAGGCGCTGCGCGTGATCATTCCGCCGATGACGAACCAGTTTTTGAACCTGACCAAAAACTCATCGCTGGCCGTGGCGATTGGTTACCCCGATGTGGTGTCGATTGCCAATACCTCGCTGAACCAGAGCGGGCGTGCGGTGGAATGCATCGTGATCATCATGGCGGTCTACCTGACGCTGTCGCTGATCACGTCGGCGTTTATGAACTGGTTCAACGCCAGAGCCGCCATCAAGGAGAGGTAGGGCCATGGCTGCAGTTCTTGCTTCCCCGATTCCACCGCGCCCGGCGCCTGTCAAAACCGAAGGTTTTGCGCCCTGGTTGCGCGCCAATCTGTTTGCGACCGTGCCCAATACCATCGTCTCGCTGCTCATGCTCGGCCTGCTGTTCTGGGCGGTTTCAAACTTCGTGCGCTGGGGTGTGCTGCAGGCCGCTTTCGCAGCCGACGCAGATGCCTGCCAGGCGGCTCGTGGTGTTGGCGCCTGCTGGGGCGTGGTCAATGAAAAAGCCCGGCTGATCCTGCTCGGCCGTTATCCACGCGCCGAGCACTGGCGACCGGCAATTGCCACGCTGCTGCTGGTCGGCCTGGTGGTGGCCAGCTGCAGCCGTTTTTTCTGGAAACCCTGGTTACTGGCGCTGTGGGCTTCGGTGCTGGCCGTGTTTTTCACGCTGATGAGCGGCGGCGTGTTGGGTTTGACCAAAGTTACCACCGACCAGTGGGGCGGGCTGCCGCTGACGATTTTGCTGACGGTGATCTCGATGACGCTGGCCTTCCCGATTGCGGTGGCCGTTGCGCTGGGCCGGCGCTCCAGCCTGCCGGCCATCAAGAGCCTGTGCGTGGTCTATGTCGAGCTGGTTCGGGGCGTGCCGCTGATCTCGGTGCTGTTCATGGCGTCGTTCATGTTTCCGCTGTTCATGCCGGTCGGCAAGTCGCCCGATGTGTTGATTCGCGTGATTGTCGGCATCACGCTATTCGCTGCAGCCTATATGGCCGAAATCATTCGCGGCGGTTTGCAGTCATTGCCCAAGGGGCAGATCGAGGCGGCCGCTAGCTTGGGTTTGGGCTACTGGCAAACGCAGATCAAGATCGTGCTGCCGCAGGCCCTCGGCGCGGTGGTGCCCAGCATCATGAACAACTTTATCTCGCTGTTCAAAGATACGTCACTGGTCACCATCGTTTCGCTGTATGAATTGACCGGCG
>JANLYY010000210.1:0-12372 GCA_031365885.1 Polaromonas sp. | reverse complement strand
CGACGCCACGCGTTTTGCGCTGGCGGTTGCCGCATTCAACCGCATATCGAACTACGACGCCGCGATCAGCGATTACCTTTCATCGCTGCAGTCCGACGGTACACGCAGCGAGTTTCCGGCGCAGTCCAATGGCCGCTTCGTCAAACTGCAGGATCTGCGCTACGGCGAAAACCCGCATCAGCGCGCGGCGCTGTATCGCGACTTGTATCCCGCGCCTGCATCGCTGGTGCAGGCACGGCAACTGCAGGGCAAGGAGCTGTCGTACAACAACCTGGCGGACGCCGATGCGGCGTGGGAATGCGTCAAATCCTTCGACGAGCCGGCCTGTGTGATCGTCAAACACGCCAATCCCTGCGGCGTGGCCGTTGGCGCCGATGCGCTGCAGGCCTACAGCAAGGCTTTCAAGACCGACCCGACCTCGGCGTTCGGCGGCATCATCGCGTTGAACTGCCCGCTGGACGGCCCCGCCGCATTGCAAATTTCAAAGCAGTTTGTGGAAGTGCTGATGGCACCGGACTTCACACCCGAGGCGCTCGAAGTTTTCAAAGCCAAAGCCAATGTACGAATTCTCCAGATCGATTTGCCACCGGGTGGCGACACAGCCTGGACGCAGGGCCGCAACGCGGTTGATGTCAAGCGCGTGGGGTCAGGCATTCTGCTGCAGACGGCCGACAACCACGAACTGGCATTGGCCGACCTGAAAGTCGTCAGCAAATTGCAACCAACATTTACGCAATTGCAGGACTTGCTGTTTGCGTGGAAAGTGGCCAAGTACGTCAAATCCAACGCCATTGTGTTTTGCGCCGGTGGCATGACGCTGGGCGTCGGTGCGGGGCAAATGAGCCGCATCGACTCGGCCCGCATCGCCTCGATCAAGGCGGCCAACGCCGATCTGACACTGCATGGTTCAGCCGTGGCCAGCGATGCTTTCTTTCCGTTCCGCGATGGGCTTGATGTGGTTGTTGACGCCGGCGCCAGCTGCGTGATTCAGCCCGGCGGCAGCATGCGCGACGCTGAAGTGATTGCTGCAGCTGATGAGCGCGAAGTGGTGATGGTGCTCACTGGCGTGCGGCACTTCAGGCACTAGCAGAAAAAAAGCAGCTTGGGGGCCGCTTCTTATGTGTTTTAGGCCGCTAGCCCAGGTAATACGTGCGCAAGCAGCTATTATTTTGATAGCGTCTTGAAAATATCGGCAGCGGCCTGAAGCGTGACTTCAATGTCTTCGGCGCTGTGCGCGGCACTGACAAAGCCTGCTTCATACAGCGCCGGTGCGATGTACACGCCGCGATCAAGCAGACCGTGAAAAAGCGTGTTGAAACGTGCGCCATCGGTGGTCATGACGGTGCTGTAGTTTTGCGGCAGCTGGCCCAGCAGGAAAAAGCCAAACATGCCGCCTTCGCTGTCCCCGCAAAAAGGCACGCCTGCTTTTTCAGCCGCAGCGGAAAGCCCCGCGACCAGGCTGTGAGCGCGCCTACCCAGCGCCTCATAGAAGCCGGGCTTTTGTACTTCTCGCAGTGTTTGCAGTCCGCACGCGGTCGCCACCGGGTTGCCTGACAAGGTTCCTGCCTGGTAGACCGATCCCAACGGTGCCAGCTGCTCCATCACGGCACGCGTGCCTCCAAAAGCTGCCAGCGGCATGCCGCCGCCGATTACTTTGCCCAGCACAGTCATGTCGGGTTTGAAGCCCGGAATGCTGCGTGCATAGACGCTCTGCGCGCCACCAAGGGCGACGCGAAAGCCCGTCATGACTTCGTCGAACACCAGCAGCACGCCGTGCCGGGTACACAGCTCCCGGCAGCGCTTCATGAAGGGCACGCTGGCGCGGACAAAATTCATGTTGCCGCAAATCGGCTCGATCATCAGGCAGGCCGTGCTGCTGCCGTGCAGTGCAAAGCATTCTTCCAGCTGGACCAGATTGTTGTATTCGAGCACCAGCGTGTGTTGCACCACCTCAGGGGGCACGCCCGCGCTGGTAGGGTTGCCAAAGGTCGCCAGCCCAGAGCCGGCCTTGACCAGCAGGGCGTCGGCGTGGCCGTGGTAGCAACCTTCGAACTTGATGATCTTGCTGCGACCGGTCGCGCCGCGCGCCAGGCGAATCGCGCTCATCGCGGCTTCGGTGCCCGAACTGACCAGCCGCACCATCTCGATGGACGGCACGAGCTTGATGATTTCTTCGGCGAGTTCGACCTCGCGCTCGGTCGGTGCACCGAACGAAAAACCTTCCAGCAAGGCTTTTTGCACCGCGTCCACGACAGCCGGATGACCGTGTCCCAAGATCATTGGCCCCCAGGAGCCGATGTAGTCGATATAGCGCTTGTCGTCGGCATCCCAGAAGTAGGCGCCGTGTGCCCGCTGTACGAAACGCGGCGTGCCACCTACCGCCTTGAAGGCGCGGACCGGGGAATTCACGCCGCCAGGAATCGTTTTTCGGGCGCGCTCAAAAAGCTGGTCGTTGCGGGAAGCATGCTTAGTCGGTTGAACCATGAGTGGATGCCAGATCAGTGTTTGGTTATGCCGCTAGTGGGCAGTTTGAAGAGAGGAGCGCTTGCCTCGTCGTCAGCATCGACCGGCTCGACCAATTCAATTTCGCTTTCTTCGGCATCGACATCGGTTTGTGCCCAGAACATCCGGTCAGGCACGATGTTTCCCATGCCTGGATGGAAGCCGGCGTCGAGGCTGTGGTCCAGGTAGGTCAGCGCCTCTGCGGTCGCGGCCTGCAGGTCGTGTCCGTTGGCGAGAAGGGCCGCCAGCGCCGCGCATAGCGTATCGCCTGCGCCGGAGAAAACGGCCTCGAAACGTTCAAACTTTTCGCTGTAGAGCACCGACTGCGGCGTGGCCAGCACGTTGTCAATGAACTGGTCGGGCAGCGGTATGCCGGTGACCAATGTGTAGGGAACGCCGAGGTCGGCCGCCGCTTTGGCAATGTCGCGAGCCGACGGATTGCGTTCGCCGGACCAGTCAGGCAACAGCCAGCGCCACAGGCTGCTGTGGTTGCCTACCAGCAGGGTTGTTTGCGGCAGCATCAATTCGCGGAAGGCATCGAGGTAGCTCTCGATTTCACTTTCATCCCACCACGACAGGTTGGGCATATAGGCAACAAGCGGTACGTCCGAATAGTCGGAGGCAATTTGCGCGATGGTGCTTATGTTCTCTGGGCTGCCGACAAAGCCAACCTTGATCGCGGAGACCGTCATGTCTTCGAGAGCCGATCGGGCCTGGTCGGTCACGATCTCTTCGTCGAAGGCGAAGTAGTCAAAAATTTCTGCCGTGTCGCGGACATAGGCGCCAGTCACGATGGCCAGCGCATGGGCACCTGTCGATGCGATGGCTGCAATGTCTGCTGTCAAGCCGCCCGCACCGCTGGGGTCGTTGGCATTGAATGTCATCACGCACGCTGGTGATGATTCGTCTTCCGCAGCCTGAAGTTGTCGGCTTTCAGGTTGAGGGCGTTTTGGATTTGACATGACTGCGATTTTTGCGGAATACGCGACTTTGTACGCGATTTAGCAACGCGGCGTCGATACAATTGTTGCATTCTATTCGAAGGCAACTTAAGCTGTGACTCAATCAAAAACCTGGATGTGTTTAATTTGTGGATGGATTTACGACGAGGCTGCCGGTGCTCCCGAGCATGGCCTCGTTGCGGGTACCACTTGGGACAATGTTCCGATGAACTGGACCTGCCCGGAATGCGGTGCGCGCAAGGAAGATTTCGAGATGGTTGAAATTTAACGCTCAGGCCGAACGCCTGGACGGTTATGGCCTTGGTGCTGCTTCTGGTGGCCGGGGCTGAAAAAAAGGAGCAAAGGTAGTGAGTATTCCAAGTTCCGGGCTGAAGGTGTTGGTCATCGATGACAGCAACACGATTCGGCGAAGTGCCGAGATATTTCTCAAGCAGGGTGGACATGAAGTTCTGTTGGCTGACGATGGGTTTGATGCCCTCGCCAAAGTCAATGACTTCGAACCCCACCTAATTTTTTGCGATATCTTGATGCCCCGGCTGGACGGCTACCAGACCTGCGCCATCATCAAACGAAATGTGAAATTTTCAGGTGTCCCCATCGTCATGCTGTCATCCAAAGACGGAGTTTTCGACAAGGCCCGGGGACGAATGGTGGGGTCGCAGGACTATCTCACCAAACCTTTTACCAAAGATCAGCTGCTGCAAACCGTTCGTGAGTTTGGCAGCATCAAACAAGGACTGGCTTGATGGCTATTACAAAGGTACTCGTGGTTGACGATTCCAAGACGGAACTCATGTTCCTGACGGACCTGCTTGTCAAAAATGGCTTTACTGTGAAGACGGCAGAAAATGCGGAAGATGCTTTTCGGCGTCTGGCCGAAGACAAGCCCGAACTGATCCTGATGGATGTCGTGATGCCGGGTCAGAACGGCTTTCAGCTGACGCGTGCGATTTCCCGCAATCCGCTCTACGCCGATGTGCCCATCATCATGTGTACCAGCAAAAACCAGGAGACAGATCGTGTCTGGGGGATGCGTCAGGGCGCGCGCGACTACATCACCAAGCCGGTCGATTCGACCGAGCTGATGGCAAAAATCAAAGCGCTCGGCTGAGCTTGCTGTTTGAATAAAGCATGGCGAACAGACAAGCCCTCCGAGACTTACAGACCCGCCTGGCCGACAAGCTTCAGATCGCCCGCACCCAAGGTGTTGCTGCATCCTGGCTTGCGGTTGAGGCGGACGGAAAGAAGTATCTTTTCCCACTCAGTCAATCCGGCGAGATATTTCCCTGGGTCACGACACAGCCAGTGCCTTACACACAATCCTGGTTCTCCGGGGTCGCCAATTTGCGCGGCGGTCTTTTTGGCGTGGTTGACCTCGCGAGTTTCGTTAGCGGCAAGCCGCCGCCTCCCAAAAGCGATCTGGCCCGCGCGGATTCAAGGCTTGTTGCACTCAATGCGGGTCTGGAGATTAACTGCGCCTTGTTGATCGACAAACTTTCCGGGCTTCGGAACCAGGAAGCCTTTGTTAATTTTTCGCCCCGAGCGACCGATGCACCCGAGTTTTTTGGCAACGATTATGTTGATATCCAAGGCACATCGTGGCGGGAGATCAATCTTCAACTGCTTGCTCAGCAAGCCAATTTTTTGACCATCGGCGCCTAACGCGTTTTGTTTCCCCCGGAAGGCTATTCATGTCTGTTTTTGAAAATATCCAGAAGTTGTTCAAACCCAAGGACGTCCAGCTCGAGGACAGCATGGATCTCGCCTCGGTGGGCACTCCGGTTGACTTGCTTGCGAATGCCGCGCGGCAAGAGGCGGCTATGGGGGTCGCTGCCACCAGTCTCGTCGACGGTCGCGACGATCTCTTTGGGTTGAGCCGCATGGCGCCTTCTGAACAGGAAACGCAGCCCCTGCAACGCGAATTGCTGGCGCTTCCCGTGCTTGGGCGCCGAACCGTTGGCCAACACCAGAAAATTCTCGCCGCCTTGCTTGTTCTGGCTCTGTTCGTGCTCGCTGTGGTGGCTTTCCTTGCGCTGAATCAGGCTGACAAGGTTGCGCGGGAGCTTACCGCCACCGGCGAATCGATGATGCAATCGCAACGCTTGGCCAAGTCGGTCTCGCAAGCGCTGGTGGGCAGTGCGCAAGCCTTTCCTGACGTGCGGGAAAGCTCAGCCGCCCTGGCCAAAAACGTACGCGGCCTGAAGTCTGGGGATGACAGTCTGCGTTTGAGCGCCGTTGACGGTTTGCTGCTGGAAGACTTGGACAAGGTTGCACCTTTGATGGAGCGAGCGGAGAAAAACGCAGCCACTGTCATGAGTCAGCAAGCCATCTTGACGCAGGTTGGAGGCGCCTTGCGCACCATCAATCGCCAGTCGTCTGATCTGCTGGAAATCGCAGAGACGGTGTCCTCTCTCAAGCTTCAACAGAACGCAGCGCCCGCCGAAATTTCAGCATCCGGGCAACTGGTGATGCTGACGCAGCGGATCGGCAAGTCGGCCAACGAATTTTTGACCATGGAGGGCGTAAGCCCCGAGGCTGTTTTTTTGCTCGGCAAAGATTTGAACTCGTTCAAGGAGATCGCCCAGGGATTGCAGGACGGCAGTGCCGAGTTGCGGCTGGGCGCTTCGAAAGATCCGCAAACACGAGAACGCCTGCAGGCGCTGCTGGCTCTTTACGAGCAGACCCGGGTTCAAGCCGGTGCGATTCTGGGCAACCTGCAGGGCCTGGTTTCTGCCCGCGAAGCCCAGTCCTCGATCCTTTTGGACAGCGAGCCTATTCGGCGCAGTCTTGAGGATTTGCAGGGCAAGCTTGCGTCTCAAACCGGTTTGGGTGCGTTTTCACTGATCGCGTTGATCGCTGCGGCGGCCCTGGCGTTACTTTCAGCAGCCGGGTTGGCACGGCTGCAGGTACAAGACAGCCAGCAACGCCAGAACGTCGCTGAAGGCCAGCGCCAGGAAGCGAAAAGTCAGGAGCAGGACGCCAAGCGGGTCAACGACGCCAACCAGGCGGCCATTTTGAGGCTGATGAACGAGTTGCAAACCGTTGCGGAAGGCGACTTGACACAGGAAGCCACTGTGACAGAGGACATCACAGGTGCGATTGCCGACTCGGTGAATTACACCGTTGAAGAGCTGCGGCAGCTTGTCGGCAACGTGCAGAATACGGTGACGCGTGTGGCGCAAACAACGGCGCAGGTTGACAGCACCTCCACCGAACTGCTGGCTGCATCGACAGAGCAGCTGCGGGAAATTCGCGAAACCGGTCAAGCAGTGCTCGATATGGCCTCCCGGATCAATGGTGTTTCTGCGCAGGCGCAAGAGTCCTCCCAGGTTGCGCGTCAGTCGCTGACCGCGGCGGAGTCTGGCCTGAAAGCGGTGCAAAACGCTATCGGCGGTATGAACTCCATTCGCGACCAGATCCAGGAAACTTCCAAGCGAATCAAACGGCTGGGTGAATCTTCGCAAGAAATCGGTGAGATTACCGAGCTGATCTCGGACATTACCGAGCAAACCAACGTGCTGGCACTGAATGCGGCAATTCAGGCAGCGTCGGCTGGTGAAGCCGGCCGAGGCTTCTCCGTGGTTGCGGAAGAAGTGCAGCGGCTGGCTGAGCGGTCTGCAGATGCAACCCGCCAGATTTCCGCGCTGGTCAAAGCGATTCAAACCGACACCCAGGATGCCGTGGCCGCTATGGAGCGCTCAACCCAGGGTGTGGTCGAGGGCGCCAAATTATCTGATAGGGCAGGCACTGCGCTGACGGAGATTGACCAGGTGTCGCGCCGCCTTGCAGATCTGATCGAGCAGATTTCCAGTTCCGCATCCAGGGAAGCCGCGTCGGCAAACGTGGTTGCTGGCAATATTCAACATATTTTTGCGGTGACCGAGCAAACCGGAGAGGGAACCCGATCTACTGCGCAGCAGGTGCGAGACCTTTCCCGGATGGCCGAGGAATTGCGCCAATCAGTATCGCGATTCAAGATCGCCTGAACCCGATGTCTTTTGCGTTCAACGCGAAACCTGATTTTTGAACGGTCAGCCATTTATGCAATCCACCGCCCAGAGCTCAAAAGCTGCCGAACTGGAGCCTGCTGTCAACGATCTTGGGCCGCTGGCCTGGGTACTTGACGAGCTTCGGAAGTCCCTAGAAGGTGCCACTAAGGCGCTTAAACGTTTCGTCAGAGATGCAGAGGCGGCACGCGGCTCTGATTTGGCAGCCCTTGATTCCAGCCAGCTGCGCATCGCACGGCAGCAGTTGCATCAGGCAGTGGGCGCCCTTGAAATGGTCGGTTTGCCAGGTCCCGCGCTTGTTTTAAGGGCGATGGAGACAGCTGTCCAAAAGTTCGTACAGCAGCCCGAACATTGCAATTTGGAAGCCGCCGCTAAGATCGAGCGTGCCAGCTTTGCGCTGACCGAGTATTTGCAGGGTCTCTTGTCGGATCGTGCTGTTTCGCCTGTTTCACTTTTTCCGCAGTACCGTGAGGTTCAGGAACTGGTACGTGCTGACCGGATTCACCCTGCTGATCTGTGGCCGCTCGAATGGCGCTGGCTTGAATCTGAAACTCAATCCGGTTTTCAATCTGTCGACTATGGTAGTGCGGCGCGCGCTCGTCTGGATCAGGCGGTGCTCAAGTTGATGAAGGGCCGGGCGACACAGCCCGCTGCCGACCTCCGTGATCTCTGCCTTGGGTTTTCTGCAGCACAGACACGGCGCCAACCACAAATATTCTGGAAGATTGCTGCTGCGTATTTCGAAGCTTTGTCGCAAGACCTTCTTGAGCCCGATTTGTATGTGAAACGAGCCTCATCAAGAATTTTGCTTCAATACGCGGCTTTGGCGAAGGGCGACGCGGCAATTTCTGAACGTCTGGCTCATGATCTGCTTTTTTTCTGTGCTCAGGCTTCATCCTCGCAGTCATCGGCAACGCCTGTTTTGGCTTCTGTGCGTACGGTGTACGGTTTGGAGCGATTCAAGCCCGTTAATTACGAGTTGGTGCAGTTCGGTCGGTTCGATCCCGCCTTGCTCGCGCAGGCCCGCAAGCGTATTTCGTCGGCTAAAGAAAATTGGTCTTCCCTATGCGCCGGAGACCTGAATAAATTGAAATCAGTGGCTGACCAGTTCAGCCTTGTGACCGACTCCCTAGTCAAACTTCACCCGCCAAGTGAGCCCCTGGCACAGGCGATCGCCGCCGCTGTTGAGGCTACCGTGCGTCTGGGTCAGCCGCCCAGAATCGAGTTAGCCATGGAAGTGGCTACCTCATTGCTATACCTTGAAGCGGCATTCGACGACCTGGACCCGAACGATCCGTTACTTTCAATTCGCACCCGTAATCTGGCAGAACGTCTTGAGGGCGTTCGCTCCGGAAGCGAGCCTCAGCCGCTGGAAAGCTGGATGGAGGAACTTTACAGCCGGGTCAGCGATAAGCAGACCATGGGCAGTGTGGTGGGCGAACTGCGCCTGTCGCTGGGCGAATTGGAGAAAGCCCTGGATGTGTTTTTTCGGGATCCTTCCAACAAGGCGTCCTTGCAGGCCGTGCCTGGGCAGCTATCCCAAATGCGCGGCGTTCTTTCTGTGCTGGGACTTGACCAGGCTTCGCATGCCGTGGCGCGGATGCGCGAAAGCGTTGAGCAAATGCTGGTCACCGAAGTCGACGATGTTCGGGCGCGAGCCGCTGGTACTTTTGATCAGCTGGGCAATAACGTGGGCGCGCTGAGTTTTCTGATCGATATGCTGAACTATCAGCCGGTGTTGGCGAAAAAGCTGTTTGTCTTTGATGAAGAAAAAGGCGAACTCAAACCCTTGATGGGGCGGGCTTCCAATCTGGCGAAGCCGGTTCAGCCCGCAACAACAACAGCTGACGCGCTGGCACGCGAGGTGGTTTCTGTAGTGCATGCTGCTGGCAGCAGCCGGACGGACGAAAACCTGAGCGAACGATTGATCGCACTCGCCAACCAGGCTGCAATCGCTGACCAACCCGGACTGGCCAGAACCGCACGCGAAGCATCCCTGGCATTTTCCGCCAACGATGCCGGTGCGGCTTCCATCGCCGTTTCAGCGTTGGTAGTCAGCGAGTCTTCGTCAGCAGCGGCACTTTCGCCCGCATCAACTCCGGTTGATTTTGAGGAAGATGACCTGCGTGGGATTTTTCTGGAGGAAGCCAGTGAAGTCATTGTCAATGGCCGTGAAGCAACGAGAGCGTTAGGAGTCGATACCCAAAGCGTTGAAGAGCTGACTGTGTTGCGGAGGGCGTTTCACACGCTCAAGGGCAGTTCCCGCATGGTCGGACTGAACGAATTTGGTGCGGCTGCCTGGGCGCTTGAGCAGATGCTCAACAGCTGGCTGGCAGATCAAAAGTCTGCCAATGAAGGTTTCAGAAACTTCTGCGATGAAATTTTGTCGGGCTTCGAGCGCTGGATTGGAGACATTGCGGTTAATCGCGACAGCGCGTGGCTGGCAGAACCTTTTTGCAAAGCTGCAGATTCTATGCAAAGAGAAGGTAAATACAGTCCGTTCATACTGGCTTCAGGCACTAGTCTGGAGGCGCCTGTGGCACCCATGACGCCTGTAAGCTTGATCGATTTTTACGATTTTCCTGATCTGGAGCTGGATCGTGATCCGGTTCAGGAGGTAGCTGTTGATAGCGACAACAATAATGCTGCCGAAGAGCTTTCGCTGCTGGCAGGGTTCGAAGAATTCATGCTTGCGCCTGAATACGTTGCGGCATTGGAGATTTCCGCCGAGACGGCAGTGCCCACGCAAGCGCCAGCGTCACCACTTGCTGCCACTGAAATCAATGACTTTGATTTCGAAAGTTTGTCAGCTGTTTCGGACAGAACCGCTTCATCACCGACACCCTATCCGGTTGTTTCGGATCAGCCTCTGGACTTCGGCGACGTAGCGTCAGAAGATGTCATTGAATGGCCGGCTGCCGAATTTGATCAGTACTTTGCGGACCCACAGATCGCAGGGCTCGACATCAAGGCATCGTCGGCGCCGTTGCTGTCCGCGACAGCCGACGTGCCTTCCGCAGTCGAATTGGCGAAATTGACTGAGCCTGAAATTGAGATTGAGTCTGCTGAGGCTGCCAACAAGTTGGCGCCCGAGTTGCCTGCTTCTGGCGCTGATGAAGAAGAACAGATTCGGGTCATCGAGGGATTGCGCATTGGTATTCCGCTCTACAACGTTTATTTGAACGAGGCCGATGAGTGGTCGCGCAGGCTGGTGACTGAAGTGGCTGAATGGTCCATGGAAGTCAATCAGCCGGTCAGAGACTCGACCATTGCGCTGGCCCATTCATTGGCAGGGAGTTCGGCGACGGTGGGGTTCCGTGCCTTGTCGGAGATTGCGCGCGCGCTGGAGGCTGCGTTGCAGCAATCGCAGATGCATCACATCCACGGTGCTGCAGATTACGGGCAACTGTTTGTCGACGCGTCGGAAGACATACGCCGCTTGCTGCATCAGTTCGCTGCCGGGTTCCTCAAGGAGCCCGACCCTCGCTTGCTGGGCGAGTTGAAGGCAATGGAGTTCAACGATTCGGTTCTTCCACCTGCCAATGAATTCGCTGATGGAGATATCCAGTCTGATTTCGTTGAAGACCCGATCATCAGGGAACAGCCTGTCATCACGCCTGAGCCTGAAGATGTGGGGTACAAAAAGCCTGAGCCTGAGGTTCAGATACCTGTCCCGCAATATCAGGCGATCCAGCTGGCGAATGCTGCGGTTCCGCCGCAGACTCGCCTCGGGACCTCTTCGACGCCTGTTGGTCGCAGCTCATTTAGTACCGACGATGTTGCTCCGGAGGGCGAAGAAGACATCGATGCCACAGACGCAATTGATGCCGATCTTTTTCCTATTTTTGAGGAAGAGGCTGCTGAATTGATGCCGCAACTGGGCGGCGCGCTCAGGCAGTGGTCTGCGCGGCCGGACAACCGCAGCGCGCGCATGGAAGTGCTTCGCGCATTGCACACCCTCAAGGGCAGCGCGCGATTGGCTGGCGCCATGCGTCTGGGCGAGATGGCGCACAAGATCGAATCAGAAATCGAAAGCATGGGCTCGGATGCGGCAGCATCGCAGGATTTTGAGTCGCTGCTGTCACGTTTCGACACGATGGAGGCCAATTTTGAAATGTTGAGAAGGGCCGATGCCCTTGGGCCCGCTGAAGTCTCCGCACCTGCCTTGGCTGTCTTTGACCCGGTCAGCGAGACCAAGCTGAATTTTGAAACGGAAAGCAGGATTTCAGAAGCCCCGGCGCGGCCTGCCAGTCCACCAGTTACAGCTGGCGGTGCAAGGGTCGCCGTTCCCGCGCCCCAAGGTATGGTGATGAAGCCGCTGCGTCAAGCCGCTAGCGCTTCGGTGCGGGTTCGTTCCCAGTTGCTTGATCGCATGGTCAACCAAGCCGGTGAAGTGATGATCACCCGCTCCCGGCTGGAAGCCGAACTCGGCCAGCTGCGCGGGTCGCTTAGCGACATGAGCGGTAACTTGAACCGCTTGCGGCAGCAGCTTCGCGACATCGAATTGCAGGCAGAAACGCAGATGCAGTCGCGCCTTGCGCAAGCCAAAGAAGCGCAGGCGGGCTTCGACCCGCTCGAATTTGACCGCTTCACCCGTGTGCAGGAACTTACGCGCATGATGGCCGAGTCAGTCAATGACGTGGCGACCGTGCAGCGAACACTTCAGCGCACCGTGGAGGCGACCGAAGACGATCTGATTGCGCAGGCCCGTCAAACGCGTGAGCTTCAGCGTGATCTGTTGCGTACACGCATGGTTGAATTTGAAAGTATGTCAGACCGTCTGTACCGTGTGATCAGGCAGGCGTCCAAGGATGCGGGCAAACAGGTGCGACTCGACCTGCTCGGTGGAACCATCGAGATGGACCGGGGCATGCTTGACCGCTTGACGCCTGCGTTTGAAC
>JANLYY010000197.1:0-7700 GCA_031365885.1 Polaromonas sp. | reverse complement strand
TTCCTGAATGCGGTTGCGTTTGGCGACGCGCAGGCGCCGGTCGTTCATGTAAGCGCCGCGGCCTTTGGTGGCGCAAAACAAATCGTTGCGGGTCGGGTCATAAACGACGGCCTGCTCGACCTTGCCCCTGACGGCCAGCGCAATGCTGACGCAATAGACCGGAAAGCCGTGAATGAAATTGGTGGTGCCGTCCAGCGGGTCGATGATCCAGACGAATTCGGAGTCTTTGGCGCCGTGTTCGCTGCCTGATTCTTCGGCCAGGATGCCGTGGCCGGGGTAGGCGGTGAGCAGCGTTTCGATGATCGCGGCTTCGGCGGCGTGGTCGACTTCGGTGACGAAGTCGTTCGTCTGCTTGGCCGTGACGCGAACGGCTTCGACGTCGAGTGCAGCACGGTTGATGATGGCGCCGGCAGCGCGCGCGGCCTTGATGGCCACGTTAAGCATGGGGTGGAGATTGCTGGACATAGAGGTGTTGAAAGAGCGGGCGGGGCTGCGGTCTGGTGACCAGGCGGCAGGCGACAATCAGGGCATTTTACCGGCATGGTCTAGCGGTTCTCGCTACGCCGACGATTTACGCATGAAAACACGTTTTGTCCTGATCAACACCAGCCACGCCGGCAACGTCGGCGCCACCGCCCGCGCCATGAAAACCATGGGCTTCGATGATCTGGTGCTGGTCGCGCCGCGCTGGACCAATGTGCTGCGGCGCGAGGAAACCATTCAACGGGCCAGCGGTGCGCTCGACGTGCTGGCCAACGCGCGCATTGTGGAAACGCTGGACGAGGCGCTGGACGGCATGACGCATCTGTGTGCCACGGCGATGACGCCACGTGATTTTGGTCCGCCGACGCGGGCGCCACGGGCGTATTTTGCCGAATTGATGGGTAGTCAGTCGCTATCAAAAACAGAGCTGTTTGCGCACGATTTACGGGGGCTAGGGGCTGATTTGACGCCTAAACCAGCCGGTGTGGCGTTTCTATTCGGCTCTGAGCGCTTTGGCATGCAGAACGACGATGTGTACCGCTGCCATGTCGCACTCAGCATTCCGGCTGACCCGCAATTCGGCTCGCTCAATCTGGCTGCCGCTGTGCAATTGATTGCCTACGACTGGCGCGAGGCGCTAGGCGGTTTTAAAGTGGAATCGGCGGTGCCTGAGCGCAAGCTGGCTGATGCAGCAGAGGTCGCCGGCATGCTCAAACACCTGGAAGGCGCATTGACCGACATTGGTTTTCTGGACCCGGCTTCGCCGAAAAAACTGATGCCGCGTCTGAACCAGCTTTTCAACCGCGCGCAGCTCAGCACTGAAGAGATTCACATCCTGCGCGGCGTCGCCAAGGCGATGTCGCAAACCCGGCTGGCGGCGACTGCGCCAGCAAGCCGTGCGGGCGAACAGTAGACTCGCACCATGTTTTCCAGAATCCGAGCCGACATTCAATGCATTCTTGAACGCGACCCTGCCGCCCGCACGGCCTGGGAAGTGCTGACCTGCTACCCCGGCCTGCACGCGTTGCTGCTGCACCGGGGGGCGCACTGGTGCTGGCACCACGGCTTCAAGTGGCTGGGCCGGTTTATCTCGCATCTGGCCCGTGCTTTGACGGGTATTGAGATCCATCCTGGCGCCAAGATTGGCGAGCGGGTATTTTTTGACCATGCGATGGGTGTGGTGGTCGGTGAAACCGCTGAAATTGGCGATGGCTGCACCATCTACCAGGGCGTGACACTGGGCGGTACCTCTCTCTACAAGGGCGAAAAACGCCACCCGACGCTGGGTCGAGATGTGGTGGTGAGCGCGGGCGCCAAGGTGCTGGGGGGTTTTCTGGTGGGCGACGGCGCCAAAATCGGCAGCAACGCGGTGGTCATCAAGCCCGTGCCGGCGGGAGCGACGGCAGTGGGCATTCCGGCACGCATCATTCCATCAAAACAGGGCGAAAGCGCTGACGTTTCCGGGCCCAGCGCCAAATTTGCGGCCTATGGCATCACGCTGGAAGACGATCCGCTGAGCCAGGCACTGCGCGGGCTGATCGACAACGCGGGCTCGCAAGAGCACCAGATTGCGCTGCTCTGGCAGGCAATTGAAAAGCTGTCGGATGCAAAAACAATCAACAAGGACTGCGTGCCGAAAGATGCGGCTTTGCATGAAACTTTTGAGGCCGACAAGTTCAATCAGTTGATGGGCAAGTAAGAATCGCCGTAGCGTCCAGAAATTAGGCGCTATGAATTTAATAGCTGCTTGCGCACGTTTTTATTGGGCTTGAGGCAATAGACACTACCAAACCAGTAGCCAGACGGAGCCGCTGTGCGGCCCCGCACCGGCTCAGGGCTTGATCAGCTCCAGCGTATCCCTGACCCAGCCTGTACCGCTCAAACCAACAAACCGGTAGGTCAGCGGAACAACCTCGGCTCCATCGCGCTGCGTGACGGTCATGCGCAGCCGGTACAGAACACCTGCCCGCAGATTGCCGAGTTCCAGCCGCACTTCATCGGCGCCCGCTGTGATGGTTGATTCGAAGATCGGTGTGAAGGGAGCCTGGTCCAGGCTCACGGTGGCCGAGATGGTGTTTTCGGTGCTCAGACCTTGCTGCGTGAAGCGCAACACATGCCGTCCGTTGGTGACGTCGATACGGTCGTTGCGGGTGGTCCACTGACGCGGCAGCGGCGGAGCAACCCGTACCGTTTTTACGCTGTCGTAGCCTTCGATCCCCACCGCGTCAATGCCGCGAATGCGCGCGAACCAGCTGCCATTGGGCAGGGTGGCCAGGTCAGCCGAACCCGTGGCGACCACCAGATCACGAACGATCTGGTTGAAGGCTGCGTCGGAGGCCACCTGAACCCGAAAGCTTGCCGCACCTTCCAGGCCGGGCATCGGCCACAGGGCCAGCGGCTTGAAGATGTCTGCCGGCGTGGCCGAGAGGTCGGGTGCCTTGAGCAAATCGACCACCTTGATTTCTTTCACCGCCGGATTGACCACCGCGCCCTTGCCCTTGGGTAACTCGGCGCCGCTGCCTTGCGCCGGGTTGTCGGCCTGCACCAGGCCTTCGAGCACTTCGGTCCGAGCGTTTTGCGTGGCGGGGTCGTCGAAGGCGACGCGAAACTGCGTACCGCGCACACCCACCAGCGAAGTCGGCGTCTGAATCTGCAGCGGTGTGGCGCGTTTGGCCAGCTTTGTTGCGGCGGTGTCGAGCGAACCTTGCACCAGGCGAATCAGGCCGGAAAACCAGGTGGTCGAGGCGCTGCTGCGGGCGTCCCGCGTGGCGTAGTTCTGACTGGTCGCCAACTCGGCTAGCGTGTTGGGCAGCAACGTGACGCGGCTGCCGTCGGCCAGCTCGATCACGGCGGAACTGTTGGTGCCGGTCTGCAGGCGCGCGCCCTCAACCAGCACCGTACCGGCTGCGGCCGGGCTGGTTCCGAGTTGAACATCGCCCGACACACTCACAACCTTGCCGCTTGCCGGTATCGGCTTCATCAGCCGCAGCGGCAATTGAATGGTTTGTCCGGGTTTGAGGGCGTTGGCATTGCCAAGCTTGTTGAAACTGGCGACTTCCGACCATGCTTCGGGGTCAGTCAACAGCCGCTTGGCCAAATGAATCAGTTTTTCACCCGGCTTGATGGTGTACCCAATACTGGGCTCGGCGGCGGCCGGGGTCGCCTGCTGCGCATGTCCAGTGGATACAAATGCTGAGGAAATAAATACTGTGGAAATAGTAGCTGCCAGTGCTGGCGCTAATTGGAACGAAACGATTTTTGTTATAAAAATTTTATATCTCCGGCAGATCAGCACCGATTGACTTTGCGGGCTGTATCGCCCCTTTGGGTCAGTCCCTTTTGTTTAATTCAACCGCTCGGCGGCGCGGGGCGACGGGCGCTTTTAGGTCGAAAAGCTTTGCAAACTGCCTCATCGGTTTCGATGTATGGGCCGCCAATCAAGTCCACGCAATAAGGAATGGCAGCAAAAATACCGGCCACCAGCACCTCCCCACCGTCGATTCTCAAGCCTTCTAACGTCTCCTGTATAGCCTTTGGTTGACCCGGCAAATTGAGGATGAGACATTTGTCACGAACGACTGCGCATTGACGCGATAAAACAGCAGTCGGCACAAATCTCAAACTGATCTGCCGCATCTGCTCGCCAAAGCCTGGCATCTCCTTGTGTGCCACGGCCCGGGTGGCTTCGGGCGTCACATCGCGCAGCGCGGGGCCGGTGCCGCCGGTGGTCAGCACCAATGAGCAGCCGGCGTCTACCAGTTCGATCAGCGCGGTGCTGATGCCCGCCAGTTCGTCAGGGATCAGACGCTCTTCAAACGTGATCAGGTTGTGCAGCGCGCGCGTCAGCCAGTCTTTCAGCGCCGGCAACCCTTTATCGACGTAGACGCCGGCGGAGGCTCGGTCACTGACCGAGACGATGCCGATTCTGACCGGGTCGAACTGGTTTGCGGACTCGCTCATGCAGCGGGCTCATCAGACTCTGGGGCTTCGTCTGCTTCGGCGGTCATGGCCTGCCTGACCAGCTGAAAAATTTCACGATACGACTTGCCGTGGCGCGGCGCTGCCCCCGGCTTTTCCGGCACAACGTCCTTGCGCGCCTGGCGAATCAACGCGCGCAGCTCCTGCGCATCGGTCGCTGGATAGGTTGTCAGCCACTTGCCCAGCGTGTCGTCGGATTCAATCAGTTTGTCGCGCCATTGCTCGGCCAGGTGTAGCTGCAGCGTGAGCTGCGCCGAGCCGTTGGCTTGCTCGTTGATCGCGTCTTCAATCGGTTCCGGATCAAGCGGGCGCATCAGCTTGCCGATGAACTGCATCTGGCGCCGCCGGCCTTCGAAGCTGGTGATTTTTTTAGCATCGGCAATCGCCTGCAGCAGCTTGTCCGGCAGGTCCAGGCGTGCCAGCAGGTCGGCACGCAGCGTTAAAAGTGATTCGCCCAGGGCCTGCTTTTCATCGGCTTCGGCCTTCAGCTGAGTCTTGCTGGGCGGGCCAACTTCTTCGAGCGCGATTTCTTCGGGTTTGACGAAACGGCCGTTCGACCAGTAGCCCTTGGCGGGCGCGGGCTTGGCGATTTTGCCCTTGGGTATCTTGGTGTTCACGTGCGTTCAGTGCTTGTTGTTCATAGCAGTCAGTATCATAGCTACCCATATGACTGACACGACCCAGACTTCGCCCTCCCAATCCAGCCGTTCAGGCCAGCAAAACGCGGCTCCGGCAAATCAGGCCCGAACGGCTGAATCCGGCTTCAGCTTTCACCGCGATTTTTTCGAGGATCTGGTGGACACCGCGCTGGCGCACGCCAAAAAACTGGGCGCCAGTGATGCCGCCGCTGAAGCATCGGAGGGCTGCGGCCTGTCGGTCAGCGTTCGCAAGGGCGAGCTTGAAAACGTTGAACGCAACCGTGACAAGTCGCTCGGCATCACGGTGTATATCGGAAAAAAACGCGGCAACGCAGCCACCAGTGATTTTTCAAACGCGGCCATCGAGCAAACCGTGCAGGCCGCTCACGACGTCGCACGATTCACCGCCGACGACGAAACATCCGGCTTGCCCGACGAGCAGGATATTTCGCGCGACCATCCGGCGCTCGATCTGTTTCACCCCTGGGCCATCACGTCGGCCGAAGCGGCCCAGCTGGCGCTGCAATGCGAAGCCGCTGCCCTGGGCACCAGCCGCCTGATCACCAACAGCGAAGGCGCTGGCGTGTCGGCGCAGCAGAGTCATTTTTTCAGTGCCCACAGCAAAGGCTTTCGCGGCGGCTATGCCAGCTCGCGTCACAGCATTTCGGTGGCACCGATTGCCGGCAAGGGCAACCACATGCAGCGCGATGCGTGGTACAGCTCAATGCGCGACGCCGCCGATCTGGCGCGGCCCGAAGCGGTTGGCCGTTATGCCGCCGAGCGTGCGCTGGCGCGCCTGAAAAGCCGGAAAATCCCGACCACGCAATGCCCGGTGCTGTTTGAATCGCCGCTGGCCGCTGGCCTGCTGGGCGGTTTTGTACACGCCGTCAGTGGCGGTGCGCTGTATAGAAAGAGTACGTTTTTGCTCGATTGCCTGGGCAAACCGGCGTTTCCGAAACACATTGACGTGCTTGAGGACCCGCACCTGCGCAAGGGCAAAGGCAGCGCACCGTTTGACGAGGAGGGCGTAAAAACCAGCGCGCGCCAGGTCGTCAATGGCGGCCGCGTTGAGGGGTATTTTTTAAGCACTTATTCGGCCCGCAAACTGGGTATGCGCACCACCGGCAATGCGGGCGGCTCGCACAACCTGGTGATGACCAGCCGCCGCACCCGCGCAGGCGATGACCTGGACGCGATGCTGCGCAAGCTGGGCCGGGGCCTGTTCGTGACTGAGCTGATGGGGCTGGGCGTGAATTTTGTGACCGGCGACTATTCGCGGGGTGCGTCGGGCTTCTGGGTCGAAAACGGCCGCATCGCGTTTCCGGTCGAGGAAATCACCATTGCCGGCAACCTGAAAACCATGCTGATGGGGATTGAGGCGGTGGGCGCGGATGCCTACAACTATGGCGCTAAAACGGTCGGATCGATTCTGGTGAACCGGATGAAGATTGCGGGCAGCTAGAGCCCCACGGTCGCTCATTTCGTGTAGCTTCCTGCCCCCCGAGGGGCCGTTACGCCTGCGGTCTGGCAAAGCCAGTCCTGCGGCACCTGCTTGGGCAAGCGGGGGCTACGGAGAGGCGTGCTGGTCGAAGCTAGCTGGCTAGTGCGGCCTTTACGGCCGCTGACACCTGGCCCATGTCTGCCTTGCCGGCCAGCTTGGCTTTTACTGCACCCATCACTTTGCCCATGTCGCCGGGGCCACTGGCACCTGTTTCTGCCACGATGGCCTTGACTGCAGCCACAACCTCGTCAGCACTCATCCGCGCTGGCAAGTAGGCCTGCAGCACGACCTGCTCTGCCGCTTCCTTGTCAGCCAGGTCTTTGCGATCGGCTTTCTGGAAGGCTTCAATCGAGTCTTTGCGCTGCTTGATCAGTTTGTCGACGATGGCAACCACGGCTACATCGTCAACCACAATGCGCTCGTCCACCTCTTTTTGCTTGATGGCGGCCAGCAGAAGGCGAATCGTGCCGAGGCGCTCGCTGTCTCTGGCGCGCATGGCGTTTTTCATGTCTTCGGTGATCTGGTCTTTGAGGGACATGGGGGTTCTCAGTTAAAGGGTTAGAGGAAGAGCACGGACTACCGGACGCAGAAGGCAAACCAAAGTTGCGCAGAGAGCGCAAAACAAAATTGTGAACTGGTATTTTTTCACTTCTGCGTACTTCTGCGTACTTCTGCGAAACCTTTGCGACCTCTGCGTCCGGAAGTCCGCACCCGAACAAAAAGGGCGTCAAAAATGCAAAAAGCCCGCCGGAGCGTCCTCGTGCGGGCTTTCAGTTTGCCTGACTGGCCGTCAGGCAGTACCAACCAAAGGTCAGTACAGCTTTTTCGGCAATTGCATCGAACGAATACGCTTGTAGTTACGCTTGACGGCAGCCGCCTTCTTGCGCTTGCGCTCGGCGGTCGGCTTTTCGTAAAACTCGCGTGCGCGCAGGTCGGTCAGCAGGCCGAGTTTTTCGATAGTGCGCTTGAAACGGCGAAGAGCGACGTCGAAGGGCTCGTTGTCTTTTACACGGATGGTGGTCATCGTTGAAATTGATCCAAAAATTGTGCGCCGTTGATTGATCTGATCAGGATCAGGCCGGGCGCGGGTTTGCTAGCAA
>JANLYY010000189.1:0-2558 GCA_031365885.1 Polaromonas sp. | reverse complement strand
CCGACACCAATCACCTTGATTTGCGTGCCCTGGTTGAATTCTTCAATCTCAATCATTTCGATACTCATTGGGAGCCTCCAGTCAAATTAGTTGCAGTTGCTAAAACTCGGAAATTTTTTATTGGTTTGAGGAAATTTTTCATGAAGGCGGGTCAGCCCCTCCGCAATGGCTACAACGCGAAGGACGCCCGAGAAAATTTTTGAATCTATTCATCAGAAGTTCCCCACAAACCAGTCTTTGACCCGACCAAATGCGTTGTGAACGCTGCCTGCTTTTTGCGACACCTTGTAACCCCGCATGCGCGCCAGCCGGGCCTCTTCCAGCAAGCCCATCACCGTGGCGGCCCGCGCCTGCGCCACCATGTCAGACAAGGCGCTGGAGTAACGCGGCAGACCGCGCCGCACCGGCTTTAAAAAGATGTCTTCACCGAGTTCGATCATTCCGGGCATGACGGCACTGCCGCCAGTGATCACGATGCCCGACGAAAGCACTTCCTCGTAACCCGACTCGCGAATCACCTGCTGCACCAGCGAAAAGATTTCTTCGACGCGCGGCTCGATGACACCCGCCAGCGCCTGCTTGCTCAGCATGCGCGGGCCGCGATCACCCAGCCCCGGCACCTCGACCTGCGTGTCGGGGTCAGCCAGCAATTGCTTGGCATAACCGCTTTCGACCTTGATGTCCTCGGCGTCTTTGGTCGGCGTGCGCAGCGCCATGGCGATGTCGCTGGTGATCAGGTCGCCGGCAATCGGAATCACCGCCGTGTGGCGAATCGCGCCGCCGGTAAAAATGGCCACGTCGGTGGTGCCAGCGCCGATATCAACCAGCGCCACGCCGAGTTCCTGCTCGTCCTGTGTCAGAACCGCCAGGCTGGACGCCAGCGGGTTCAGCATCAGCTGGTCAACCTCCAGCCCGCAGCGCCGCACGCACTTAATGATGTTTTCTGCCGCGCTTTGTGCGCCGGTCACGATATGGACTTTCGCTTCCAGGCGAATGCCGCTCATGCCGATCGGTTCGCGCACGTCCTGGCCGTCGATGACGAACTCTTGTGGCTCTACCAGCAACAGGCGCTGGTCGGTCGAGATGTTGATGGCCTTGGCGGTTTCGATCACGCGGGCCACGTCGGCCTGTGTCACTTCCTTGTCCTTGATCGCCACCATGCCGCTGGAATTGATGCCGCGAATGTGGCTGCCGGTGATGCCGGTGTAGACCCGCGCGATCTTGCAGTCGGCCATCAGCTCGGCCTCTTTCAGCGCTTGCTGAATGCTTTGCACGGTGGCGTCGATGTTCACCACCACGCCGCGCTTCAAGCCATTGCTGGCGGCAATGCCCAGGCCGGCCAGCTTCAACTCGCCATTGGGCATGACTTCGGCCACCACCGCCATCACCTTGCTGGTGCCTATGTCCAGCCCTACCACCAGCTCTTTGTATTCTTTGGCCATCGTCTTACCTTTTCACTTTTTTGTCTTCTTTGTCACCGGCGTTGGTGGTTGTCACGCCTCTTAATTTGATCGCGTAGCCATTGGGGTAGCGCAGGTCAGCGGACTCCAGATCGCGTCCATACCGTGACGACACCTGGGCCAGCGTGGCAATGAACCGTTCGGCGCGCACGTTGATCTCTTCAAGCGTGCCGTGGCCCAGGTCAATCACCGCACCGCTGTCGAGGTGACCACGCCAGTTGCCCTGGCTGGTCAGCTCAAGTTGCTCCAGCACGGCATCGAGTTTTTCGAACATCGGTGATAAAAGCTGAAAGCCCTGCAACACCAGCGCGGCCTGCCCCTGCGGGCCATTGAGCAGGGGAAGGTCCTCGGATTCCACGTCGCCCTGGTTGACTTCAAATACTTCGCCAAAACTGTTGACCAGGCGGGCGTCGCTTTCCGCGCCCCAGAAAGCGACGGGCTGGTGCTCTTGCAGCGATACCCTCAGACGGTCGGGAAATTCGCGCTGCACGACGGCCCTGCGAACCCAGGGCACGGACTCAAACGCAGCGCGGGCAGCGGCCAGATCCATCATGAAAAAATTGCCGGAAAGGCGCTGGGCCACGTTGGCTCGCAGCGTGGCGGCATTGTTGTGTTGAAGGTCGCCCTCCACATGAATCACGCTCAGGTTAAAGAGCGACTGGCGCATCACCCAGGCCAGTGCCAGCGCCAGCACGATGGCGGCAAACACCAGGCCAAACAGCAGCGACAGGCCGTTCATCAGCCGCACGTCCAGCGGCGGCGCAGGTGGCAAGCGCAGGGTGCGGTTCAAGCCACGCCTCCTTTGACAGCTGAATAGTCGAGCGAGGCGGTTCGCAGAACAGCGACGCACAAGTCTTCGTAAGAAAGTCCGTCGGCGCGTGCAGACATCGGAACCAGCGAATGGCTGGTCATGCCCGGCGAGGTATTGATCTCCAGCAAATAGGGCTTGCGCGTGGCTTTGTCGATCATGACATCAGCCCGCGCCCAGCCACGGCAATGCAGCGTGCGGAATGCTTCCAGTACCAGCTGCTGAATGACCTGCTCCTCGCCGGTCGGCAGCCCGCACGGCACCAGATATTTGGTGGTGTTGGTGAAGTA
>JANLYY010000174.1:0-2819 GCA_031365885.1 Polaromonas sp. | reverse complement strand
CGAGGTGTATGCAGACCCCCAGGCGCAGATTTGGGACTACGCCCGTGCGGGAGGATTTCGGGCCCGGGGCAAAAACTACAGCGGACCAGATAACCTGTATGAGTTTTTGCTTACGCTCAAAAAAGAAGGCGAACACGGTCAGGCGTTCGCTTACAAAACTGTCAACACCGAAGTCATCTGCTGGATCATGAAACGCATCACCGGCCAGGCGCTGGCCGACAGCTTAAGTGAGCGTATCTGGTCGCGCATCGGCTGCGAACAGGACGCCTACCTCAGCGTGGATTCCATCGGCGTGGCATTCGGCGGTGGCGGCCTGAGCGCCAGTCTGCGTGACCTGGCGCGCTTTGGCGAGATGATGCGCTGTGATGGTGCCTGCAACGGCCAGCAGATCGTCCCCGCCGCCGTGGTGGCAGACATCGCACGCGGCGCTGACCCGGCCAAATTCACCAAGGCCGGCTACACCCTGCTGCCCGGCTATTCGTACCGCAACATGTGGTGGGTGACGCACAACGCCCACGGCGCTTTTGAGGCGCGCGGCATCCATGGCCAGCGCCTGTATGTGGCGCCCAAGGCCGAGCTGGTGGTGGCGCGGTTTGGCTCACACCCCATCGCGTCCAGCGCGGCAAATGACCCGATCACCGTGCCCGCGCTGCTGGCGTTGGGGCAAATGCTGATGGCGGGGTAGGTTGTGGGGAAGCTGGGGTTTCAATGCGTGTCGCGCGTGTTTGAATGGTTAAAATGGCCTCTAGCCCAATAGATATGTGCGTAAGCAGCTATCAAATAAATAGCATCTTGACTCGGCCTGCGTCTCAACCCCCAGCCCCCTTCGGCAATTCAATCCCCGGAAAAATCTTGATCACCGCGCTGTGGTCTTCGCGCGCGTAGCCTGCGCTCGATGCCTGCATGAGCAACTAGTGCGCGGTGCATGGCAGGGGCAGAAGTTCGCCACAAGGGATTTACCTTCAAACGAATTAAGACAACATACTTGAGTCGTCATACAAAACACGGCATACTTAAATCCTCCAAACCAAAGGTATGCCATGCAAACCGTCGATGTCACGCTGGCCGAACGCGGCCAGATCGTTATCCCCAAAGAGGCGCGCGACGCGCTCGGCCTCAAGCCAGGCTCGCGGCTTCAACTACACATTGAAAGCGGACGGCTGGTGATTGAAAAAAAAGTCCAGCTCGACCTTGCCCGCTGGGTCGGTAAAGCGGTAGACGACGGCCTGACCACGAGCCAGGCGCTAGCCGAATTGCGGGGCCGCCCAGTGCCCTGGCAAGCAGAAGACACCCAACCAGATGCTGCGGCTGCGACCAAACCGGCTGGCTCATGAAAACGGCAGTCGACTCAAGCGTCCTGTTCGACCTGGTCAAAGGCGCACCCGGCGCCGCCGCCGCGCAGACCGCGCTGGAAGCGGCGCTCGCGCAAGGCAGCTTGTGCGTCTGCGCCGTGGTCGTCGCCGAACTGGGCCGCTACTTTTCCAGCGAGCAGGACTTGCGCGAATTTCTGCAAGCCTGCCAGATCGACCACGACCCGTTGACCATGGACGCCGCGCTGGAAGCCGCGCGCATCATGCGCGGGTACGCCAAAAACAAAGGCCCCCGCGAACGCACCGCCCCCGACTTTTTAATCGGCGCCCACGCCATCAAGCAGGCCGATGCGCTATTGACGACGGATGCGGGGTTTTTTCGTCATTATTTTGAGGGGTTGAGTGTGGCTGCGCCGATGGGGGTCAAGTTAGTTTGACAATCATTTGACGCGGATACTTATCCCGAATGTGAAAAATTATGTTACTTGCGATTACACCCTATCGCAGCCTGAGGTGCTGGGCTGTGAGTAAGGCTAGAACAGCTTGGGCTGGTCCCCAAACAGCGTTTGCACATGGTCTTCGTATTCCACCTGAGTCTTTGAAATTCTTGCAATCCCCAATAGTTGGCCGAGCTGCGTGCGCAGTGCTTTGACGCCAATGTCCGATAAAAACTGGTGTAGTTTTTTGTACCGCTCATTGCTGTTGTCACGTTGGGCCTGTGTCAACTGCAATATTTTCCCACTACTCTTCGCCAAAGGTCGGTACACCTGATCAATCGTGAGGTGCTTGAACTTCCATGGCTTATTTCGCTCTGGTTTTGGTAGGTTGTAAAGCCGATACCATTCACTGTAGAGTTGGTCTGGAAACTCCTTCTCATACTCACGAGCCTCTTCGCGAACAAAAAATTTGAAAGCTGCGACTACTTCCTCTTTAGTTGCGTCGTAGCCAGAAAGTCTGTAGACGAGGTTTTGTATTCCCGACTTCGCTGATGCATTTAAGATTATTTGAGCCTGATTGGCAATATTGTCTTGGCTCTTTAACAGCTTGCCCTGCATTCGTGCCGTAACTATCGCTTTGCAAATATCGATCAACATAGTTACGTCATAACCATGCACCGTGCTTGGGGCTGGAAAAGTACCTACCTGAGCTAATCCATTGAAAATCAATGGATTGGCAATCTTTTCAAGTAACTCTGGACCTATAGCTTCAGATATTACTTTTCCTGCTACAAATCGCGGCAAACTTCTCCCGCCTTCGCCGAGATTTAGAGCCGAACCCATCCCCCGCTGGCTGATCACAGCGGTTTTTTTCTCATCGTTTAGCACATAGCACTCAACGTCGATTCCAAAGTCTTCTTGGAAGCTTCCTTTGTGCGTTGCCTGAAGTTTTGCAATTCCCCAACGAGCCCCTGCAGCTTTTTTCGCTATCTCTTGGCGCTTCTCTTTAGTAAGAGAACTTGCCCTAGCTAAACCACCTTTTCGTTTGCCAGTGGGCTCTATTCCGAGAAGT
>JANLYY010000172.1:0-3952 GCA_031365885.1 Polaromonas sp. | reverse complement strand
GAAGAGTACAACGCCCACACCGACCCCAGCGGGCGCTATTTCACGCTGTACAAGCGCTGGCACCTGATCGGGCTGGAAGTCGGCGTATCCGTGGCGAGCGTCGCGCTACGCGGCGAGCCGACCGGTGTAGCGACCTGCTGGGGTCGGTATGGGCGTTGTACTCTTCAAAGCAGTTCTTGATGTAGTCGGTCTCGGCTTCAACCGTGACCCACACGCCCATGCGGATATCGTAGGGAATTTTGCGGCCATCGGTTTCAAGTGACGAGATCACTTCGACCATGCCCTTGCGCTCCAGCACGCCGCCCTCTTGAATAGGCCGGGTGACATAGGGAATGTCTTCAACACTGGCCGGCGGGTAAAGCAGACCGTTGCTGGGCACGGTGAGCCCCGTCGCATTGGCCACGGCGGTGCATTCGATGGAGGGTTTGGAGCCATCGAGAAAGCTGTTGAACATTTTTGGATTCAGTCCGCCGCGCGCAGCCTGTTCGGGCGTGAGGCCGTAGTTGCCCCACACCGTGTCTGGCGTGGACTCGGAAAAATGCGGCAACCATTTGTGGCCCCGGCCCGCTGCCACCACCGGAAAACCGCAGGTGCGCGCCCAGTCAACCAAATCACAAATCAGCGCCGGCTGGTCACCGAAAGCCAGCGAATAAACCACACCGGCCTCCGCAGCTTTTCGTGCCAGCAGCGGGCCGCAAAAGGCGTCAGCCTCAACGGTGACATTGACCACATGCTTGCCATGCGCAAAGGCCTGCAGGCAATGCTCGACCGCTGCCACCGGGTTGCCGGTGCATTCCACAATGATGTCGATCTGCGGATGCGTGACCACCGCGCGCCAGTCATCGGTGATCCACGTTGCTCCTGTTTTAATAGCTGCTTGCGCTGACTCTGCCTGGGCTAGCGCCGGATTCCACCCTACACGGGCCAGATTGGTACGCGCTGCGTCGGGTGACAGATCGGCAATCGCCACCAGATGTACACCGGGTGTTCTGGGGATCTGCGCCAGGTACATCGAGCCGAACTTGCCGGCGCCGATCAGGCCGATGCGAATGGGTTTGTTGTCTGCGGCGCGTTGCTGGAGTTTGGTGTAGAGGTTCATTTAGTTTGGGCCTGACTCAGGCAGCAAGAGAAGAATTTTCACAAGGAGATCAAAGAGGTCAAGGAGGAATAAAAAATCATATGGCTGTTCCTCCTTGACCTTGTGATCTCCTTGTTTAAATGTATTTTGTGTACTCAGGCGGCGAGTTTGAATTCATCGATAGACGTTTCCAGCGCACTCGCCGGCACGCCATCTTTCCACGGCAGATCCACCGGGTAGTCTTTCACCAGGCAGTCGTCGGGCAAACAGTCAATCGGCGTGAAGTCGCGGTGCGCAATGAACTCGGGCCGTTTGTGGCGGCGGATGTGGTTGCTCACGGCGCACAGGCTTAAGTACACCGCCACGCGGTTGAAGGGCGACAGGTTGCTGCCCGAGGCATGCACCAGGCAAGAGTGAAACAGAATCATCGAACCCGCCGGGCCTTTGGGGCTGACGATGCCGCCTTGCTTGCCACCGGCGCGCTGCACCAGCTGGCGAATCAGATTGTTATCGACTGTCCACAGCGGATAGCTGGTTGTCGTCAGGTCGTGGCTAGCTTCCACCACGCCTTTTTTGTGGCTGCCCGGAATAAACATCAGCGGGCCGTTGTGCTCGTTCACGTCATCCAGAAAAATCGCGATATTCATTGCGCGTTCGGTCGGCATCATGTCGTCGTTCAGCCAGGTGCCATAGTCCTGGTGCCACTGCCAGACGTCGCCTTCAAACGCCATCTTGCCGTTGATCTTGAACTGGTGCATGTAGAGCTTTTCGCCCAGCAACTCTTCCACCGGCTCGATCATGCGCGGGTGCCTGCCGAGCTTCGCGAAAGGCTCGCTGTACAGGTGGGCCGCAAAATTGGTACGGACTGCGTCTTTGCCCTTTTCGCGCACGTTGTAGTCTTCGCGCCGCTCATAAAGTTCGGGCACCGCGTCGTTCAGATTTTGCGTTTCTTCCGCGGTGAACAGGCCAGGGAAAAACAGATAACCGTCGCGGTCAAACTGCGCGTGTTGTTCAGGTGTGAGCTTCATGGGGTTTCCTTAAAAAATTGGTGGATTAACGTTGGTGTCTTGGCGTTGATGATTAGCGTTGGTGCATTAGTGCGCTGGTCAGCAGACTGGCCAGGTTCCGGCCAGCGTCTTCTCCGTGTTGCCGGGTCAGGGCTTCAGCGGCGTTTTCATCACCCTTGCCGATAGCTTTGGCAATGGTTTCATGCTCGTCCCAGATCGATTCGCGCATGGTCGATACCTGCAGCACGGCGCCCATGGCGCGCCGAATATGCTGCCAGTGCAACTGCGCGCTTTGGGCGATCAAGGGGTTGCCCGATGCAGCGTAAATGCCGGCGTGAAACTGCGCATCAGCAGCCATCATGGTCTTGACCTTGTTGCCGCGTGCGGCAGCCCGGCCCTGGCTGATCAGCTTCGGATCGATCTGGTAGTGCGCTTTGGCGGCCAGTCGGGCGGCCAGCGCATCCAGCGCACTGCGCACCTGGTAAATCTGCACCAGCCAGGTCACGTCAAGCGGCGCCACCAGCACACCCCGGCCGGGCGCGTCCAGCACGAAGCCGTCTTTTTTTAAAAGCCGCAGAGCCTGCAGCACCGGCTGGCGAGACACCGCCAATTGCTCGGCGATGTCTTCTTGCATGATGCGCGCGCCGGGCGCCAGGGTGCCGTCGCTGATGGCGTCTAGCAGGCTGCGGTAGACCTGGTCTACCAGGTCGGGTGCGGATTCAATTTTAAGTAACTGCACAAGTATTTTTTTGTAGTCTGTATACAGAATACATCAATGCCGCCAGCATCTGTTTAGGGTTTACCCCTGCCGGTGATAGCGCTCGCGAATGTGCCAAGATGCCGTCGTCAACAGCAACAACACTGAGGAGTCCCCATGACGCAACCCGATCCCGCCTGGCTGGACCGCATGTACAACAACCGCGCGCTGGTACCTGAGCATGAGGCGCATTTCGGTCGCTGGCGTGAAACATCTGCGCAGGCCCGAGCCTCGCAGCCCTGCACCCTCGACATCGCGTTTGGCACCGCCCGTGGAGAGACGCTGGATGTTTTCCCTGCCGCCGAGCCGCGCGCTCCCGTAGTGGTGTTTATTCACGGCGGCTACTGGCGCTCGCTCGACAAGTCCGATCACTCTTTCGTCGCGCCGGCCTTCACCAGCGAAGGCGCCTGCGTGGTAATTCCCAACTACGACCTGTGCCCGACGGTAACAATTCCTGACATCGTCATGCAGACGGTACGCGCTCTGGCCTGGACCTACCACCACGTGGCGCGCTTTGGCGGTGACCCAAACCGCATCACGGTCATCGGGCATTCGGCGGGCGGGCATCTGGCCGCGATGATGCTGGCCTGCCAATGGGCTGCCCATGACGAAAATGTGCCACTGGACCTGGTGAAAAATGCCATGTCGATTTCCGGCCTGTATGAGCTGGATTCGGTGATGCAGACGCCGTTTTTGAAAGACTCGCTGCGTCTGAACCCCGAACAGGTTTTGCGCGCCAGCCCGGCCTGGCTGCCTGCGCCGAAACGCGGTTACCTGTATGCGCTGGCCGGTGCCGACGAAAGCGAAGAATTTTTGCGCCACAACGCGCTGATCCAGCAAGCCTGGGGCGATAACACGGTGCCTGTACGCGAGGCGCTGTCAGGCCTCAACCACTTCAGCATCGTGGAGGCACTGGTGCAGCCGGGGCATCGTTTGAATGATCTGGCACTGCGGCTGATCGCACAAACATAAGCCCGGGATTGAGAGCGCTACATCAGTAGGTGTTCGCCCGCGTTATCGCCGCCCAGCGTCACGTAATTGACCTTGCGGATGTCCATTAGTTTCTTGCCGCCGGCATAACTGATGGAGCTTTGGATGTCTTCTTCCATT
>JANLYY010000133.1:0-4588 GCA_031365885.1 Polaromonas sp. | reverse complement strand
CCCCCGAAGACAAGCGCTACGGGCAGGACATCCTGATCCCGAAGAACGCCGTCGCCAATGCGACCGCAGGACAGGTCGTGGCGATCGAGCTGACCGAGCCGCCATCGATGTACTCGCAGCCGGTGGGCCGCGTCACCGAAGTGCTCGGCGAGATCGATGACCCGGGCATGGAAATCGAGATCGCGGTACGCAAGTACGAAGTGCCGCACCGCTTCTCACCGGAAACCCTGGCGCAGGCGGCGGCCCTGCCCGACAAGATTCGCCCAGTCGATCGCAAGAGTCGCATCGACCTGACCGATGTCGCGCTGGTCACGATCGACGGCGAAGACGCGCGCGACTTCGACGATGCGGTATATTGCGAGCCGGCCGTTGTTGGCAAGAGCGCTGGCCGCAGCAAGGCGCCGAATGGCTGGCGCCTGCTGGTGGCGATCGCCGACGTCAGCCATTACGTGAAGCCGGGCGAGCCACTCGACAACGATGCGTATGAGCGCGCCACGTCGGTGTATTTCCCACGCCGCGTGATCCCGATGCTGCCGGAGAAGCTGTCGAATGGCCTGTGTTCGCTGAACCCGAACGAAGACCGGCTGGCGATGGTCTGCGACATGCTGATCACCGCAGCAGGTGAGATCCATGCATACCAGTTCTTCCCCGCCATCATCAATTCACACGCACGCTTCACCTACAACGAAGTCGCGGCGATCCTCGGCAACACCCGTGGCCCAGAAGCGGCGCGACGCAAGGACTTGGTCGATGACTTGCTGAACCTCAACGAGGTCTACCGCGCGCTGGTGAAGGAACGCGGCAAGCGTGGCGCGATCGACTTCGAAACCACCGAGACGCAGATCGTCTGCGACGACAACGGGCGCATCGAGAAGATCATCCCGCGCACCCGCAACGAGGCGCACAAGCTGATCGAAGAAGCGATGCTGGCCGCCAATGTCTGCGCCGCCGACTTCATCGCCGGCGCCAAGCACCCGTCGCTGTACCGCGTGCACGAAGGCCCCACGCCCGAGAAGAAGACGCTTCTGCAGAACTACCTGAAGGCGCTCGGCCTGGGCCTGTCGATCAGCGACGACCCGAAGCCGCGCGAGTACCAGTTGATTGCCGCCGCCACCAAAGACCGCATCGACGCCGAGCAGATTCATTCGATGCTGCTGCGCTCGATGCAGCAGGCGATCTACACGCCGATGAACAGCGGCCATTTTGGCTTGGCCTATGAGGCCTACACGCACTTCACCAGCCCGATTCGCCGCTACCCCGACTTGCTGGTACACCGCGTCATCAAGGCGGTGCTGAACAAGGCCAAGTACCAGCTGCCGACGCTGCCAACGCCGGGCGAAGCCGAGGCGAAACTGTCCAAGCGGCTGGCGTCCCGTGTGAATCCGCCCGACCAGAAGCCGAAAAAAGCCAGTGCAGACGAGCTGGCGTGGCAGGCGGCGGGCCTGCATTGCAGCGCCAACGAGCGCCGCGCCGACGAGGCCAGCCGTGACGTCGAAGCCTGGCTGAAGTGCAAGTACATGCGTGAGCATCTGGGTGAAGAATTTGGCGGCGTCGTCACGGCGGCTACCGGCTTCGGTATTTTTGTGACGCTGGATGCGATGTACGTCGAGGGGCTGGTCCACATCACCGAGCTGGGCGGCGAATATTTCCGCTTCGATGAGGCGCGCCAGGAGCTGCGCGGAGAGCGCACCGGTATTCGGTACGCCATCGGCACCCGCGTGCGGGTGCAGGTCAGCCGTGTTGATCTGGACGGCCGAAAAATCGACTTCCGTCTGGTCACCGAGGGCGACAGCCTGATCGGCCGGGCGATGAAAGACAAAACCGGTGGTCAGGCGGGCGAGCTGCCTGAAAGCGAACGGGCGTCTGGCCGCCGTGGCGCCGGCAAGCGCAGCGCCAAGGGCGGCACGGCTCAGGTGTCGGGCAGCCGTTCGGACGGACGATCCGAGGCGCGCGCGGAGGGACAACCAACCAGCAGCGCCGGTGGCTCCAGGCGCAACCCCGCATTTCAGCGAAGCGCAACGCCACCGATTCAATCGCCGATTCAGGCATTGAAGGCGGCGGTTAAGAAGGCCGCCGGCAACCCGGGCCGCAAGCAGGGTAAAAAACCACGTCGCTGATCGAGTCGATCCGACTGTTTGCCCCACCACTTTTAAGCCCGATAGCCGGACCACGCACATGCTGATTCGAATTCTCGCCTTCCTGCTTGAAACCATTTTCTTTTTGCTGATCGCTGCAGCGCTGCTGCGGGCCTGGATGAACGGGTTGCGCGTCAACATGCGCGGCCAGCCCGGCAGCTTTGTGATGGCATTGACTGACTGGCTGGTCAAACCGCTGCGCCGCACCTTGCCGAAGGCCCTCGGGCAAGCGCGCATTGACTGGGCCAGCCTGCTGGCTGCGGTGGTGCTGGCCGTGGTGTATGCGCTGGTTTGGGCGTTGCTGTTTGGTGTCCTGATGGCCGCGCCGGGCGTGGCTGCCGGATTCGCGCCGTTCGCGGTGCTCGGGCTGCTGGTTTTTGCCGTGAAGATGCTGATTCGGGTCGCCTTGCAGACGCTTTTTATTCTGGTGCTGGGCTTTGCGATTTTGTCGTGGGTGCAACCCGGCTCGGCTGCCTATGCGCTGCTGGGCCGGCTCACCGAACCGCTGCTGGCGCCGCTGCGGCGCGTGATCCCCACCATTGGCGGCGTCGATCTGTCAGCGCTCGTGTTGCTGCTGCTATTGCAGATTGGGCTGATGGTGCTGGTTTAGCCATCAACCGGCCCGAATGGCGGCTACTGCAAATTCGCCAGCAAGGATGCCGTCAACGTCTGCCCCGGCTTGTTCAAGGCCCAAGAGTCGGCCATCAGCCCGTGGGTAAAAACCGCATCACAGACCGCCTCAAAGACGGTATTGAAATCGTTATCCGCAGCCTGAACGCTACGGGCGATGCCAGCCCCCACCATGCCCGCCAGCACGTCGCCGGTTCCCGCCGTCGCCAGCAGCGCGTTGCCGGTGCTGTTAATGGCTGGCATTTGGCCTGGCCCGGTAATTACTGTGCCTGACCCCTTGAGCACCACCACGCACTGAAAGCGCTCTGCGAGTTCCTGCGCTGCCGTCAATCGGCTGGCCTGCACCTGCGCGGCGTTGCTGCCCAGCAGCCGCGCCGCCTCCAGCGGATGCGGCGTCAACACCGTGCTGTAGCCGCGTTGATGACGGGTTTTTAGCAGCGTTTGCAACTGCACATCGACGCTGATGGCGTTGAGCGCATCGGCATCAAAAATGGCGCGCACAGCGCCTGAAAGCACCTTGGCCAGAACAGTTTTCACCGCGTCGCCGCCACCACAGCCGCAGACGATGACCTGGCGTTTCATGTCGAGCGCATCGACGCTGCGAAACATCAACTCGGGTTGAGTCACGTCCACTGTCAGTTGCTTATTTGAAGGCGTGCCGAGCAGCGCCACGAAAACCCGGCCAGCGCCTGCATGCAACGCGGCCCGTGCGGCTAGTAGTGCAGCGCCGCTCATGTGGCTGCGCGGCGTCGATTCGCCGCCGATGACCGCAATGTCGCCAAAGCTGCCCTTGTGGCTGGCGTGGGCGAGTGACGAGCGCGCGGCGCGCTGCGTGACATCAGCGCCTAGCAACCGGGCGTTTGGCCCGATATCCGTTGGTGGCAACACGCCGAGATCATCAAACCACACTCCACCGGCTGCGTCGCGGCCCTGAGCCGTGAACAGACCCGGCTTCAGCGTCAACAAACTTAAGCAAAAAAGGCCTCCAGCCCCCGTAAAATGTGCACAATCAGCTATTAAACCTATAGCGCCTGTGTCAGCATCCATCCCGGTCGGAACATCAACTGACAGCCGCGCCGCCGGGCCAGATTGCATCAACGCGAGCCATTCGGTCATTAGCGCGTTGCCCGGACGAGCCGGGTCCAGCCGCGCGCCTATGCCGAGCAGCGCGTCAATGCAAAAGTCGAAGCCGGGTGGCGGTTCATTCGCAATTGCAACGCCAGCAGCCAGCGCCCGCACGCGAGCCGCCTCGGCATCAGGCGGAGCGGCGGTTTTGTGGTCGGGCAGACCAGTCCACGTGACGACGACTTTTTTCCCCCATTGATGCAGGTGCAACGCCGCTTCAAAACCATCGCCGCCGTTGTTGCCCGGGCCGCAGGCAATCCAGATGCATTGCGCATGCGGCGCCAGCGCCAGTGTCAGCCGCGCCACCGACAGGCCGGCGCGCTGCATTAACGTGTGCGCAGCCAGGCCGGTCGCGGCGCGCTGCTCGATCTGCCGGGTGGCGGCTACGCTGAAAAGCGGATGGCTGATGGCGCTGGAAATTCGCTGCATGGCTGATTGTGATACCAGCAATCTTTCTGCAGCCTGCAAGGGCATATTTGTAAGTATTTTAAGCTTCTAGCCCAGTTAATACGTGCGCAAGAAGCTATAAAAATAATAGCATGGCGGGTCGGCGAGCGTGCAGAAAAAAGCCCGAATGAACTCCGGGCTGGGTTGGATGCAAGCGGCCGATTGCGTCGGCTTCGAACGTCCGGTGCGAACGTCTTACGCGTCGGGTGGAATCCGCAGCACCTGCCCCGGATAAATCTTGTCCGGGTGCG
>JANLYY010000117.1:0-12963 GCA_031365885.1 Polaromonas sp. | reverse complement strand
GCACGGCCAGCAGCACCACAACGCGCAGACCCCAGTCGAGCATGGCCGAATATTTTTCCGCGTCGTTGGCCGCTTTGGCGGCGGCCAGTTGCGGCATCAACACCACGCCAATGGCCACGCCGAGCATGGCGGTCGGAAATTACATCAACCGGTCGGCATACGTCAGCCAGCTCACGCTGCCGGGCGTCAGGTGCGAGGCGATTTGCGTGTTGATGATCAACGAAATTTGCGCCACGCTAACGCCGAGCAGCGCTGGCAGCATCAGCTTCGCTATGTTTTTAGTAGCTGGGTCCGCCCATGCTTCGCGGGCTACAGCCCAGTTGAATGATATTTTTGGCAGCATGCTGATGGCCAGCAGCGCCGGGATCTGCACTGCCAGCTGCAGCGCCCCGCCTATCATCACACCTGCGCCCATGGCGTAAATCGGCTCGATGCCCTGCGTTTTCAGCCACGGTGCGCCTAACCAGGCGGCGGCAATCATCGCCACGTTCAGCAGCACCGGCGTGGCGGCCGGCACCGCAAATCGCCGCCAGGTGTTCAGCACGCCCGACGACAGCGCCACCAGCGACATGAAGCCGATGTACGGAAACATCCAGCGCGTCATGAACACGGCAGCCTCAAACCCGCGCGGGTCTTGCTTCAGGCCGCTGGCCATCAACCACACCAGCGCCGGCGCAGCGGCCACGCCAATCGCACAGGTCAGCAGCAGCGCCCAGGTCAGCAGCGTCGCGACGCGGTCAATGACGAGTTTGGTGGCTTCCTCACCATGCTGCGCCTTCGACGCCGCCAGCACCGGCACAAACGCCTGGCTGAAGGCGCCCTCGGCAAACAGCCGCCTGAACAGGTTGGGAATGCGAAACGCTACATTGAACGCATCAGTGATGGCGCTGGCACCGAACGTGGAAGCCACCAGCAGTTCACGCACCAGACCGGTGATTCGGGAAACGAGAGTGAAGAGCGAGACGGTGGAGGCGGATTTGAAAAGTGACACAACCAGAGTTTATGCGGGGGCGGGAGATTCACCGCAGAGGCGCAGAGGACGCAGAGAAAGACGAGAACAGCCAAACAGAATCGATGATTGCCTTCACCTCACTTCTGATCCTCTGCGCCCCTCTGCGTTCTCTGCGCCTCTGCGGTAAATGCCCCGGTTTCAGGCGCCAGGCGGCACCCCCGGCTCGTCATATAATGTTTGGCTTCGCTCGCAACATCCACAGACTCCTCCCCGGATCAAAGGAAACTATTTATGGCAACTGCCAAACCCAAGAAAAAGAACCCGCGCCTGGCGTCGGGCCGCAAACGCGTTCGTCAGGACGTCAAACTCAACGCTGCGAACACCTCGCTGCGTTCCAAATACCGCACTGCGGTGAAGAACGTCGAAAAAGCCTGCGCCGCTGGCGACAAAGACAAGGCCAAAGACCTCTTCGCCAAAGCCCAAAGTATTGTGGACACGGTTGCCGACAAGGGCATCTTCCACAAGAACAAGGCAGCGCGCGACAAGAGCCGCCTGTCTGCCCGCGTGAAAGCGCTGGCACTGGCTCCCGCAGCCGCTCCGAAAGCCGCCTAATTCGTTAGGCAAATCGCCCGGACTTTTCGAGATTTTGCGGGACAGACCGCAGCGACACAGTCGCAAGCTCTGTCCTTAACTGATCAAGAGTCCGCCGTTTTGTAGGGTGCGCTGCAAGCCAAGTTAAAAAACCGCCTTCGGGCGGTTTTTTTATGGGCGAAGCCCAATCACGCGGAGCAGGACTTGGCTTGCACCTGAATACTTTGCGGGACAGTCCGACGGACAGGCGAAGCCCCCGTCGCCCTGTCCCCAAACTGATTAATTCCCCGATCCCGAACCCGAACCAGAACCCGATCTCTTAGGCGCATCCGGCAAAAGACAAGCTTCCACCAGCTGCAAATCATTGTCCCGCGCAAAGTTGATCGCAAATTCCCAGGCCATCGGCTCCGCCTCACGCAGCGCGGCATTCACCACCACGCATTTCACGCCGTTGACGACCGTTGGTACGCACCAGGGCGAATAGGTCAGGTGGCTGCCGGGGTGCGGGCCGCCGGGCCGGAAAGGGCTCATCACACCGCACAGCCTGTCAGCCCAGTCGCTGGGACGGAAGGTTTTACCGTCGTGGGTGATGCCCTGAATGAAGACTTCTTTGACTGAAGGGGAGACCATCGGTGGAAGGGGTTTGACAGGCTCTGTGCAAGGGAAATGCGCGGACGTTGAGCCATGCTGCACTGCACAAGAATTTTATCTTATAGAAGACTTTGGACTGGTTGAAGGCGGTGTTCCGGCCTTTAGATCGGAACGGCAGCGCGCATGACAGTGATGCACTATGGTCACGAAACGTGGCGGAGGTTGCACCTAAAATCGAAAAACGCCCACCCTCCAGACAAGCCGTCTATTTCTGACCCGGAGTTGCCATGAACGCTGCCCTGCCCCCGCACATCGAAGCCGCCTCACCGCACGTGATGAACACCTATGGCCGCCTGCCGATTGCGCTGTCGCATGGCCAGGGCTGCCGCGTCTGGGATGTCAATGGCAAGGAATACCTTGACGCGCTGGGCGGCATTGCGGTCAACACGTTGGGCCACAACCATCCCAAGCTGGTGCCGGCGCTTCAAGACCAGATCGGCAAGATCATCCATTCGTCGAACTACTACCATGTGCCGCTGCAGGAAACGCTGGCGGCCAAGCTGGCGGAATTGTCGGGGCTTGAAAACGTCTTCTTCTGCTCGACCGGGCTCGAGGCCAACGAAGCCGCGTTGAAGCTGGCGCGCAAGTTCGGCCACGACAAGGGTATCGAGAAACCCGAAGTGGTGGTTTACGAAAAAGCCTTTCATGGCCGCAGCATCGCCACGCTGAGCGCCACCGGCAACCCAAAAGTGCAAGCCGGTTTCGGCCCGCTGGTCGAAGGCTTTATTCGCGTGCCGTTGAACGACATCGAGGCCATCAAATCGGCGACTGCCAACAACCCGAATGTGGTCGCGGTGTTCTTTGAAGCGATTCAGGGTGAAGGCGGCGTGAACCCGATGAGCGACGACTACCTGCGGGCTATTCGCCAGCTTTGCGACGAACGCGACTGGCTGCTGATGATCGACGAAGTGCAATGCGGCATGGGCCGCACCGGCAAATGGTTTGCGCACCAGTGGTCGGGCATCAAGCCCGACGTGATGCCGCTGGCCAAGGGGCTGGGCTCCGGCGTGCCGATTGGGGCGGTAGTCGCCGGTCCCAAGGCCGCGCATATTTTCAAACCCGGCAACCATGGCACGACCTTCGGCGGTAACCCGCTGGCGATGCGTGCGGGAGTCGAGACGATTCGCATCATGGAAGAAGACGGCTTGCTGGCGAACGCGGCCAGGGTAGGCGCGCACCTGCATGCCGCGCTAAAGCAAGAGTTGGCAGGCCTGAGCGGCGTGAAAGAAATTCGCGGCCGGGGCTTGATGCTCGGCGTCGAGCTGACTGTGCCGTGCGGCGAGCTGCTCAAGCAGGCGGCTGACCACGGTCTGCTGCTCAGCGTGACCGCCGACACCGTGATTCGCATTGTGCCGTCGCTGATCATGACGACTGCTGAGGCCGATGAAATCGTGGCGATTTTGTGCCCACTGATCAAGGCGTTTTTAAAGCAACGTGAACCCGCCCTGGAAAAAACCGCATGAACAAACCCCTCAAGCATTACCTGCAGTTCAGTGATCTGACCGCAGACGAATACGCCTATCTTTTTGAACGAGCGGCCATCATCAAGAAAAAATTCAAGGCCTACGAAAAACACCAGCCATTGGTCGACCGCACGCTGGCGATGATTTTCGAAAAGGCCTCGACGCGGACGCGAGTGAGTTTTGAAGCCGGCATGTATCAGCTCGGCGGCAGCGTGCTGAACCTCACCACCGGCGACAGCCAGCTGGGCCGCGCCGAGCCGATTGAAGACAGCGCCAAAGTCATCAGCCGCATGGTCGATATCGTGATGATACGCACCTTCGAGCAAATCAGGATAGACCGCTTCGCCGAGCATTCACGCGTGCCGGTCATCAACGGCCTGACGAACGAATTTCACCCCTGCCAGATTCTGGCCGACATCTTCACCTACATAGAACACCGTGGGTCTATCCAGGGCAAGACCGTGGCCTGGGTTGGCGACGGGAACAACATGGCCAACACCTGGCTACAGGCCAGCGAAATTCTCGGCTTCAAGGTACACGTAAGCACGCCCGGCGGCTACGAGGTCGATCAGTCGATTGCCGGCATTCGTTCCTCGGAAAGCTACCAGGTCTTCAAGGATCCGAAGCAGGCCTGCGACGGTGCCGACCAGCTGACCACCGACGTATGGACAAGCAAGTGCATTGAAGCTGAAAACGAAGCACGAAAAAAAGCGTTTGCTGACTGGTGCGTTGACTCAGAGATGATGCGCGCCGCCCAACCCGACGCCCTCTTCATGCACTGCCTGCCCGCGCATCGCGGGGAAGAGGTCGAGGCCGATGTGATCGATGGCCCGCAGTCAGTGGTGTGGGACGAGGCCGAGAACCGGATGCATGCGCAGAAGGCGCTGATGGAGTATTTGCTGCTAGGGCAGTTGGGCTAATGCTCGCAACTTTTCATTGATGAAAGTTCAGTGTCGCGTTCTCAACCCCGCCCCACAAACGGCATCTTCGTCGCCATGATGGTCATGAACTGCACGTTGGTGGTCAGCGGCAGCGCAGCCATGTGAACCACCGCGTCGGCCACTTCGGTGGCGTCCATCATCGGCTCGACCGCAATCTCGCCATTGGCCTGTGGCACACCTTTGGTCATCCGGGCTGACAGCTCGGTCAACGCATTGCCAACGTCGATCTGGCCGCACGCGATGTTGTACTTGCGGCCGTCGAGCGACAGGGATTTCGTCAAGCCGGTGATGGCGTGTTTGGTTGCAGTGTAGGGCGCTGAATTCGGACGCGGCGCATGCGCGGAAATCGAGCCGTTGTTGATGATGCGACCACCTTGCGGCAGCTGGTCTTTCATGATCTTGAAGGCGCCCTGCGCGCATAAAAACGAGCCGGTCAGATTGATGTTGACGACGTTTTGCCACTGCTCGAAACCAATGTCCTCAAAACTCATGCCCATGCCGCTGACGCCGGCGTTATTGACCAGCACGTCGAGACGACCGAACCTGTCCGCGATCTGCGTAAACAATGCGACAACTGAATCGGGATTGCCGACGTCGGTAGGCACGGCCAGTGCGCGTTCGGAGCCTGACTCTTTCGCCACGCTCTGCAGCGGCTCGGCGCGCCGGCCGGCCAGCACCACACGGTGTCCGTCACGCAAAAAAGCCAGCGCAATCGCCCTGCCTATGCCGGTGCCGGCGCCGGTGACGAGAACGACTTTGCTGGTGGAGGTTTCGGTGTTCATGGGGTGTCCTTGTCTTTGAGGCGAGTTGCTGCGGTGCTTGCCCTGCGTCTGAATTGTGCCCCACGCACTGAACGATCCCAGGGGGTCCAGGCGCGGGCCTGAATGCTGTTGACAGCGCCGACCACAACGCCGTCATCCGCCGTAAACCCACATGCCACATCAAATTTCGCAGCCTGTCAGAAATAAGCGACACCACGGTTTTTCCAGCGGTGCTACCGTCGCAGCATGTCATCCAGCCTCCTGCCAACACCACCCGTCACGCCTCTAAAAATCTGGGACATTTCGCCCCCGGTGGATGACCGGTCGGCCGTGTTTCCGGGTGACACGGCCTACTCGCAGCAGCTGCATTTTTCGCTCTCACCCGACTGTCCGGTCAATGTCAACAGCATCACGCTGTCACCGCACACCGGCGCACACGCCGATGCGCCCCTGCACTACGCCACCGGTGAAGCGAGCGCGGGCGAGCTTGGCCTGGCGCCTTATCTCGGCACCTGCCGTGTCATTCACTGCATGGGCTGCGGGCCGCTGGTATTGCCCAAACACATTGCCCATGCGCTGGACGACCTGCCCGCACGCGTGCTGTTGCGCACGGCGCGCACGGCTAGCCAGTCCTGGGAGTTATTTACCGCTGTCGCCGCCGAAACACTTGCGCTGCTAGCTACTAAATACATAGCATTGATCGGTATCGACACGCCCAGTGTGGACCCGGCGACGAGCCAGGATTTGCCAAGTCATCACCAGCTGCTGACGCATGGCCTGCGCGTGCTGGAAAACCTGGTGCTCGACGACGTACCTGAAGGTGACTATGAATTGATTGCGCTGCCGCTGAAATTGATGCGGGCTGATGCGTCGCCCGTTCGCGCGATATTGCGCGAACTGCCCCTCACCCCCGCCCTCTCCCCACAGGGGCGAGGGAGTAAAACCGATCCAGGAAATACGCCTTCATGACCACTACTTTGCAAGATTGCCGCGCGCTTGATGCGAACGACCCGCTGCGCGAACTGCGCAATCAGTTCGTATTGCCCGAAGATGTGATTTACCTTGACGGCAATTCGCTCGGCGTACTGCCCAAGACCACAGCAGCGCGCGTGGCTGAAGCCGTCACAAAAGACTGGGGCCAGGGGCTGATTCGCTCCTGGAATAGCGCGGGCTGGGTTGATTTGCCGCAGCGCCTTGGCGACAAGATTGCGCGGCTGATCGGCGCGGCGCCGGGCGAGGTCGTGGCGACTGACAGCACGTCGATCAACCTTTACAAAGTGCTCAGCGCCGCATTGAACATTGCGGCTGTTGACGCGCCCGGACGCAAGGTGCTGGTCAGCGAGCGCAGCAACTTCCCGACTGATCTCTACATCGCCGAAGCGCTGTGCCTCGAACGCGGTTTGTATCTGAAGCTGGTCGAGCCCGACGACATCACGGCGGCGCTGACACCCGATGTTGCGGTACTGATGCTCACCCACGTCAACTACCGCACTGGCGCCATGCACGACATGCACGCGATCACCGCTGCAGCGCATGCGGCCGGCGCGCTGGTCGTGTGGGACCTGGCGCACAGCGCGGGCGCGGTGCCGGTTGATCTGCACGCGGCGCAAGCTGATTTCGCGGTCGGTTGCGGCTACAAGTACCTCAACGGTGGGCCGGGCGCACCCGCCTTCGTCTGGGCCCACCCGAAACATGCCGATCGCTTCTGGCAACCCTTGGCCGGCTGGTGGGGCCACGCCGCGCCGTTCGCGTTCACACCCGACTACCGACCCGCCGCCGGCATTCCGCGCTACCTGTGCGGCACGCAACCGATCTTGAGCATGGTCGCACTCGAATGCGGACTCGACACCGTGCTAGCCGCCGAGGCGTTGGGCGGCATGCAGGCCTTGCGTAAAAAATCACTTGCACTGACGGACCTGTTTATCGACCTTGTTGAGGCGCGCTGCGACGGTCACGACTTGACGCTGGTCACGCCAAGCGGACACGCGCAACGCGGCTCGCAGGTCTGCCTCAGCAAGCATGAAGGCGCCTACGCCATCGTGCAGGCGCTGATTGCGCGTGGCGTGATTGGAGACTTCCGTGCGGGCGATCCGCAGGCAGGATCAGGACGAACCGGGAGCGTGGACATCCTTCGCTTCGGCTTCACACCGCTCTGCATTGGTTTTGAAGACGTGTGGAACGCGGTCGAGCAGCTGCGACAGGTGCTGGATGCCGCCGAGTGGCAACGGCCCGAGTTCAAGCGAAAGCAGGCCGTCACATGACCGAATATGGCCCCCACGGTCGTCCACTGCGAGCCTGCGGCAACTCCCTGCCTCTTGCACAGAAAAAGGGTCCGCTGCGCCTGCGGTCTGGCGAAGCCAGCCTCGCGGCCCCTGCTTGATTGAACAGCACGATTTTTCAAATCCACTGAGAGCATCCATGAATACGCAGCAACCGGTCGACATCGTGCGGCAAGAACATCCCCAGCTCGACTTCAGCCAGGCCATGACCTACGGCGACTATCTGCAGCTCGACGCGCTGCTGGGCGCGCAAAAACCGCTGTCGCCCGACCACAACGAGATGCTGTTCATCATCCAGCACCAGACCAGCGAGCTGTGGATGAAGCTGATGCTGCACGAGCTGCGCGCAGCGATTGCCAACGTAGCGGCCGACGAGCTCGATGATGCCTTCAAGAAGCTGGCCCGCGTCAGCCGCATCATGGAACAACTGGTTCACGCCTGGGACGTGCTGGCCACGATGACGCCGCCCGAATACAGCGCGATACGGCCTTACCTCGCCAACTCCAGCGGCTTTCAAAGCGCGCAGTACCGCTGCATTGAATTTGCACTTGGCAACAAGAACGCGGCGATGCTTCAACCCCACGCGCATCGACCCGACCTGCTGGCGCAAGTGCGGGCCGCGCATGAGGCACCGTCGCTGTACGACGAGGCACTACGCCTGCTAGCCAGACGCGGGCTCAATGTTCCAGCCTCATCCATCGCACGCGACTGGACCCAGGGCTACACCGAAAGCGATGCGGTGGAACAAGCCTGGCTGGTGGTGTACCGCGACCCGAAAAAGTATTTTGACCTTTACCAGCTAGGCGAAGAACTCACCGATCTCGAAGACGCCTTCCGCCTCTGGCGCTTTCGCCATGTCACGACGGTCGAACGCATCATCGGCTTCAAACGCGGCACTGGTGGCACCAGCGGCGTCAGCTATTTGCGCAAGATGCTCGACGTGGTGCTGTTTCCGGAAATCTGGAAGCTGCGCACGGATTTGTGAGTCAAATCGGCCGCTAGTCCAATAAATACTTGCGCAAGCAGCTACTAATTAAATAGCACCTTATGACGCGCTGGCAACCGCCCCATACAGCCACGGCATATCCAGCACCTTCACGCCCAGCAGTTTCATCGACGCATCGCGCCCCCAGCGCACCACGCCGTCGGCATGAAAAATCTGGCCGTTGCGCAGGGCTCTTTTTTGCACCCGCGAATTGCGTTGCCAGCGATTGAGCGCGTAGTGCTGAAGCAGGGCAGGCACATCGAAAGCCGCTGCTTTGGCTTGCGACAAGGCATTGCCCAATTCGGCCGCGTCTTCAATCGCCATGCCCGCACCCTGCGCCAGATACGGCCGCATCGGGTGCGCGGCATCGCCGAGCAGTGCGACGCGGCCGAGCGCATGCTGGTGGACGCCGTGCATCGGTGGGCGGTCGACCATCACCCACAGCCGCCAGGCGGGAATCGCCTCGATCAGGCTACGCAGGCCGGCACAAGTGCCGCGCAACGATGCCAATAGGTCTGAACGGTTCGCGCTGTGGTCCCAGTCGATCAATGCGCCGGCGTCGTCGGGCGCCTCGCCATGCACAAAGGCGACCACGTTGAGCTGTTCCCCGCCGCGCACCGGGTACTGCACGACATGCAGACGCCGGCCTAACCAGACGGTCACGTCATTGCTCCGCAGCGGCGACGGCAGCGTGGCTTGCGGGATTAGTGCGCGGTAGGCCAAGTGGCCGGTGCTCTTGGGCAGGCCGTCGCCCAGCAGTTGCTGGCGCACCGTGCTCCACAAACCATCAGCGCCTATCAGCGCATCGCATTCGATGTCTGGCCCGGTGGCAGCGTGCAGCCTGACGGCATCCGGACTTTGGCTGAACGATTGCAGCGCGCGGCCCGCGTGCATGTTGATATCGCCATGCTGCTGCAGGGCTTCGAGCAGCAAGCCATGCAAGTCAGCACGATGCACCGTGGCGTAAGGCGCGCCGTATCGCGTGGCCATCGCCTGACCCAAGGGCAACTCCCCCAGCATCTCGCCGCCTGCTGCGCTTCTGACTTGCAGCCGCGCTGGAAAGGCCGCGACTGACCTTAGCGCGTCATCCAAGCCCCAGGCATGGAGCACGCGGGTGACGTTCGGCCCTAGCTGAACACCAGCGCCAACTTCGCCAAACGCAGACACGCGTTCCAGCACGCGAACATTGCAGCCCGCACGCGACGCCGCCAGCGCAGCCGCCAGCCCGCCGATGCCGCCGCCGGCAATCGCAATCTCCAACGCCATCAGGCCAGCAACTGCCGCAGCACATACGGAAGAATGCCGCCGTTGCGGTAGTAGTCCACTTCAATCGGCGTATCGACGCGCAGCGTGGCCGCCACTTCCAGCCGCGTGCCGTCGGCCCGGGTGATGATCAGCAGCGCATCGCTTTGCGGTTTGAGTTCCGGGTGCGGAATCACGTCGACAAATTCAGAGCCGTCAAGCCTCAGCGTCTCCCAGGACTCGCCGGGTTTGAACTGCAGCGGCAGCACGCCCATGCCGACCAGGTTGCTGCGGTGAATGCGCTCAAAGCTGCGGGCCACCACGGCCTTGATGCCCAGCAGCTGCGTGCCTTTGGCCGCCCAATCGCGGGATGAACCGGTGCCGTATTCCTCGCCGGCAAAAATCACCGTCGGCGTGCCGTCGGCGATGTATTTCATGGCCGCGTCATAGATGAACATTTTTTCCGGCACGTGTGGCGCGCCATCCGATCTTGCGTGTTGAAACAGCGTCACCCCCCCCTCTTCACGCGAGCCGTCAGCGCCCGCCGGGATCATCAGATTCTTGATACGGACGTTGGCAAACGTGCCGCGCATCATCACGTCGTGGTTGCCGCGCCGCGCGCCGTAGCTATTGAAGTCGGCTTTTTGCACGCCATGCGCCAGCAGCCACTGGCCGGCGGGCGACGAGCCCTTGATGGAGCCGGCAGGCGAAATATGGTCGGTCGTGATCGAGTCGCCGAACAGCGCCATGATGCGCGCGCCCTTGACTGAATAGTGGCCGTAATTTGCATCATTTGTGCCTGTAGCCCCCGTATTATTTGCGTAATCAGCTATATTTTCCATAGCAAATTTATTGAAGAACGGCGGCTCGGCGATGTAGGTGCTGGCAGGCCAGGTGTAGGCGGTGCCGGTCACACCCCTGATTTTTTCCCACAGCTTGCCGGGCTCGGTTTTGACCTTGGCGTAGTTGGCGCGGAAGGCCTTGCCGTTCATCGCGTACTTCATCAGCGCATTGATCTCGTCGCTGCTGGGCCAGATGTCGCCCAGGTACACGTCCCTTAACTTCCCGTCTTTGCCCTTGCCCATGCCGACGGGTTCGGTCATCAGGTCACGCAGCACGGTGCCGGCAATCGCATAGGCCACTACCAGCGGCGGGCTGGCCAGAAAATTCGCTTTGATGTTCGGGTGAATACGTGCCTCGAAATTGCGGTTGCCCGACAGCACGGCCGCACACACCAGATCGCTTTTATTGATGGCGTCATTGATCTCGGGCGTCAGGTCGCCCGAGTTGCCGATGCAGGTGGTGCAGCCGTAGCCGGCCAGAGCGAAGCCGAGCTTTTCCAGATAAGGCAGCAGTCCAGTCTCAGTCAGATATTCGGTCACGATGCGCGAACCCGGCGCCAGGGAGGTCTTGATGTGAGGCTGCACTTTCAAGCCCGCCTCGACGGCTTTTTTGGCCAGCAGGCCAGCAGCCAGCAGCACGCTGGGGTTGGATGTGTTGGTGCAGCTGGTAATCGCCGCAATCAGCACGTCGCCGTTGCCGATGGCGACGCCGTCTTTTTGCGCCAACGACGTCGCCACATCCTTGTGGGTACTGATGGCAGAGGCCAGAGTCGGGCGATTGCTTTCCATTTCAACGACCATGCGCGGTGCGCCCGCCGGTGTCGGAAGCGCGCCAGGAACGGTGTCGGCGCTGCTTTCGCCCGTGCGACTCAGCAGGTGCCGCGTCGCCAGCAGGGCCGCGGGCTGGTTGAAGCCGTTTTCCGCGATGGGCTTGCTGTAAAGCGACTTGAATTGATTGGCCACCTGGCCCAGCTCGATCCGGTCTTGCGGCCGCTTGGGTCCGGCCAGGCTGGGCGTGACATCACCCAGATCCAGCGTGACGACCTGCGAATAATCAATGTCGCCCGCCTGCGCCACACCGAACAGGCCCTGCACCTTGAAGTAGGCTTCGAAGGCTTCGATTTCGGTCTTGGTACGGCCAGTGCCCTTGAAGTAATCAATGGTCTTTTCATCGACCGGAAAAAAGCCCATGGTGGCGCCGTATTCGGGCGCCATGTTGCCGATGGTCGCGCGGTCGGGCAGTGCCAATGTACGGGTGCCTTCGCCGAAAAACTCGACGAACTTGCCGACAACTTTTTCCTTGCGCAAAGCCTCCGTCACCCGCAGCACCAGATCAGTCGCGGTCACGCCTTCGCGCAGGCGGCCAGTCAGCTCGAAACCGACCACATCAGGCGTCAAAAAATACACCGGCTGGCCCAGCATGGCGGCCTCAGCCTCGATGCCACCGACGCCCCAGGCAACCACGCCGATGCCGTTGATCATGGTGGTGTGGCTGTCGGTGCCGACCAGTGAATCGGGGTAGCAAACGCCTGCCGAACTCTGGTGTACGCCACGGGCCAGATACTCCAGATTCACCTGATGAACAATCCCGAACCCAGGCGGCACCACGCCAAAGGTATCGAAGGCCTGCATGCCCCATTTCATGAACTGGTAGCGCTCGTTGTTGCGCTGGAATTCCAGCTTCATGTTCAAGTCCATCGAATTTTTCTGGCCGTAGTAATCGACCATGATGGAATGATCCACCACCAGATCGACCGGCACCAGCGGCTCGATTTTTTTCGGGTCTTTACCCAGCCTGATGGCGGTGCTGCGCATCGCCGCCAGGTCGGCCAGCAAGGGCACGCCGGTGAAGTCTTGCAGCACCACGCGCGCCACGACGAACGGAATTTCCTGCGTGCGCACGGCGTTGGGCTGCCAGTTGGCGAGCTGGGCCACATGCTCGGCCGTGACGCGCTTGCCGTCGCAGTGGCGCAGCACCGATTCGAGCACGATGCGCAGCGACACCGGCAGCCGCGACACGTGCGGAAATTCTTTGGCCAGCGCGGGCAGCGAATAGAACTTGCCGGTTTTTCCGCTGGCGGTTTTGAAGGACTTGAGGGTGGGCGCGAAGGCGTGCGCGCAGTTGGGTTCAGCTAAAGGTGCGGATATTTGGGTAGGCGCGTTGGCCATGGCGGACTCCTTGGGGTTGAGACACTACGCTCCATTCTGGCAGGCGCCATACGTATCGAGATGTTTGCCTGCTGGATACCCCGACCG
>JANLYY010000051.1:0-22157 GCA_031365885.1 Polaromonas sp. | reverse complement strand
TCGGCTTTGGTGACGGTGAGCCAGGCGGTGAATTTGCTGGGGGCTGCAGGCGCTGCGTTGTGCAAGGCGCTGGCGCTGGCGGCTGTGGCTTTTAGTGTGGCTGCTTTGAGGGCGGCTTGTTTGGCTTTGCTGAGGGGTTTGGGTGGATGGGCCGCCGAATGGGGGTCAGAGCCCAAATTCGCTTCGACGCTCGTGTGGTGTTGAGTCCCGGTTGCGAAATTGGGATCTGACCCCAATTCGGCTACTTCGCTTTCCTTCAACGTCACGCGCCGCGCATGCAGCGGATGCACCAACGGATTCGCCAGATAGCGCCCGGTCAGCGACTCAGGCACTGCCGACAATTGCGCCGCCGTGCCTTGCGCCACCAGTTGCCCCCCGCGCTTGCCGGCGCCGGGACCAATATCGATGATGTTGTCGGCGCGGCGGATGGTGTCTTCGTCGTGCTCGACCACCACCAGCGTATTGCCGCGCTCGCTGAGTTTTCCGAGAGCGCTGAGCAGAATCTGGTTGTCACGCGGGTGCAGGCCAAACGTCGGCTCGTCGAGCACGTAGCACACGCCCTGCAAGTTCGAGCCAAGCTGCGCCGCCAGCCGGATGCGCTGCGCCTCGCCGCCCGAGAGTGTGGGCGCGCCACGGTCTAGAGTGAGGTAACCGAGCCCCACATCTTCGAGAAACTCGAGCCGGCTTTTGATCTCGGGAATCAGGTCGCGCGCAATGCCTGCTTCACGGCCTGTCAGCGCCAGCGTTTCGACCCAGGCGCGCACATCGGTCACCGACAATGCCGCAATGTCGGCAATACCCACACCGGCAAACTTCACCGCGCGCGCTTGCGCATTGAGGCGCGTGCCTTCGCATTTCAGGCAGGTGGTGTCGATCACGTCGTCGGCTTCGGGCTCGCCAAAACTCTGCTCGCGGCCCTTGTTGTCATCGTCGCGCACCGAATCATCAAACACCTTGCGCTGCTCCTTCGTCAACTTCACGCCGGTGCCGACGCAATCGGTACACCAGCCGTGCTTGCTGTTGTAGCTGAACAGGCGCGGGTCCAGTTCTGGATAAGACGTTGCGCAAACCGGGCAGGCCCGCTTGGTGGAAAAACCGACAAGCTGGCCGATGCCCTGGGTGCTGCTACCGGCGATCATCGCGCCGCGCAGCCCGTCAAGCGGCCCCAGGACATGCACCACACCCTTGCCATGTTGCAGCGCCGTTGCCAGCGCTGCGCGCAGCGCCGCTTCGTTGTCGGGCGTCACGTGGATGTCGGCGACCGGTAGCTCGACGGTGTGTTCCTTGAAGCGGTCGATGCGCGGAAAGTTCGTCGTCGGCAAAAACTCACCATCGATGCGCAGGTGCGTGTAGCCGCGCGGCCGCGCCCAGTCGGCCAGTTCGGTGTAGACGCCCTTGCGGGCAATCACCAGCGGCGCCAGCAGACCGATGTGCTTGCCGCGATAGGTTTTGAGCAGCTGCGCGGCAATGCTCTCCGGGCTTTGCGGCATCACCGCCGCGCCGTCTTTGGTGCAGTGCTGTATGCCCAGCTTCACATACAGCAGCCGCAGGAAATGCCACACTTCGGTGGTAGTGCCCACCGTTGACTTGCGGCCGCCGCGCGACAGGCGCTGCTCGATGGCCACCGTCGGCGGAATGCCGTAGACCGCATCGACTTCGGGTCGGCCTGCGGGCTGCACGATGCTGCGCGCATACGCATTGAGCGACTCCAGATAACGACGCTGGCCTTCGTTGAAAAGAATGTCGAACGCCAATGTTGATTTGCCAGAGCCCGACACACCGGTGACCACGTTAAATTTGCCGCGCGGAATGTTGACCGACAGGCTTTTCAGGTTGTTTTCTTTCGCATTGACGATCTGGATGTCGTTGGAAAAAACCGGACGCGTTTTCCAGGCCTTGGGTTTGGCCTCTTCCACGCCGTGTACCTGGCCCATCGCCAGCTCGTACTCTCGCAAGGCTTTTGCGGTGTGCGATGTCGGGTGTTCACGCACCGATTCGGGCGTGCCTTCGGCCACCAGCAAGCCACCGCCCTCACCGCCTTCCGGGCCGAGGTCGATCAGCCAGTCGCTGGAGCGAATCACGTCGAGGTTGTGTTCAATGACGATGAGCGAGTTGCCCGCATCGATCAGCTTGCGCAATGCGCGCATCAACTTGGCGATGTCGTCGAAGTGCAGGCCGGTGGTGGGCTCATCGAACAGGAACAGCGTGCCACGGCCTGGATTGCGCAAGGCCAGCACCTGTCGGCTCGCGCTCATGGTTTTGTTGCCGGCCTTGCTGGCCTCGGCCAGGTAGCCAGCAAGCTTTAGACGCTGTGCCTCGCCGCCCGAAAGCGTCGGCACCGGCTGGCCGAGCTTCACGTATTCAAGCCCAACATCGACGATGGGCTGCAGCGCTCGAATCACGTCACGGTCCTGCGCGAATATCTGCACCGCTTCACTCACCGTCAGTTCGAGCACGTCGGAGACATTCATCAACTCAGACGCCAGCTGACCAATCGCTTTGCGCTCAATCATCACCTCAAGAATTTCGGGCCGGTAGCGCTTACCGTCGCAGTCCGGGCAGCGCAAATACACATCGCTTAAAAATTGCATCTCGACATGCTCGAAGCCCGAGCCGCCGCAGGTCGGGCAGCGTCCGTCGCCGTTGTTGAAGCTGAACTTGGTGGCGGTGTAGCTGCGCTGGCGTGCCAGCGGCGTTTGCGCAAACAGCTCGCGAATGGCGTCCCACGCGCCGACGTAGCTGGCCGGGTTGGAACGCGCCGTTTTTCCGATGGGTGACTGGTCGACGAACACTACATCAGTCAGGTGATCCGCGCCCATTAATCGGTCATGCAGGCCCGGCGTCTCCGTCGCCTTGCCGAACTGGCGCAGCAGCGCGGGCGCCAGAATGTCCTGCATCAAGGTTGATTTACCCGAGCCACTGACGCCGGTGACGCAGACCAGGCGCTGCAGGGGAAACTCGACCGACAGATTTTTTAAATTGTGGTCGCGCGCGCCCTCCAGAATCAGACGCGGCGTGCTGTCGGTCACCGGCCGCTTGAAGCCCATGCCGACCTGCTTGCGGGAGCCGAGGTAGGCGCCGGTCAGGGTATCCGCATGCTTCAAGTCTTCCGGCGTGCCGTCGAACACGATCTGGCCGCCCTTTTCACCGGGGCCGGGCCCCATGTCGATCATGCGGTCGGCCGCCATCATGACAGCCGGGTCGTGCTCGACCACGACCAGCGTGTTGCCCGCGTCCCGCAGCCGGTGCATGGCCTGCGTGATGCGGTTCATGTCGCGCGGATGCAGGCCGATGGAAGGCTCGTCCAGCACGAACAGCGTGTTGACCAGCGAGGTGCCGAGTGCCGTGGTCAGGTTGATGCGCTGCACCTCGCCGCCGGACAGCGTGCGGCTTTGCCGGTCGAGCGTGAGGTAGGCAATGCCGACATCGCACAGGTATTTGAGGCGGGTCTGGATTTCTTCAAACAGTGATTTGAGGGCCTTGTGTTCGGCGTCTTCCGCAGTCGCAGAGCTGCTGCCGATGGCGGGTGAAACCAGTTTAAAAAACTTTTCGAGACGATCAATCGACAGCCGCATCAGATCGTGCAAACACAGGCCGGGCAGTGCTTCGAGTTGCGTGCGACTCCATTTCACCCCGACCGGCATGAAACGCTCGGCAGGCGGCAGCACCGAGTCGGCTGCAGCTTTGGTGCCCAGCCGCCAAAGCAGCGGCTCGAGCTTCAGGCGAGCACCGCCGCAGACATTGCAGGGCGTATAGCTGCGGTACTTGGACAGCAGCACGCGAATGTGCATCTTGTAGGCTTTGCTCTCCAGGTATTCGAAAAAGCGCTTGATACCGAACCATTGCTGATTCCACTTGCCGTTCCAGTTAGGCGATCCATTGACCACCCAAGCCTGTTGCTCAGAAGTGAGCTTGTACCAGGGCGTGTCGCGAGGAATGCCCGCGGTTTCTGCATGGCGCATCAAGTCGTCCTGCGCTTCTTTCCACGCCGGTGTCTGCATGACCTTGATGGCGCCGGAGCGCAGCGTCAGCTTGTCATTGGGAATCACCAGCCCGTAGTCAACACCGATCACGCGACCAAAACCACGACATGTTTCGCAAGCGCCCATGGCCGAGTTGAAGGAAAAGAGCGATGGCGTTGGCTCGGCGTAGCGCAGGTCGCTGTCGGGGCAATGCAGGCCGGTGGAGAAGCGCCACATCTGTTCCGGCAATTCGCTCGCAGATTCCGACCCCATCACATAAACATTGAGCCGCCCGCTGCCGCGCTTCAACGCGGTTTCAATAGCATCGAGCGCACGCGCTTTCTCGATCGCTTGAATGCGGAAGCGATCAGCCACCACATCGAGCAACTGATGAGTCCCCGACGCAGTTGCGATCTCGCGCTTGGCATGCACCCGCGTGAAGCCGCTGGCTGACAGCCACTGCTCAAGTTGCTCAGCATTGGTGTTGCCCGGCAGCTCGACCGGGAAAGTCATGACCACTCTTGAGTCTGCACTGGCCGTTCGCGCCATCAGCTCGGCATAAATCGATTCTGGCGAGTCATGGAGAACCACCTGCGCTGTCTGCCTGTCAAACAGCTGCGTGGCCCGCGCATAGAGCAGCTTCAGGTGATCGTTGAGCTCGGTCATGGTGCCGACGGTGGAGCGCGAACTGCGTACTGGATTAGTCTGGTCGATGGCGATCGCAGGCGGCACACCCTCGACCTTGTCCACTGCCGGTTTGTCCATGCGATCAAGAAACTGCCGCGCATAAGCCGAGAAGGTTTCCACGTAGCGACGCTGGCCTTCGGCAAACAGCGTGTCGAACACCAGCGATGACTTGCCCGAGCCGCTGGGGCCAGTGACCACCGTCAATTCACCGGTGCGAATATCAAGATCGAGGTTTTTGAGATTGTGCTGACGCGCGCCGCGAATGCGGATGGTTCCCTGAGGCATCTAGTGTTGTCTTTCCTGAAGAAGTCAAACATTTTAGACAGGGGGGTTTCAAATCTTTCGTACAGATTGAATGCCCTTTCGGCGGGATTTTTCAGGGCATGGGTAGGTTCAGTTGCTTGCCGGCAGCGCTGTTGGCTATTGATACAGGGCGATTTCAAGTTCCCGAAACTTCTCGCTACCCACCGCGTCCTTGATTCGGGGCGCCAGCTCCTTGAGCTTGGCCAGATCCCCGGCGGACTCGACGGCAAGGTTCAAGCGGAAGCCACGCAAACCCAGGTTGGCCGTCAGGCGCGTTGCAATCGGCCAGGCTTTCAGGAAATGTGCCTGCACGTCCAGGCTGGGCGTGCCAGCCGGAGGAAGTGTGACGCTCATGCTTCCGGCGGGTAGGGAGGCCGACCATACCGAGGGCGAGGCCGGAACTGTAGATTGATACGGGAATACGGACGCGTTTGGATATTGCGACAGAGTAGAGTCAGCTCGGCTACCCGTCTGGTCGAGCGCCGGTTCAATCAGCCCGAGCGCCAACATTTGCTCTACATCGACCATCGTGAAACCAAAACCCGACGCCGCCTTCAGCACCTCTTCAACACTGCGTCTTCCATCAAACATGATGAACGCAGGTCGGTGGCGCGCGGCTAGTATGGAAGAGCGACTTTGAAGAGCGGTTCTGCCACGTTCGGTTTTTGTATAAATCATCGTGTGTCTTGGCAAAACACGCTGCACTGTCAGATCAAGTGGGTTACTCGACTTTTTAGAGAATATTTTTGCGCGTGGTTAGCTCACTGCTTCCTGTCATTATTTTATAGTAGCGAAGCTTATCAATACCAAAACTCGTTCACGCTCACACGATCTATTGCAGCTTTAAGAGCCCATCCGCTAACCCACTGGGCTGCGTCAAGCCAGCTCTAAAAAATCCTGTTCAATTTGCCGGTGTGTTGGCGAACAATTGAAGAGTGCTTAAGTCCTAATTTCAACAGCAGCAGGGGCATTGACGGTTCCGTGCTTCTCACCGCCCATATCCAGATCACCACCCTTGGTCAGCATGTACAGCGCCAGCGCAGCGAATGCAATAAAGCCAATCACAATTTTCCACATCACCGTTCTCCTAAAAAAATAAAAAGGCTCCGGCCGACGGCAGGAGCCCTGTGACGATTTATAACTTTTCAGCGCAACGCAGGCTCGAAAGCCGGCGTTGTCCATCAAGTCAATCAGTCTTCGGCGTAGATATCAACGTCTTTCGTCTCTTTGACAAACAGGGTGCCAACCACAAGAGTCATCGCCGCAACGATGATCGGGTACCACAGGCCGTTGTACATATTTCCAGTCTGCGCCACGATGGCCAGCGCGGTTGCAGGCAACAAGCCACCAAACCAGCCATTGCCGATGTGATACGGCAGTGACATGGAGGTGTAGCGAATCCGCGTCGGGAACATTTCAACCAGCATGGCTGCAATCGGGCCGTACACCATGGTCACCAGAATCACCAGGTAGGTGAGGATCATGATGATGGTGATTTTGTCCACCTTGGCTGGGTCAGCCTTGGCAGGGTAGCCGGCAGCGCGAAGCGTATCGACAGTTGTCTTCTTGAACTCGGTGTCTTTCTTTTTCAGATCGTCAGGCGCCATGCCTGCAGCCTGATAGCTGCTGATCACGGTTTCACCAATTTTGATGGTGGCCGGGGTGCCGGCAGGGCCAACAGCGTTTTCATAGCTCACCGAATTGGCTGACAGCACCTGTTTGGCAATGTCGCATGAGCTGGTGAACTTGGCCACGCCGGTCGGGTTGAACTGGAACGAACATTCCTTGGCGTCAGCCGTCACAACCACCTTGTTCTTGGCCTGGGCAGCAGCCAGATCAGGGTTGGCGGCTTTGGTCAATGCGTTGAACACCGGGAAGTAAGTCACGATGGCCAGCAGGCAGCCCGCCATGATGATCGGCTTGCGGCCAATCTTGTCGGACAGCACACCAAACAGGACGAAGAATGGCGTTCCGATCACCAGCGACGCGGCGACCAGCAGGTTGGCGGTAGCGCCATCAACCTTCAGTGCGCCGGTCAGGAAAAACAATGCATAGAACTGCCCGGTGTACCAGACCACGGCCTGGCCGGCGGTCAAGCCAACCAGCGCCAGAATCACGATCTTCAGGTTTTTCCACTGACCGAAAGATTCGGACAACGGCGCCTTGGAGGTCTTGCCTTCGGCCTTCATTTTGGCGAATGCCGGCGACTCGTTCATCGACAGACGGATGTAAACCGAAATGCCGAGCAGAACAATAGACACCAGAAACGGAATGCGCCAGCCCCATTCAGCAAAAGCTGCTTCGCCGATGGCAGTACGCACGCCCAGAATGACCAGCAGCGACAGAAACAGACCCAGGGTTGCTGTGGTCTGAATCCATGACGTGTAGAAGCCGCGCTTGCCGTGAGGCGAGTGCTCGGCAACATACGTGGCCGCACCGCCATACTCACCGCCCAGTGCCAGTCCCTGCAGCATGCGAAGGCCGATCAAGATGACCGGCGCCGCCACGCCGATAGTGGCGTAGTTGGGCAGCAAGCCGACGATAAACGTCGACAAACCCATGATCAAAATAGTGACCAGAAACGTGTATTTGCGACCGATCATGTCGCCGAGACGGCCGAACACCAGCGCGCCGAACGGGCGCACGATGAAGCCGGCAGCGAAAGCCAGTAACGAGAAAATCGTGCGGGACGCAGGATCAAGGGCAGTGAAAAACTGGTTGCCGATGATGACGGCCAGAGTGCCGTACAGATAGAAGTCATACCACTCGAATACGGTGCCCAGCGAGGAAGCGAAGATCACTTTCTTCTGCTCTCCGCTCATGGGTCGGTTGTCAACGGCAATTGCCATGTCAGTCTCCAAAAGTTGAAATACCCAGCGCCTGGGTAGGCGCCGTGGCCGAACTATCAGCGGCCTGGCTGACGGGGTTCTGACGGATTTATTGCGAAAACTTACGTGTTGACAGCGCCGCCTGTTAATGACAGTAGTAACCCTTGTATTTATTGTCTTAATGTGAAATTGACGCAGAAAACCACGGGCAAACCCGGTGGTTTCGGCCGGCCGCGTGCAAACGCAAGGCTGAAATTATTTCCCCCTCGTGGCATGGATACCGCATGAAAGTCGCATGAATGGTGGGAGCCTGCCGTTGCCGCTAGTGGCCGAGTATTGCGGCCGCATCGCCCTGATCGCGTTCAACAAAACCTTCCTCGCGTGATCCACAGGCGCCAGCGTGATCTATTTACAGTTCCATCGGTCAGAGCGTTATGCTACTAAATATATAGCTGCTAGCGCACATCCTGATTGGTCTAGAGGCCAAATACACCTAAAAATCAAAACGAAAACGGCTCTCGAATAACACCCCCCACGCAGCTGCCGCAACGCGCCGAAAACCCGTGCATGGGGCATGGACGCATGTCTTTGCACCACTTGCCCTGCGGGCTAAGCCCGTTTAACACCCGCCGCCACCGAGGCAACCGAATCCCAGGCACCCTTAAACCACGCATCACCCAGCAAATAGGCGCGCAGCATCGGCAGCGCGTCCACGCCCCAGAACAGCTTTCCGTCGACCTCCAACGTCGGCACGCCAAACACGCCGTGGGCAATCGCCTCGCCGGTATTGGCCTTCAGTTGCGCCTTGACTTCGTCGCTGCTGGCCGCACGCTTCGGCGCCAGTTGCTCCGTGATCGTTTGCAGACGCGCTGCATCCGACGCCTCGGCGCCGCCGCACCAGACGTGGCGGAATAGGGTTTCGCACGCATAGCGGTTGGGCGTACCGTCAGGGTCACAGGCCACGGCCAGCCGCAGCAGCCCGAGCGGATTAAAGGGATGGCTGGCCGGCATCTGCAACGGAACGCCCAGCGACTGCGCCAGCCACAACACGTGGCGGTAAGTCCAGTCGCGTTTCGGTGCAATCTCGGCCGGCCCCAGCTGGCCGTGGTGTTTCAAAATCGCGCCGAACAGCACCGGCTTGTGAGTGACGCTGTAGCTGATGCCCTTCAGTGCGACGGGTAATTGCTCAAACGCCAGCCAGGCAAACGGCGAGATGAAATCGAGATAAAACGTGATCTGTTTCATGGCGCTTTTCCCGTTGACGCGTTCAACGCAGCCAGGCTGACGGCTGCGCGCTGTTCAATGATTTGCCAGACGCCGCGCTTGCCGTCGTTGTCGAGCCGGCTCCAGGCAGCGATCTCAGCCAGCGTGCGCAGGCAGCCGTCACAGCAGCCCGAATCTGCATCGATGCGGCACACCGAAATACACGGCGAGGGCACACCTTCAGTATCAAATTGGCCTTTAGCCCTTATATTACGTGCGTAAGCAGCTATGTTTTTTATAGCAATCAGATTCTCGTCTGCGCCGGCGTCGTGAGCAAGTTCTGCGGCGGTCATGAGGCGGCCTGCTCCACCACATCAGCCACGGGCGCGCCCGTCAGGCGTTCCAGGTCTTGCGGCCGCAGCTTGAAAACCCCTTGCGGGTGACCTGCCGCCGCCCAGATCTCATCGAAGCGAAACAGCTCACGGTCAATCAGCGTCACCGGCGGCTGTGCATGTGCCACCGGCGACACGCCGCCGATGGAAAAACCGGTGCGGGCTTTGACGAAAGCCGCGTCGGCGCGCCCTGTGGCGCCGACCAGCGCATCAACCTTCTTCTGGTCAACCCGACGGTCACCCGAGGTGATGACCAGCACGGCCGCATCATCGGACTGGCGGCGAAAAATAATGCTTTTGGCAATTTGCCCGGGCGCAATGCCAAGCGCATCGGCCGCCTGCTGCGCGGTGCGAACGGCATCTGCAAGCATCACCGGCGTGTGCGGATGACCGCTTTGCTGAAGGACTTCGGCCACGCGTCGCACACCATCTGGCAGGGCCGTCAACTCAGCACCACACATCAACCCGCCCTCTTGTTCAAGAGCGCAGTTGCAGCGCGCGAATTGGGTTTGCGTTCCAGAAAATCACTGATGAACTTGCCGGCGTCGATCAGCTTGTCCAGATCAATGCCGGTATCTATGCCCATGCCGTGCAGCAGGTACACCACGTCTTCCGTCGCCACATTGCCGGTGGCGCCCTTGGCATACGGGCAGCCGCCCAGCCCGGCTGAAGACGTGTCGAACTGCCACACGCCCATCTCGAGTGAGATCAGCGTATTGGCCAGCGCCTGGCCGTAGGTGTCGTGGAAGTGGCCCGACACGTCATTGATGTCATAGTGTTTCAGCGCCGCGTCCATCGCGCGCTGCACCTTCACCGGCGTGCCCACGCCAATCGTGTCGGCCACGCCCATGTGCTGCACGCCAATCTCTTTCAGCAGGCGCGCCACCAGTTCAACCTGCTCAGGCGCCACCTCGCCTTCATACGGGCAGCCCACGGCACATGAAATCGCACCCCGCACGTAAATGTTCTTTTCCCGGGCTGCGGCCACTACGGGGCGGAAGCGTTCAATGCTTTCGGCAATCGAGCAATTAATGTTGCGCTGGCTGAAGGCTTCGCTGGCAGCGGCAAACACCACGATCTCATCCGGCTTTGAAAGCACTGCCGCTTCAAAGCCTTTCACGTTGGGTGTCAGCACCGAGTAACGCACACCCGGTTTGCGCTGGATGCCGGCCATGACTTCAGCCGCATCAGCCATCTGCGGCACCCATTTGGGCGACACAAAACTGGTGACTTCAATCTCAAGCAGGCCCGCGTCCTGCAAGCGATGCACCAGCTCGATCTTGACCGCCGCCGGCACCGCACCTTTTTCATTTTGCAAGCCGTCGCGCGGGCCAACATCGACGAGTTTGACTTTGGATGGGAGTTTCATTTTTTCAGTATCCTTTTTTCAGGTCGACATGGCCTGAAATACCAGTAAATGGCATGCCATTTGATAGCGCCTTAATCTTGTCAGTAATTTGCCGCAGACCTTCGCCGCGATAGGTGCGTGCGGACATGTGCGGCGTTACCCGTATTTTCGGCTGCTTCCAGAACGGATGCGCTGGCGGCAAGGGCTCTTGCCGGAACACATCGAGCGCCGCGCCGGCCACATGCCCGCTGCCGATCAGTGCAATCAGGTCTTCATCGACCACATGGTGGCCGCGTGCCACGTTGATCACGTAGCTGCCGGGGAGCAACCGGGCCAGGGTGTCGCGCCGGATGATGTTTTCGGTCTCAGGTGTCAGCGGAAGCATGCACACCAGTACCCGCGTGCCAGCAAGAAAATCATTGAAGTCGGTCTGCCCTGAAAAGCACTGAACGCCGTCCAGAGACTTGGCTGACTGACTCCATCCCAGCACCGGGAAATCAAACTGCGCCAGCGCCTGACTGACCCGCTTGCCGAGCACGCCCAGGCCCATTACGCCGATTGGGAAATCGCGCCGCGACAGCGGCTTGCGGTACGACCATTTGCTGTTGGCCTCGTCGGCCTCATAGACATCGAACTCTCGGAAATGGCGAATCACCGCGTGGCATACATATTCAGCCATTTGCGCCGACATGCCTGCGTCTTCGAGCCGGAACACCGGCACTTCCGCTGGCATGCGCAGGTCCAGCAGTGCATCCACGCCCGCGCCGATATTGAACACGGCCTTGAGCTGGGTCTGCTCATCGAAAAACTGTTGCGGCGGTGCCCAGACCACGGCGTAGTCGGCGGCATCGGCACCGGGTTGCCACTGCATGACGCGAGCATCGGGAAACGCTGCCTGCAGTCCGTCGAGCCAGGGCTGGGCTTTGGTGTCGGTGCAGCAAAAAGTAATATGCATAAAGTCAATCCCTGGCGCGTCAGCTGTTGATCTTCAGCAACTCGGCGCCCTCGGCCACCTGGTCGCCGGGCGCATACAGCAGCTCGGCCACCACGCCATCAGCGGGCGCGGCGATGCTGTGCTCCATCTTCATCGCTTCCATCACGGCCAGCGCCTGGCCTTTGCTGACCTTGTCGCCCGCCTTTACGGCAAACGACACCACCTTGCCCGGCATCGGCGCGGTCAGGCGACCCGTATCTGCATGCGCTTCGCCTGCGTGGGCAAGTCGGTCGATGACCGTGATGCGGCTTGCGCCGCTGGCCGCGAAGACATGGTTTATCTCGCCGTGCTGGTGAATTTCAACGAGCATGCGGCGACCCGCAAACTGCAGGTCAATGCCGCTTTCGAGCTTGGAAAAAACCATCGGGCCGACCGTATCGCCCGCCGGGTCAATGACTTTGAGATGCAACGCGCCGTCATGCAGATAAGTCAATTCCGCCTCGGCCGACGCGCCATGAAACTCAAATTCGAACCGGCGCAGCGTGACCCCGTGCGACTGCCAGCCGTCACGGCGGCTGAACGGGTCCGCGTTCTCCTGCGCCCGCTCACTCAAAAGGGTTCGCGCAATCGATGCCGCTGCGCTAATGGCCAGGCCAATCGGTTCCTGGTTGAACAGCGCCGCCTGCTCGCGCGGGATCAAGGCCGTGTCGAGATTTGCATTGGCAAACGAATCACTGCGAACGACGTAACGCAAAAACTGCACATTGGTATTGAGGCCCACGATGCGGGTTTGCGCCAGCGCCTCGTCAAGCCGGGCCAGCGCTTCTTCTCGGGTCTGGCCATGCACGATCAGTTTGGCGACCATCGAATCATAAAAGGGTGAAATCGTGTCGCCTTGCCGCACGCCGTCATCGATACGTACTGCGCTTCGCTCAAAGCTGCTGCAGCCGGGCTTCTCGTAGACATACAGCGTGCCGGTGGCAGGCAGGAAGTTGTTGTCGGGGCTTTCGGCGCAAATGCGGGCCTCGATGGCATGGCCGTTGATGCGCAGTTCTCTCTGCAGCAGTGGAAGTTTTTCACCGAAGGCTACGCGCAGCTGCCACTCGACCAGATCAAGACCTGTAATCGCCTCGGTAACAGGATGCTCCACCTGAAGTCGCGTATTCATCTCCATAAAGAAGAAATTCATGGAACTGTCGGCGCGCTGCTCGACGATGAATTCCACCGTTCCCGCACCCACGTAGTTCACAGCCCGCGCCGCCGCCACGGCAGCCTCGCCCATCTGCTGACGCATGGCCGGTGTCATACCCGGCGCGGGCGCTTCTTCCAGCACCTTCTGGTGCCGCCGCTGCACCGAGCAATCACGCTCGAACAAATACACATAGTTGCCGTGCGTGTCGCCGAAAACCTGAATCTCAATATGACGCGGTCGCTGCGCGTACTTTTCGATCAGCACCACATCGTTGCCAAAGCTGGTAATGGCTTCGCGCTTGCACGACTGCAGCGCCTCATCAAAGTCTTCGGTTTTATCGACCGCGCGCATGCCCTTGCCGCCACCGCCCGCGCTGGCCTTGATCAATACCGGGTAGCCAATGCGGTCTGCCTCGCGCTTGAGCAGCGCAGGGGACTGGTCACTGCCGTGGTAGCCCGGAATCAGCGGCACGCCGGCTTTTTCCATCAGCTGTTTCGATTCGGCTTTCAGGCCCATGGCGCGAATGGCAGACGGCGGTGGCCCGATGAAAATCAAACCGGCATTGGCACAGGCCTGGGCGAACTCTTCGTTCTCGCTTAAAAAGCCGTAGCCGGGGTGAATTGCCTGCGCACCGGTGGCTTTGGCGGCTTCGATGATGCGCTCCCAGCGCAAATAGCTGTCTTTCGGTGCGCTGCCGCCAATGTGAACCGCCTCATCGCAATACGCGACATGCTTCGAGTCCGCGTCGGCATCTGAATAGACTGCGACGGTTTTGATCGCCATGCGTCGGGCCGTAGCTGCAACGCGGCAAGCAATCTCGCCTCTGTTGGCAATCAGGATTTTCTTAAACATGTCATTCATTCTTTGAAAAAGGCGACTTCAGCGTGAACGCCGGCTGCAGGCCCGGGTCAGGCTTGCCACTGAAGATTTTGGCGACGCGTATAAATAGCTGGCGCAAAAAACGCCAGCAAATCCGGATCATCCAGATGCTGAATATCAGCACGACGACCAGCACAACAAGAAAAACCAAGGGGTGCGCCAGCGACAGCCACAAACCCGCCGGCACCAGACTGTCTTCCACCAGCGAAGCGCCTACGTTGGTAAAAGGCTCTGGCGAGGTATTGATTGCCGCCCGCGTCGTGGCTTTCGCTGTGAAACTGGTGGCGGCAAGCGTGCCGCCGACCAGCGCCGCCACCAGCGACATCACGCCGCTGTCAGCACCCAAAGTCGCCGCCGCCAGCGCCGCACCGGCCGGAATGCGAATCACGCTGTGAACCACATCCCACAGCGAATCCAGCCCCGGAATCTTGTCAGCAAAAAACTCGACGAAAACCATGAAACCGCTGGCGCCCAGCACCACCGGATTGGAAAGCAGATGCAGACCCTGCGGCAGATTGACCCAGCCCAGATAACCGGCAAGACCCATGAGCAACACAACCAGATACAGCCGCACGCCGCTGGCCCAGCCCAAAGCTCCTGCCAACGCAACCAGTTGAGCTGTGTCTAGTGCTTGCATCAATGGCTCCTCAAGATGAATCGGAGATTAACCACGACGGCTTGCGTTTTTGCAAAAAGGATTGCACGCCTTCACGGCCTTCCTCGCTGACGCGAATGTCGGCAATGCCTTCGACGGTCACTTGCACCAGCGCTGGCGTGATGGCTTGTTCCGCCACGTCCTGCACCAGTTTTTTGCACAGCCTGACCGCATTCGGCCCAGCGTTGACCAGCGTCTGCGCCAGCTCGGCGACTCGCGCATCGAGCGCGGATGCCACCACCACCTCATGCACAAAGCCGATACGATGCGCCTCGCGCGCATCGAAGCGCTCGGCCGTTAAAAAATAGCGGTGCGCTGCCCGCGCGCCCATGGCCCGAATCACATACGGGCTGATGGTGGCCGGAATCAGGCCAAGCCTGACTTCGCTCAAACAGTAGTTGGCGGTGTCCACGGAGATAGCGATGTCGCACGCCGCCACCAGCCCGGTGCCGCCCGCATACGCATCGCCCTGCACGCGCGCAATCGTCGGCTTTGGGCACTCGTAAATCGTGCGCAGCATGGTCGCGAGCTGGCCCGCGTCGGCCACGTTTTCAGCCCGCGTGTAGTCGGCCATGCGGCGCATCCAGTTCAGGTCAGCGCCGGCGCAAAAGGCGGTGCCTGCGCCAGTCAGCACGATGCAGCGAACGTCGTCTCGCTGACCCAACTCACGAAAGGCCGTAGTCAATTCAGCGATAACTTCGTCGTTGAATGCGTTTCGGACGTCGGGGCGATTGAGCGTGACGGTAGCAATCGCGTTTTTAAAGGTGAGTTCAAGATGTTTCATAGTTCTTTGCCTTCAATACCGTTTCGCTACTTCTTCCAGCATCACCTCGGTCGCCCCACCGCCAATCGCCAGCACGCGCGCATCGCGCCACAGGCGCTCAATCGGTGTCTCGAGCATGTAACCCATGCCGCCGTGAAACTGCTGGCAGGTCTGCACCACTTCATTGACCAGCTCGCCGGTCAGTGCCTTGAGCATGGACACGTCTTGCACGATGTCATGGCCCTGGGTAACGCGCCAGGCGCAGTGGTACATGAATTGACGCGCAGCGCGGGTCTTGGCGTCGAGCATCGACAGGCGCTGGCGAATGGTCTGCTGGTCCCAGAGCGGGCCACCAAAAGCCTGGCGCTGGCGCACGTAGTCGAGCGTGAGCCGCAGCGCCTGCTGGCAATGGCCGACTGCCATGGCGCCGAGCGCGATGCGTTCGGTCTGGAAGTTTTTCATCACAGAGTAAAAGCCCTTGCCTTCTTCACCCAGCAGGTTGCCCTCCGGGATGCGGACGTTGTCAAAAATCAGTTCAGCCGTGTCCGACGACAACCAGCCGCTTTTCTTCAGCGCGCGGCCGACCGTGAACCCCGGCGTGCCCTTCTCGACGATGAACATCGACATGTCGCGCTTGCCCGGGCCGGTCTTGGCCGCGACAAAATACAAGTCGGCATGCACGCCGTTGGTGATGAACATCTTCGTTCCGTTGATCACCCATTCGTCGCCGTCGCGCTTCGCTGAAGTGCGGATGCCCGACACGTCGGAACCGGCGCCCGGCTCGGTAATGCCGACCGCCGTGATCAACTCGCCGGAAACCACGCGACTCAAGTACTTGTCTTTTTGCGCCACGTTGCCCGCGTGGTGCAGATGCGGGCTGGCCATATCGGTGTGAACCAGCACGGTAATGATGAAGCCGGCAAAGGTCGATTGCGACAGCGCCTCGGCAAACACCAGGTTGGTCAGCGCATCACTGTCGGCGCCGCCGTATTTTTCTTCGTACATCAGCCCGAACAGACCGGCTTGACCCATGCGCCGTAGTACCTCGCGCGGCACGCAGCCGGCTTCTTCCCATGCAGCACCGTGTGGCTCGACTTCCTTGGCGATGAAGCGGGCGATCTGGTCGCGCAGCAGCTCGTGCTCGGCAGTGACGTAGATGGAATCGGTAGACATGAACTTCTCTGCCTTACATCCGGAACACGCCAAACTTCGGCTCAGGAATAGGCGCATGCCGGCTGGCCGCCAGCCCCAGCGCCAGCACGCGGCGCGTGTCGGCCGGGTCAATCACGCCGTCGTCCCACAGGCGGGCGCTGGCGTAATACGGGTGCGACTGGCGTTCGAACTGATCCAGCATCGGCTGCTTGAAGGCTTTTTCTTCCTCGGCGCTCCACTGGCCGCCCTTGGCTTCAATGCCATCACGCCGCACGCTGGCCAGCACCGAAGACGCCTGCTCGCCGCCCATCACGCAGATGCGTGCGTTGGGCCACATCCATAAAAAGCGCGGACTATAGGCGCGGCCGCACATGCCGTAATTGCCGGCGCCAAAGCTGCCGCCGATGATGACGGTGAATTTGGGCACCTGCGCCGTGGCCACCGCCATCACCATCTTGGCACCATGGCGCGCGATGCCTTCGGCTTCATATTTTTTCCCGACCATGAAGCCAGTGATGTTCTGTAAAAAGATCAGCGGGATTTTTCGCTGGCAGCACAGCTCGATGAAGTGCGCGCCCTTTTGCGCCGACTCGCTGAACAAAATGCCGTTGTTCGCGATGATGCCGACGGGCATGCCTTCGATGTGCGCAAAGCCGGTGACCAGCGTGGTGCCAAAGCGCGCCTTGAACTCGTCAAACTCGCTGCCATCAACAATGCGGGTGATGATTTCGCGCACGTCATACGGTTTGCGCGTGTCACTCGGCACAACTCCATACATTTCATCTGCTATATATTTAGGAGCTGCTTGCGCAAGTATTACGGTGGCTACAGGGCTATTTGACTCATAATTGACGTTCAGATTGACAATCGAGGCCCTTGCCAGCGCCAGCGCATGCGCATCGTTTTGCGCCAGGTAATCGGCCACGCCTGAGAGCCGCGTGTGTACGTCGCCACCGCCCAACTCTTCCGCACTCACCACCTCGCCGGTGGCGGCTTTCACCAGCGGCGGGCCGGCCAGAAAGATCGTGCCCTGCTCTTTCACGATGATGCTTTCGTCGCTCATCGCCGGCACATACGCGCCGCCTGCAGTGCAGCTACCCATCACCACGGCAATCTGCGCGATGCCCTGCGCGCTCATGTTGGCCTGGTTGAAAAAGATTCGGCCGAAGGGGTCGCGGTCGGGGAACACGTCGTCCTGGTTCGGCAGGTTGGCGCCACCTGAATCGACCAGGTAGATGCAGGGCAAGCGGTTTTGCTGCGCGATTTCCTGGGCGCGCAAATGCTTTTTCACCGTCATCGGGTAGTAGGTGCCGCCCTTCACCGTCGCATCATTGCAGACGATCATGCAGTCGACGCCGCTGACGCGGCCGATGCCGGCGATCATCCCTGCGCATGGCGCATCGCCCACACCATCTTTGTTCAGATACATGCCGTGCGCAGCCAACGGCGCGATTTCCAGAAACGGCGTGCCGGGGTCAAGCAGCATCTGCACCCGTTCGCGCGGCGGCAGCTTGCCGCGCGCCACATGCTTGGCACGCGCCGCTTCACCGCCACCTGCGGCTGATTTGGCCAACTGAATCTGCAGGTCTGCCACCAGCGCGCGCATGGCGGCGGCATTGGCCTGGAATTCGGCAGAGCGGGCGTTGAGTTTTGTCTCCAGAACTGGCATCGGTATTTCCGGAAAAAGACCGCGAGGGCCTGTGAAAAAGTAACGACTTGAGGGCAATCTGGACGCTGGTATCAGCCGTCCCCTTGATTGACGTTTACGTAAACGTCAATTCTGACAGATTTACGCGAGCCGCCGCAAATTCATGCCCTAGACGACAGGCAGCTTGATAGCGTGACCCGCCGACACCAGTTCATCGACCAGCGTCATCACAAACGCCCCTGACGCGGAATAAGGGTCGAACTCGGGATGACCCATCATGATCATCGGATCGCGGTCGGAGAGATCGACAAACGCCATCGACCATTTGGGAAAACGCCGGTCGCTGATTTCCTCCAGCTGCAGTAACTCCACGTCCTTGTGCCGTGGGTCGCGAATGATGCGCGCATACAGGCGGTTGATCGCGCTGCGTTCGCCTTCCAGCACCTGCAGATACAAGCCCTGACCCTGGCACAGCACACCACTGATGTCGTGGAGCTGGTTGTACGCCTGCGCGGCCGACAAGATTGAGCCCGTCACCGTGGTCGTTTGCGGGCCCACGGCGCGACTGACATAGAGCGTGCGAACTTGCATGATCTGCTTTCTTGATAGACCCGAAATAGGCAGGCCAAAGTCGAAATTAATTCTGCATCATGCGCAACGCTGTGGATCAGCAAACCTGGCCACAACGCAGCGCTTACACCACTACCTGCCGCTCCCCCAGTGCAATGTCCACCATCATCTCGCTGGCCAGCGTGCCCAGCTCCAGCCGCAGCGCATCGACAGACAAAGCCGCTGGCACCAGCAGGTGCGCCTCGATTTTGAAGGTCTGCTTGCCCGATACGCCGCTGCGGATGATTTCGGTATGAAGGCTTTCAATGCTGACGCTGCGCTCGGCGAGGATCTTCGTCAGGCGGCTGACGATGCCGAGGCGGTCTTCACCGACGAGTTCCAGCTCGACGCTGCGCAGCGAATCAGGCACGGTCGCGCCGTCGCTGCGGGCAATCACGATCTGCAGGCCGCTAGATTCCAGCCCGCGCAGTGCATTGGCCAGTGCATCGGCGTTTTCGCGCGGCACCTCAAAGTGAACGGTGCCGGCAAATTCAGTGGCGAGCCGGGTCAGGCGGCTGGCCGCCCAGTTAGCGCCGAAGCGCTGCGCCCGGTCAGCCAGCAAGCTGACGATGCCGTGGCGGTCGGCGCCGACGATGGATACGATGAGTGATGTCGTTGCGGGCGACACCTCTTCAGTTAACACCACCGCCTTGCGAATCATGGTGGCTTTGGTGGCAAAACGCGGGTCTTGCGGAAAGGCGGGCAAGCTTCCGTGCAGGCGCGCGTGATGAGCGACCTTGGTGAGCAGCGCCAGACCCATGGGCGCCAATGCACGCTCCCACAGTTCGCGCGCGGTTTCACCCTTTTTGACGAAGCACCAATCCTGCGCAGCGACGGCGCCTGCGTCCCAGCCGTCAGCCAGGTGGTAGACCGAGCCGCCCGCAATCGGGTCGCCTTCCAGAATCGTCCATTCGACCGCCGCGATGCCCCGGTGCCGCGGCAATAGCGACGGGTGATAACCGACACCGCCCAAACGCGAACGCGCCAGCGCTTCGTCGCTCACCCGCGCGTGCGTGTGCGCGGCGATGATCAGATCGGTACCCTCGGGAATAGCGTGGCCCGGCACAGTTTTGGGGTTGTCGAGCACATGCAACGCCACGCCCGCTGCGTTGGCGGCCAGTGCCAGCCGGTCATCGGCCGCAGGCGCAACGATGCTGGTGAACTCAATGCCCTCTTCTTTGCGAAGCGCCTCGAAGACCGAAGCAGCGAAAAAACGGGAACCGACCAATGCGCATTTCATTGACTAATCTCTTTATTCAGAATGGGGGATATGAAGGACGCGCTGCAAACCCGTTAACACCCACAGGCTGCAGACGATCTTGCTGCCTCTCCTGTCCGGGAGAGGGTCGGGTAAGAGTTCTCCAGCTTGAATCAGCCAGCCACTGACTCCGCCACAGCAGCAGTTGATGCAGCCGGCGCGACCAGCCCAATCCGGTCCAGCGCCGCATCCAGTTGCCCCACCGTGCGGTCGGTCTGGTGCCATTTTTCCAGCCCGAAAAGGCCGACGCGGAAGGTCTTGAAGTCAGCGCCTTCATCGCACTGCAGCGGCACACCCGCAGCGGTCTGCAAGCCTTGATCAAGAAACTTTTTGCCCGATTGGATATCGGAGTCAGTGGTGTAGCTGACCACCACCCCCGGCGCCTTGAAACCAGGCGCAGCCACGCTGGGCAGGCCACGGCCTTCAAACAGCGCACGCACTTTTTTGCCCAGCAGCTCCTGCTCGGCTTTCACTTTGGCAAAACCGTAGGCCTGCGTTTCTTTCATCACATCGCGCAGGCGCGTGAGCGCATCGGTCGGCAAGGTGGCGTGGTAGGCGTGCCCGCCCTTTTCATAGGTCTCCATGATCTGCAGCCACTTCTTCAAGTCGCAGGAAAAACTGGAGCTGGTGGTGCCGTCAATAGCGGCACGGGCGCGCTCGCTGAGCATGACCATGGCGCAGCACGGTGAGCTGCTCCAGCCTTTTTGCGGCGCAGAAATCAGCACGTCCACGCCGGTGGCCTGCATGTCCACCCACATCGCGCCAGAGGCAATGCAGTCGAGCACGAACAGGCCGCCGACCGCGTGCACCGCATCAGCCACGGCGCGCAAATAATCGTCGGGCAGGATCATGCCGGCCGAGGTTTCCACATGCGGCGCAAAAACCAACGCAGGCTTTTCCTTGGCGATGGCGGCCTGCACTTCGGCGATTGGAGCCGGTGCCCACGGAGCCTGCGCGCCCGGCGCAGTTTTGCGCGCTTTCAGCACCGTGTGCGTCGCGGGGATGCTGCCCATGTCGAAAATCTGCGTCCAGCGGTAGCTGAACCAGCCGTTGCGAATCACCATGACGTGTTTACCGGCGGCGAACTGGCGCGCGACAGACTCCATGCCGTAGGTGCCGCTGCCGGGCACCAGCACCGCCGAGTGTGCGTGGTACACCTCTTTAAGGATGCTGGAGATGTCTGTCATCACGCCACAGAAGCTGCGTGACATGTGGTTAAGCGCGCGGTCGGTGTAGACCACCGAAAATTCGAGCAGGCCGTCAGGGTCAACGTGGGGTAGGAGTCCGGGCATGGTGGGTCTCTTTGGTGGTTTGTAACAAATGGGAATCGAGCTTAGCACGCGGTGTCAGTACTGAACAGGGCTCATGCTTGACCCCGGGCAGGTCATGGCGGCGTCATGAAATCTGCCCCCAGATGACCCACCTTGACGTAGATCAGCGCGCCCTCGGCGCCGGTAAACGGCGCATGCTGGCTCCAGCGCGGGCTGCGCAGCCAGCTTCCTTGCGGATAGTTGCCCGCGTCATCCCGAAAAAGGCCGTCCAGCACCAGAATTTCTTCGCCGCCGACGTGCTGGTGCAAAGTGAAAACAGTGTCGGGCGCCCAGCGCACCAGGGCCGTGCTGACGCCGTCATGCGCATGCAGCGGCATGACCTGCAAGCCAGGCACCAGGCCTTGCCGCCAGGTCTCAAGGCGGGTGTTCAGGCAGACAGACTCCAGGTCTTGCGCGGCAAACTGCCAAAGCTTGACGAAGAGCACACAGCCGCCCTGCGAAAAAGGCGCATGCGCAGAGCCCGGCGGATTGCGCAAATAGGTGCCTGCGGGGTAGTCGCCGCGTTCGTCAGAAAACACGCCTTCGAGCACCAGAATTTCTTCACCGCCGCCATGCACATGCCGCGCAAAGCAGGCACCAGGCAGGTAGCGCACGATGCTGGTGGCCCGCGCGACTTCAGCGCCGACACGGTCAAGCATGCGGCGCTCGACGCCGGGCAGTGGCGACGGCAGCCATTGGGCGTCGGCGGCATGCGAGACGACGCGCTGCGTGAAGTCGCTGTTCAGATTTTGACCGATGGTTTGCATCTCGCGATTCTAGGATTTACACCTTAATTGCGCGATCACAGGTGCGGGAGACCTTCCACGTCGGCAGCACGGCAAACAACGACCGCCTCAGCGCACCGGGTCTAGAAACGGCGTGTCAACGTCACTCACATAAAAAATCACCACGCGCAAGGGCTCTGTGGCGCTCTTGTTGTAGCCCGTCATTTTCACGTTGGGCGGCTCGACAAAAGCCTCGCCGGCTTTGACGATGACGGGTGCCCTGCCCTCCAGGTCAAGCGTGAACTGGCC
>JANLYY010000018.1:0-27277 GCA_031365885.1 Polaromonas sp. | reverse complement strand
CTTTGCCTTTGAATCGACTCTCTCCAGTCGCAGCTTCGCGCCTTTTCTGCGCCAGCTCAAGGTGCAGGGGTATCAGATGGCGATTTACTATTTCTCGCTGACAAATGCTTCGCTGGCCATGCGCCGCGTCAAGCTGCGTGTTGCGATGGGTGGGCATGATATACCCGCAGACACGGTGCGCCACCGCTACGCGCGCAGCATGAGCAACTTTTTGACGCTATACCTGCCCTTGGCCAACGACTGGACTGTTTATGACAACTCGTCGGCGAAGCAGGCGAAAATGACCGCGTCATTTGCTAACGGCATTCTTAACGTACTGGAACCCACGCCATGGCTCAAACTGAAAAAGCAAGCCAAAGCCGACTGAGGCCACCACCCAAAGTGCTGGAAAAGACTTTGAAAGATTCAGCCGACCGCGCCCGCCGCATGGCTGAAGCGTTCGGGTTGAAAGTGCCGGGGGTTGCGCCTAAGCCTGAGAAACCCCATGGCGGCGTTTCAGCCACACGTCGCGCGCAGAAGGCGTAACGCATTAGAGTCAGCTTGCTACGCATTTAATAGCTGCTTGCGCACGTTTTACCTAGGCTAGCGGCCTTTTTTTGTCTTAAATTTGTTTGATAAATCGCTATTTTGGGTACCGCCCAGCCCCATAAGTCAATCCAGCTAAACTCGGCCCCATGCGCCCTTCCGAAGCCCTCCACCTTCACCGCATCCGCATCCGCATCCGCGAGATTGCGCTGAGCCACCGCGTGAGCAGTGTTCGGGTATTCGGCTCTGCCCTTCGCGGTGACGATGGGGCGGGCAGTGATCTGGACCTGCTGGTCGAGCCTACGCCGCAAACCACGCTGATGGACATTGGCGCCATTCGCTTGGAGCTGAAAAAGCTGCTGGGGCTGGAAGTTGATGTGCTCACCCCGAACGGGTTGCCTGCGAAGTTTCGCGAGCAGGTTTTGCGCGAAGCCGTGCTGGTATGACTCGGCACACCCGCTGAGAATTGCGGATTACCTTCAGCACGTCATCTAGGCGATCAACAACATTCAGGAGTACACCGCGGGCATGGACCTGGCTGCGTACACGGCTGACCGCAAAACCCGAGACGCGGTGATCCGCAACCTGGAAGTGATCGGTGAGGCCTGCAACAACATCGCCAAACATCACCCAGAATTCGCGGCAAAACACAGCGCAATTCCGTGGGGGTTCGCGGTTGAGATGCGCAACGCGCTTTCACATGGCTACTTGACGGTTGACCACGCGATCGTGTGGCAAACAATTCAACAGGATTTGCCGAAACTACGGGCTCAAATAGCCGGGCTCGTTTGATCCAGCGGACGAATTGCTACGTTTTTAATAGCTGCCCACGCAAGTATTACCTGGGCTAGCGGCTCATTTGACCTTCGAAAACGACCCGCCAGCCACCCCGGCACATGGATTTGCAAGTTATGCCCCCCATATTCGAAAAGTTGATTCAAACGTCCGACGGACCCGTATCAACCTCATCCTTGTCCGCCGGCTGCTGCAAGCGCGGCTTCTGGCCGGGCTGGGGCGCATGTTCGGCGCCGCGCGCGATTTCTTCACCGTGCTTTTTCTTTTCCTGCTGCACTTTTTTGTCGTGCGCGACATTGCGGGGGTCGGTCATTAAAATTCCTTTGGGTCTACTAGTTAAAAAAAGTCAGTCGTCCTGGCGCAAATAGCAGCCGCTCAAGCCCGCCACTCGCCCATTTCCATGTCCTGCCAGTACTTGGCGTGCTTCGCTTTTACGCACAGCAGCACCATGCCCGGCGTGTCGGTGCCTTGCTCGAACCACTGATCCAGTTCGTCGACCCAGTGTTTTTCAAACTCGGCCTTGTCGCGAATGAGTTCAGCCTGGCCGGTGACGGTGACGTAGAGCTTGTCGTCACCTTCAAACGCGAGCTGCACCTGCGGGTTGGCGCTGATCTGTTTGACCTTGTCTGACTCTTCGTAGGTGAAGTAGTACGACTTGCCGTCAAAGTCAACATCGCCGTTGTTGCTCATGGGGCGGGCGGCAAGGGAGCCGTCTTCAGCCACGGTAACGAGCGTGGCGATGTCGAGCTTGCGCATTTTCTGCGCGATGTCTTTCAATTCTGTTTTTTGCATTTCCACGAGAAGCCCCTTTAATTGGTGAATTGTCTGCACAGACTTTCACCTTAAAAAGCAGCCGGGCCATGGCGCATCAGACAGCGCGCTTACGAAACGTAGGAGCACGCGGGCGCGGCTGCAGCCCCCAAGATGGCGGCGGCCTACCAACCCTTTCACCATCACCCGGTTTGACCAGGAGCCGCCATGAACATCCTCACGCTGGGCGGCAGATGCATTTTGAGCTTGAAGTGCCTCTACGGTAATTCCGTTTGAAACCCATCCCACCCCTTGTTTCAAACAATTTTGTCGGAGATTTTTTGTGCGTAGGGGACCGAATTTTTGAACGAGGGCCGTTGCTCCAGACGATCGCTTAACGCTGCCAGATCCGGATACTGCGTTCGCCATGGCAACTCCGGAAAGCGGACCGTCATGTAGCCGACCATGGTGCCCGCTGCAATATCGCCCAGGCTAAACCGATTCCCCACAGCCCAGTCTCCCTTTCCAACCAGCCGCGCCATTTCCTTGACGCCGCCGTCGATCTTGCGGCGCTGCCGTGCCGTCCACTCGGGGCTGGCACCTTCCCCACGCATGCGCTCGAAAAAAGTCAGCACCAGCGCATCGCAAACGCCATCACACAGTACTTCGAGTCTGCGTGCTGCCAGAATGCCGTCTACATTGGCAGGCAACATGGGCGGACTGGGGTATTTCAGTTCGAGATACTGGAGGATGTAACTCGACTCATAAACGCTCGACCCGTCCTCAAGAATCAGCACCGGCAGCTTTTCGAGTGGATTGAATTTCGGCGTCGACGTCGTGTCATTCCAGGGCACCTCGGTCAAGAGCTCAAAGGCGATGCCTTTCTCGGCGAGTGCAATTCGTACTTTGCGGGCATAAGGGCTTGGGGTGGCGCTGATGAGTTGAAGCATTTTTTTCTCCGTGATAAACCGTGTTATTTGTCTCTGTCTGAAGCGGCTGTCATTCACTTTACAGTCGCCAGAAAATCAAAATCATATCAAGCCCGCTGAGCTGGTTTCGCCTGGTAAAGACTTATGGCTTGCCGGTATGCTTGCCAGACAAGGTGATTTGTCGGCCTGCGTTGCCCCACTGCCGGCGTGATTCCATTCCAATATTTAACTAAATAAATACATAACGATGAATACTCCACTCCCACTCCCCCCAATCCTCTGCTTCGATGTCTTTGGCACCGTCGTTGACTGGCACAGCGGCATTGCGCGTGAAGTGCGGGCTATAGAACCCAGGGTGGACGCCGAAGCCTTTGCGCTGGCCTGGCGTGCGGGTTACCAGCCTGCGATGCGCCGGGTCATGTCGGGTGAGCTGGGCTGGACGCTGATCGACGACCTGCACCGGCTGATTCTGGACGGCATTCTGGAGCAGTTCGGTTTGCAGGGCCTCAGCGAGGCGCAAAAGCAGCACCTGAACAAAGCCTGGCACCGGCTTGACCCGTGGCCTGACGTGGTGCCGGGGCTCACGCGGCTCAAGCAAAAGTACACTATTTGCACCCTGTCCAACGGCAATATCGGCCTGCTCACCAACATGGCCAAACGCGCCGGTTTGCCATGGGACTGTATTTTGTCGGCCGAAGTCTTCAGGGCCTATAAGCCGGCCCCGGCCACCTATCTGGGCGTGGCCAAGGTATTTGACTTGCCGCCCGGGCAGGTGATGCTAGTCGCCGCCCACCAAGACGACCTGGCTGCAGCGCGCGCCTGCGGCCTGCAGACTGCCTACATCACGCGGCCGCACGAATTCGGCACTGCCCAGCCAAAAGACGTGTCGCCTGATGCCGCCAATACCTTGCACGCCCAAGACATGCTGGCGCTGGCGGACCAGCTGGGTTGTTGAGGCCCGCGTCTGGCTCGCGTCGCTAAGCCGGGACACTGGGCATGTCAGGTAAACGCACTCGAAAGCGCTCACGGCGCTTAGGGCGCGCAGGCGTTGATTTGCTACATTTTTAATAGCTTCTTACGTACGTAATACCTGGGCTAGAAGCCAAAACGATCATTGAATATCAAAGGCGTTGTTCAATTTCCGGAGGTTGCGGTACACCACTGCTGTTCACACGGCACGCCGTCTCCATCGCCGTCCATCTGAACGCCAGGGCAATTTTTTAAAAACAACTTTGCCTCGTTGCACGACGTCATTTGCGAGCAGTGTTGGCGTCCGTCGCACTTGAAGCCTGCCGGCGTGGGCGATGGCGACGCGATGGCCGTCTGGGGAGCGCCCTGAATTTGCGCAACCCGGTTGGCATATTGGGTGTATCCGTACCAGCCCAACGCAGCCATGATGACAAGGCCGATCACGCTGCTGCCGAAGCCTGATTTGTGGGAGTCATTGGAATCGCGCCTTCGTTCTGGTCGGGCTGGATAGTTAGAGTGATAACTGCGAGAACGTATCGGCGCTGGCGGCGCGGCCCGAATGCGTTGAACGCGCACGGCACACTTTTTCCCGTCGCGACCGACATCGATTTCAAACGAGAGCGCCTCGTCTACGGCAGGCACGCGACCGTCGCGCGGAAAGGCAGAGACATGTATGGGAATTTCTTCACCACCCTGGTCGGCCACGACAAAACCGAGGCCGCGGTCAGCGTTCCATATTTTTAGCGTGCCATCGAATCGCATGGGCAAGTCAGGGCGCGTTCATATATTTCGCGTGCCTTTGCAGGACGGATAAGTAGCGCAACCCCAAAATTCGCCATCGACATTGGCTCCTCGCCTGGCCCTGCGTTTGGTCATTGGAGACGCACAGGACGGGCACGAAGGGATTGAGGCTTGCGTTGCCACAGTTGACAGACCTGGCCTGCGACTCGACGCCCATCGCGCGGAACTGAGCTTTTGAGGCAACGCACCTCGCGCTGCACTGCGAGCATTTTTCGCCTGGTTGATCAGCCCGTGCAGCAAAGCCCCATCAATCAGCTGGATGTTTCTTCCGCTGGCAAACGCCGTTGCGTCTTCGGTGAAGCGGCCAGACGTCACTACAAATCCACCAGCCGCACCCTTGGCGGCCATCACGCCATAGAGTTCGCGCACCACCGTGACGCTGACCTTGAAAGCTTTCCACTGTTTGCACTGCACTAAAAATTTCTCGGAGCCTTTGCTCAACACCAGGTCAATTCCGCCGTCTGGCCCCGCGCTGCCTTGTTCACTGACGCGGTAGTCTTGCAGCCGGAATGCTTCGCCAACAAGTAGTTCAAATTCGCGCCATGACATGTCGTTGATCGCGTCGGCCGATTTGCTTTGCGAGACATTGCTCACCAAAGTTTGCCGACGGCTACGGGCGAGGAAAGAGCCCAACGCGCCAAAAAGGCAAATGACGGGAATCAGAAACTGACCAATCATTGCAAGCGCCAACAATAGTGAACTCGCCGCAAATCCGCCCACCTGCCCGGCTTGAAGGGCGTTAACAGACGGGGACTGCGTCAACCGGTGCAGCAGGACATAGCTTCCTGGCGCCAGCGCCACCCAGGCCCACCAGGGCAGCATGGCGACCAGCTTCAACCCGTCTTCAAACCCGCTAGATTTTTTTTTGCGTGCCATTTCTGCTTTCCCATAAAACTTGCATTGATACTGCGCTCCAATATCAAGGATTCTCGTAAGTTCATTTGATTAGAACAAACAAATTGAGAATAAATCGTTTAAATCGTCTTTGGCACACCTGCGAGATTCTGGAAAAGATGCAGTGGCAGATTTTTTTAAAAACCTTCGACGGGAAGCAGTAGCGCTATCGAATTAGGGATGCTACGTTTTTTATAGCTGTCTACGCACGTTATTCCTGGGCTTTAGGCTTCTTTTGCATTCATCCTTAGCCGCTCCCCGCGCCGCTAGCTGCCCCGCCGTAGTGAAGATTCGCCATTGGCCGACAAAGCGCAGCCGCGCTGGCGTGCTTAATCGTGATTCACCAATCTCGTTTTACGCATTTTTTCGATTTACCAGGAGAGCCAGCATGCCCCAGTTTGCCAACATCACCGGCCTTGTTACCTACACACCGGGCGACGGCGCCCCGATTGAAATTCCGAGGGGACGCGTTGAAGTCGACCTGGCGGATGACAGCGCTACGCTGAGCTGGGACGCAACAGACGGCGTCGCCGGCCTGACGGCGATTCCGCGGGAGCAGTTCGACGACTATGTGCGCGATGGAAAAATCACCATGACGGCGCAATAATCGGCGCGATAGTCGGCGCAATAATCGGCGCAATCATCGCCGTATCACCCACAACCCGCTGCCCGCCACGATGGTTGAAAACGTTTTACACCTCGTTGCTGCATAACCACCTTGTCCATTACTCACGCCCTTCTCACCGCACGCGGACTCATCCGCCGCTCGGCCTTGCTGCAAGCGGCCAGCTTGCTGGCGTTTCCTGCGTCTGGCCTGGCGGTGGCCGCTGCGCCGGCGCTGTCGACAGATTCACCCGGTATATGGCCGAACCCGTCACTGGTACCCGGCGGCGTGGCCCGGCTGTCACTCGGCCCGGCGGCGACGCGGCCTGTGGCGCATGCCGGCGATGTGCCCTTGCTGGTGCTGGGCGATGTCATTGATTGGGTGGCACTGGTCGGCATTGCACTGTCGGCGAAGCCCGGGCCTGCCAGCATCGAGGTGCAGACGGGCGGCGGCAAGCGGCAAATCCGCTACACCATTGCAGCCAAAAAATACGCTGAGCAGCGGCTGAGCGTGGCGCCGGGCACAGTTGATTTGTCGCCCGAAAACGAAGCGCGCTACGAACGCGAGCGCGCGCACCAGGCCGGGGTAATGGCAACGTTCACTGACTTGCCGGCGCAGACTCCGTCGCTCTTGATGCAAGTGCCGACGCCGGGCCGCCGCTCCAGCTCGTTCGGGCTGCGGCGCGTGTTCAACGGCCAGTCGCGCAATCCGCACAGCGGCATGGACATCGCTGCTGCCACCGGCACTCCGGTGGTCGCGCCGCTGCCAGCCACAGTCATTGACACCGGCGACTATTTTTTCAACGGCAACACGGTGTGGCTGGACCACGGCGGCGGATTGCTCAGCATGATGTGCCACCTGAGCGCGATCGACGTGAAGCCAAGCGATGTAGTGAAGACTGGCGACCGACTCGGCGCAGTCGGCGCGACCGGCCGCGTGACCGGCCCGCACCTGCATTGGGGTGTGATGCTGAACCGCGTGATGGTGGATCCGGCTTTATTTATTTCTGCTTGAGAAGCGAAAATTTGCCTGATTAGATACTTGTCTCAGAGCGGGAAACACCGTCATTCCCGCGAAGGCGGGAATCCAGTTCGCCGCTGTGGAGGCTTGTCTAGCAGCTGGATCCCCGCCTTCGCGGGGATGACGGATAGTTTGTCTAAGGCATGTACCTAGTCAGGAAAATCTGTGGCTATTTCGGTAACGCCGCCGCAGGCCGCGCTGCCTTCTCAGAAAACCGCCCGCCGACAAAATCAGCCGCCGTCAAACCGCGATTCACGTCTAGCCCCGTCAGATAAAAATCATGCGCCGGCAAGCCCGCAAACGGCCTCACCACGGCTTCATAAAAATGCGTTGGCCACATCACGCCGCCGACCCTGACGAACTTGTCGTGCTCGACGCTGACGACGGCGCCCTGGCTCGGCTCGCTGCCTTCCAGCGTCAGCCAGACGCGGCGCACCAGTTTCGTTTCGCGGTCGATCGACAGCAGCACCCGGTCTTCGCGCGAATTGCCGATGCCCGGGCGCAGCACCGCCAGCAGCACATCGCAGTCGCGGCCATTGACCACGCTGGTGCCGGCCAGTTCCAGCACGCTGGCGCGCTGCACGTAAAACGCCGGGTATAAAAACAGCTGGTAGGCATGCAGCACCAGGTGCGCGGCGGCTTGCTGGTCAGCGCCTGCGTACGGCGCGCCGTTGTACCAGACATCGACTTTGCTGCGTTCGGTTTCGCTGACGGTTTTATCGCCACCCGGCCCGCTGTGAATTTGCGCGAGAACCGAAGGGCCACTATTCACATTGACCAGCATCCGCTCTTGCGAAGTCTGGCGAAAAGCGGCATCGGTAATCGCCGGCTGGATGCGTTTGATCAAATCAAACCAGGTGCCACCGTAGCCGACGTTGATGTCCTTGATGGCCGCAAACGCCGCCTTGCCATGTGCCTGCTGCGACTGCTCCAGCAGCGCCAGCGCCTCGGGCTGGCTGGTGGCACCCTGGGGCAGGGGAATCGAGCCGCAGGCTGCCAGCAGGCCGATGGCGCCCGCTGCGATCAGGCGCTGCGCCCATCGCCAACCTGCACGGTGTTTGATGGAATCGCTCGAATCGACAAACCGATTTTTAGCCATGCGCCGTGCCTCGATAAACTAATGAAACCGCATTGTGAGAGATTCAGCGGGCCAACGCTCGGCAGGGGATTTTTTGCCGGCCCGGCTCGATCTGGTGTGAATAGCACTGGCCGCTGTGCAAGCAGATAAAACTTTTTTTCCATCTACCGCCCATGTCCAACCCGTCCAACTTGACATTCAGCCCTTCCGCTGACCGCAACAAGCAAGCGATTCTGGACGTGTTGCTGCGTGTGCTGCCTGAAAATGGCAGCGCGCTCGAAATCGCGTCGGGCACCGGACAACACATCGTGTTTTTCGCAGCCGCCATGCCGCACTTGGCCTGGCAGCCGACCGATGCCGACGCCGACGCACTGCCGTCGATTTCCGCTCGTGTGAACGCGCAACTGCAAACCAATGTTCGTGAGCCGCTGTGGCTGGATGTATTGGCCGCACAGTGGCCCGCCAGCGGCGCCGCGTTCGCCGAGACTTTCGACGCCATCTACTGCGCCAACATGCTGCACATTGCGCCGTGGGCGACCTGCGCGGCGCTGATGCAGGGCAGCAGTCGGCACCTGGCGACGGGCGGCGTATTGATCACGTACGGGCCGTACCTGGAGACAGGTGTGCCGACCTCGCCGGGCAACCTGGCGTTCGACGAAAGCCTGCGCGCCCAAAACCCGGCCTGGGGCATCCGTCGGCTTGAAGATGTGACCGAAGAAGCGCGGCTGGCGGGCTTGGGTTTGCATGAAAGGCATGCCATGCCCGCCAACAACCTGCTGCTGGTGTGGCGAAAGTTATAAGCGGTCGCTATTATTACGATAGCTGCTTGCGCACGTAGTACGGTGGCTACAGGTCTTTTTGACTGGAAACTATCGTTGGGTACAACGCAGCGGCTGGTTGGTGCCGGCGCACTGGACAGCTCACTCTAGCGATCTAGGTCGCACTCCCTAGGGAAAACCCGCACCATACAGTCATCTACTGATTTCAACCACTGTCCAAAGGAAACACCATGACTGCCAAAAACCTCTCCACCGTTGCCACCGATCTGATCGAGTCCTACGGCAACACCGCTAAGAACGTCATCGACGCTTACCGCGCCGGTGGCGAGCGCGCCGTCAGCCTGCTGGAGCAGCGCTGGAGCCGCGCCCTGAAGCAGTCGCGCAGCGAACTGACCGCCGAGACGGCCAAGAACGCGTCCGCCGCGCAAATGGCCTTCAGCGCTTACTACAGCCGCGGCCTGGACCTGACGACCAACGGCGCAACGCTGGTGGTCAGCCAGCTGGTCAAGGTGCTCGAACAAGGCGTCGAGCGCGTGGCTGCCAATGCCAGCGCCTTTGAAGAAAAAACCGGCGTGACGACACTGAACACGCTGGCCGCTGTGACCGCCCCCGGCGCTCTGGTTTTAAGCAAACTGGCTTCGCAAATCGAGCAAAAATCCGCCACTCTGGCCAGCAAAATTGCCGGCGACGATGTGGAGACGGCCAGCGTCAAGCGCAAGTCGGCATTCGGCGAGCGCCGTACGGCCACAGCGGCCTGATTCCGACCTGCCGGCCTGGCGCACCAGACAGCGCCTGAGTCGAGGGCAGCTGTTCAATCGGGTGCTTTTACAGGGTCGGACGACGCTGCTGCCTGAGCGTCAGTGCATGATGCACGCAGGCACCGGCGCTTTTCAGCAAGGGAGCCCGCACAGCCAACCGGCTGTGCCCACTCTTGTGAAAGCCTTATGTCCCGGCTGCGTCTTGCGTTTTTGGTTTCGACGGCGATGCTGGCCTTTGCCGGTAATTCGCTGCTGTGCCGCATGGCGCTCAAGCACACCGCCATCGACGCCGCCACTTTCACCGTCGTCCGCCTGCTGTCAGGTGCGTGCATGTTGTGGCTGGTGGTGCGGCTGACGCGCGGTGGCGTTTCGGTCGCAGGCAAAGGCCCGCCGCTGGCGGGCAACTGGCTGTCGGCCTGCGCACTGTTTGTCTATGCGGCGGGGTTTTCTTTTGCCTACGTCAGCATGTCAGCCGCGACAGGCGCGCTGCTGCTGTTTGGTGCAGTGCAGGCCACGATGATCGGCTACGGCGCTTGGGCCGGCGAGCGCCTGCGCCGACTGCAATGGGCCGGTATAGCGCTGGCTCTGGCCGGCCTGGTAACGCTGCTGCTGCCCGGCCTGGCAACGCCTGCGCCGCTGGCTTCGCTGTCCATGGTCAGCGCGGGTGCGGCCTGGGGTATTTATTCATTGCGCGGAAAATCAGCGCTGAACCCCGGCTTGAACAACCCGACCGAGGTCACTGCAGGCAACTTTTTACGCACCGTGCCAATGGCCCTGGCGCTGGCGTTGGTGATGAGCCAGCTGCCGCCCGATGGCTTGAGGCCTGACCCTGCCGGCATGGCCTATGCCGTGGTGTCCGGCGCGCTGGCTTCCGGGCTGGGCTATGCGATCTGGTACCAGGCGCTGCCGGCGTTAAAAGCAACGCACGCAGCTACGATGCAGCTTAGCGTTCCGGTCATTGCCGCGCTGGGTGGTGTGCTGCTGATTGGCGAAGCCTTGACCGGCCCATTGGTGCTGGCGTCAGTTGCAATCCTGGGCGGTATTGCGCTGGTGATACGGCAGAAAAAACCGGCTTGATACCGGGCTTCCTGGCGCCATCTTTTCAAACCGCGGACTCAAGCGCGCCCATCGCAAGCGCTACCTCAGTTCAGTTGATGCCCTATCGCAATCTTCGCTACAGTCTCCGTTACGAACTTAGTCACTACGTTTTTAATAGCGCTTTAGGCCCGTAAATAAGGGGCTATAAGCCTGTTTGTCTTGCAAGTAAAGGTAAGACAACGGCTGACCAGCCGCCTGGCGCTCCGGCTGTTGCAGCGCGCGATCACTGCCCCGTCAAACGCCCATACGCGGCCCGTGTCTCGGGCGCCACAGCCGCCAGCACCTGGTCATACGAGGTCTGGTGGCGCGCCAGCAGCCGCGCTGAAGCCACCGTTTTTGAATTGCAAAACCAGTGGCAGGTGTGCTGTATCAAAAGCAGCTCCGCCGACAGCGTGAAGGCTTGTTCCTTCAAGCTTCGGTGCATCGGATTGGTGGCAGCCAAGTTGAGCGCGTCAGCGTGCAGGGCCAGCGCCTGGCGCGCATCAAACGTCGCCTGCGGAAAGACGCGGGCGGCAAAGGGAATCGGCAACGCGACCGTGCTGATGCGGGTCTGGGCCGCGTCCAGACGCGAGAACTCGGTGCTGAATTTGCTGAACTGCTGAACCAGCTTCGTGCGGGCACCGTCGAGGTGGCGCCAGATCTGTTCGCGGCGCTGCAGCTCGGGCTCGCCGAGCGCGCGCATATAGCCGGCAACCAGGGTTTCCATCAGCTTTTCGATCTGGAAGCTGCCCAGGTGGCGACCCAGCAGGGCGATGCGGTTGCGTTGCTCGTTTTTTTTAAGCAGCATAAAAGCCAGCGCCATCAAGATGGCCAGAGGAAGAATGTCCATCGCTCGCTTTATCAAGGCACTTTAACGGGCACCACATCCACCACCAGATAGCGCCGCACCAGTTCAAAAAAGCGGTCATAAAACGCGTCGGATGTGATGGTTTCGCTGCCCACCCGCACCATCGAGTCGCTGCTGGAACTGAAAGGCAGTGACACCGAGCCAAACGCACCCACGCCCAGGCTGGCGGAGTTGTTGCTTTTCTTCAGCGCGTACTGGTCTTGCAGCGCCGTGACAAAAGCCAGGCTGACTTTCCCGTCAGCAGCGTCGGCGACAGCCAGGCCATCGGTCGCGCACACGACCCTGATTTCCATGCGCAGGTGTGCTTCGGCGTCTGGCTGAAAGTTTTTCCGGCCTTCCACCAGCTCGCTGCTGGCGGTGTTGATGATGTAGCCCTGGCTGAGCAAGGCGCGCCGCGCGGCCTCACAGGTTTGCGCGGCTGACGCGTCGAACAGCCGCGAGTAGGTGTTGGCAGAACCGAACTTTTCCTGCGACGGAAAAACCCTCGCGGGCGCGCCGCAGCCAGCCATCAGCGTGACTACGCTGGCCGCTAGCAGCGCACAGGACACTGACCGCGACCAGGCCTGAAGCGGCTTTAAAAACAATCTATTCATCAACAAGCCATCGTATTTTTCAAGTGATGCAGAGACAAGCAAAACCAGGCGCGAACGAGCATGAATTTTGCAGGGAATTTTTGTTGGTAGCAGTGCGGCGCAGGCGCGCAGCAAAAGCGTGCGGGCCAGGAATCCTTTGCCTGACGGGTGCAGCTGCAGTCAGCGTAGCACAGCGCCCGGGCGCCAGTGGCAAGCCAGCGCACAAAAGTCCGGCGATGGGTCAGGATGGCGACGAAAAAAAGCCGTGCGCTCAATGCGCACGGCCGTTATGGCGTCTCTTGAATTTCTAGCCAGCGGCCCTGCAGCCCTGGCCATTCGAGTCCGTCAGACTGATGCGCCGTCCAGCACCGTGATGCCGTTGTGATCGGCCCAGTCAATGAACGCGTCGATGGCGTCTGCGGTCTGCAGCTTGGTGCCGCAACGCGCATACGCAAGATCGGTCGCCATGCTGAATTTGCCCGGCATAAGCGGATGCGGCACCTTGAGCTCGGCGACGCATTTGGCCAGACCCTGAAGCAGATCTTTGTCAGACGCGGTACCCAGGCGGTAGCGTTGCCAGAGTTCAGCGACTTCCAGCGGCGGCGATGACGGCATGACAGAAAAGCCGGTGCTCAGATAGTTGAGCGAATCACCGCTGCCCGATGTGGCGTCTGACCTTGGTTTGAACAGCTTCTTGAACATTTTTTTCTCCCTGAAAAGTGACAGCCAAAGAGTAGCTTTGACTTACACCGCATGCAACAACCGGTCGCTTGAAATTAGTCGTTAGCGAGAAAAAAGTCCGCAATTTGTAAGCAAAATATTTACTCCTTGCAGCCGGTCAGCGGCTTACGTATCAGCACGATTTATACGGCTAGCTCGTGTATTACATGCGCAAATAGCTATTACTTTTGTAGCAATTTAACTCCGAAACAATCAAGAACTCCGCTGTGACAAATGCAATAACTTGTAAGACTCCCTGACTTGAAGCCAACGCGGATGATCTGGCGCGCAACCGGTGTGGTGGCATCGCTTTTCGCAAGTCGAACCCGCTGGCAATCCGCGCTTTGATGGCAATGGCGAGTTGGACGGATTTGTCCGCCCACGACCGACCCGCTGGCTGACATTTCCAGACCGGCCGAACGCTTGAAATGCCCACCAAGGCCCCCAAACTGGCACAAATGACCGATCCAATCCACATTGTTTGCCCGCACTGCCACACCACCAACCGCGTAGGTACTGACCAGATCGGCAGCGCACCGACTTGCGGCAGTTGCAAGAATGAACTTTTTATCGGCCTATCTGCCGCGCTCGACGAAGCGGCATTTGAAAAGCACCTGACTCGCAACCAGATCGCGCTGCTGGTGGATTTCTGGGCACCCTGGTGCGGCCCCTGCCGTGCCATGGCACCCGCCTACGAAGACGCCGCCAGGCAGCTGCAGCCGCTGGTGCGTCTGGCTAAGGTTGACACCGAGGCCATACCCGCGTTGGGCCAGCGCTTTCTCATTCGCAGCATTCCGACCATGGTGCTGTTCAAGGACGGCCGGGAGCTGGTGCGCCAGAGCGGCGCGATGAGCGCAGCTGACATCGTGCGCTGGGTGCAGTCGAATCTGCGCTGACGACGCGTGCCCTACTGCTTGGTGCTGTCAGGCGCGCGGTTCAGGATTTTTTGGCCACCAGGCCATAGATGAACAGCAAGATCACCGCACCAACCACTGAGGCAATCCAGCCGGCTGTTTCACCCTGCTGGTACCAGCCCATGGCGGCACCTGCGTACCGGGCTAAAAACGCACCCGCTATGCCCAGCACGGCCGTCATGATCCAGCCCAGCTTGTCGTCGCCGGGCTTGACAGCGCGGGCAATAAAGCCGACGACGAGACCGATCAATATCGTTCCAAGAATGGACAGCATGAGAAGCTCCTTGAGTGGCTGGTTAATAACACTGAAGTCAACACTGAAGTCAACTCCGCGTTCAATATACTACGGCGGTCCCGGCGAAACGAACCAGATTATTATGCTATTTTATTAATAGCTGCTTATGCATGTAATACGGGGGCTAGCAACGTTTTTTAATTAAAGTTTGTGATCTTTTGACGCCATCAGCGCAGCAAGCAACCCGCGCCGTGGGTGTATAACCGGTAGCCCGCAAGCGCCACGGCTGGACACCGGGCGCACACGACCACCTCACAAGCCAGTCAGTCCAGATAAACCCGTAGCGCCGACCAGCGCTGCAACAACAAAGGAGACTCCCATGGGCGCGCAATGGAAAGCAAAAGGCAAGGAACTGGCGGCAAATGCGAGAGGCCGCACTTTTGGAAAATTGTCCAAGGAAATCATGGTCGCCGCGCGCAGTGGTGCCGATCCCGCTTCCAACGCGCGCTTGCGGCTGGTGGTGGAGCAAGCCCGCAAGGTGTCGATGCCCAAAGACACGCTGGAGCGCGCCATCAAGAAAGGCGCCGGGCTGACGGGCGAAGTGGTTCATTTTGAGCATGTGATCTACGAAGGTTTTGCGCCACACCAGGTGCCTGTGATGGTCGAGTGCCTGACCGACAATCTGAACCGTACCGCGTCAGAGATTCGCGTGATATTTCGCAAAGGGCATCTGGGCACCTCAGGCTCGGTGGCGTGGGATTTTGACCATGTCGGCATGATCGAAGCCGAGCCTCTAAAAGCCGGGGCTGACCCGGAACTGGCCGCCATTGAAGCCGGCGCGCATGACTTCGAGCCCGGCGATGACGACGGCACCACCTTGTTCTTGACCGACCACTCCGACCTCGACCTGGTCTGCCGCGCCCTGCCCGCACAAGGCTTCACGGTGCTGACCGCCAAGCTGGGCTACAAGGCAAAAAATCCGGTTGACCCCGGTACCCTGAGCGCCAGATACCTCGAAGAAGTCGAGGCCTTTCTGGCCACCATCGATGCCAATGACGATGTGCAAAATGTGTTCGTCGGCCTGGCCGGTTGACCGCGCCTGAAGAGACACTTGATCTATAAAAAAAGGCAGATACCGTGTCCACTTCAAAACTTGTTCTTGACTATGTTTACGAGCATGAATCAGCACTGGCAGACCAGATTTATCTGACGCAGCCGGTGGGCAACGGGCAAGTTATCGACTTCACCTGGCGCCGGATGATGGACCAGGCGCGCCGCATGGCAACGTATTTGGCATCGCGCGGGTTTGCGCCGGGCGCGCGAATCGCCATCCTGTCAAAAAATACTGCGCATTTCATGATGGCCGAGCTGGCGATCTGGATGTCTGGCGGCACCACGGTAGCCATCTTCCCAACCGAGTCTGCAGAGACGGTGAAGTACGTGCTGGAGCACAGCGGCGCCAGTCTTTTGTTCGTTGGCAAGCTCGACACCTGGGCCCAGCAAATGCCGGGCGTGCAAGCCGGCTTGCCGTGCATCGCGTTGCCATTGGCACCAAAAAATACCTTCGACAGCTGGGACGCCATTGTCAAATCAAGCCCGCCGATGGCAAACAAGCCGCAGCGCAAGCCGGATGATCTGGCGATGCTGATGTACACGTCGGGCTCAACCGGCACGCCAAAGGGCGTGATGCACAGTTTTGAGCGGGTCACGCGCGCCAGCGAGGGCATCGTTGCCTACCAGGAGCAACAGGCGAGTTCACATTTTCCTTACCGCGCGTTGTCGTACCTGCCGCTGGCGCATGTTTTCGAGCGTGCCTGGATCGAATGCGCAGGCTTTGTGCGGGGCGAGGGACGTGTGTTTTTTGCCGAGTCGCTGGAGACGTTTTTGCAAGATCTGCAGCGCGCACGCCCCACCGTATTTATCTCGGTGCCGCGCCTGTGGCTGAAGTTTCAGCAAGGCGTGTTCACCAAAATGCCGGCCAAAAAGCTCGACTTTCTGCTGTCCGTTCCGCTGCTCGGAAAAATCGTCGCGCGCAAGGTGCTGACGCAATTGGGCCTCAATGAAGTCATGCTGGCCGGCAGTGGTTCGGCGCCAATTCCCCCGGCGCTGATTGCCTGGTATCGCCGGCTCGGCCTGAACCTGATGGAGGGCTACGCGATGACCGAAGACTTCGCCTATTCCCACACCACCACCAACACCCTCAACGCCGCCGGGCATGTGGGGGTGCCGTTTCCTGGGGTGCAGCGGCGCATCAGTTCTGACGGCGAAATTTTGATCAAGTCACCCGGCACGCTGGTGGGCTACTACAAGCGTCCAGACCTGGACGCCGAAACCTTTGATGCCGACGGCTTCTTCATGACCGGCGACCTGGGTGAAGAAGGTCCAAACGGGCAGCTGAAACTCACCGGACGCAAAAAAGAGCTTTTCAAAACCGGCAAGGGCAAGTACGTGGCACCGGCACCGATTGAAAACCTGATCAACGAAAGCCCCATGATTGAGCTGTCACTGGTTTCAGGCGTCGGCCAGCAGGCCGCTTATGCGATGGTGGTGCCCGCCGAAGGCCTGCGACCCCGCCTGACAGACCCGGCCGTGCGCGCCGAATTTATCGAAGAAATGGCCGCTGTGCTGAAACGTGTCAACAGCCAGGTAGCCGACTACGAACAGCTGAAAATGATTGTGGTGGCCCGCGAACCCTGGTCGATGGACAACGGCTTTTTGACGCCCACGATGAAAATCAAACGCAACCGGATAGAAGCGGCTGTTGACCCGGAAGTTGAAAAATGGTTTGCTGCCAAGGGGCCAGTCGTCTGGCAATAATCTGGCAGTGATCACCAGCTGAGCGCGGCCGCCGCATGGCTTGCAAACCAACCTCTATTGACTCAATAAAAGAAAACCTGATGACCGAAAACGCCGAACGTCCACCCCTGCCCGACCGCCTGTCCGCAGACACACGCAGCCCCCACCACATCGCCTCCGTGTTCGAGCACGACGTCGGCATTCGCCTGAACAACAAGGAACGTTCGGATGTCGAGGAATACTGCATCAGCGAAGGCTGGGTCAAGGTGCCCGCCGGCAAGACAGTTGACCGCAAGGGCCATCCGCTGCTAATCAAGTTGAAGGGTGCGGTTGAGGCGTTTTATCGGTAGCTTGTCTGGCATGGCCTGTCCGGAACCAGCTCGCGTGAAGTACACCGGTCGCGTCGCCGCCGCAGTCGCGCTAAAGACGATTTCGCTTCTGGGTTGCAACGATCGGGAAGCCAGCCCAGCGCCAGCCGTTTCCGGCGGTTCCAGCCACCCGGCCATCACTGACCATCGGCTGGGACAATGGAACGGCCCCGAGGGCACGTTTCTTCGCATCAATGGAGGCCAGGGAAAGTATCAGGTAACCATCCAGAATCTCGATGGCCCGCGTATCTTTCAAGGAAGCACGGCAGACGGCCAGATTCAGTTTGAGCACAATGGGCTGAAAGAATCCATTCGGGCAAGCAGTGGCGCCCAGACCGGCATGAAGTGGCTCGCAGACAAGTCCAACTGTTTGACGGTGCGCGCTATCGAAGGAAACTGTCGGGATTGAGCGTGTGTGGCAGGACCACGCAGCGCACCTTATTTCATAGTCAAATCGGCCTCTAGCCCAAGTAATACGTGCGTAAAAAGCTACGTTTTTAATAGCAAATCGTACCGACCCTATTAGCGCGTCGCTGCCTCAAACCTGAACACACCCGGGTCCCGAATCGGGTCCACATCGACCGGAATCGTGCTCTTCGGCGGGAAGCGGCCTTCGAGCAGCAGCTTGCTTAGCGGGTTCTCAATGCGCTGCTGAATCGCGCGCTTCAGCGGCCGTGCGCCGAACACCGGATCGAAGCCGACCTTGGCCAACTCGGCAATCGCTGCTTCTGATACCTCCATGGTCAGGTCCATCTTTTGCAGGCGCGCCATCAGCACCTTGAGCTGGATGCGGGCAATCGATTCGATGTTTTTTGCATCCAGCGCGTGGAAGACGACGGTCTCGTCGATGCGGTTCAAAAACTCGGGACGGAAATAGTTTTTCAGTTCGTCCGTGACCGCGTCTTTGATCTCTTCATACGGCTTGCCGACCATCGATTGGATAATCGGTGAGCCGATGTTGCTGGTCATCACGATCACGGTGTTTTTGAAATCGACCGTGCGGCCCTGGCCGTCGGTCAGCCTTCCATCATCGAGCACCTGCAGCAGCACGTTAAACACGTCGGGGTGGGCTTTTTCAACCTCGTCGAGCAGCAGCACGCTGTAGGGCTTGCGGCGCACGGCTTCGGTCAGATGCCCGCCCTCTTCGTAACCCACGTAGCCCGGCGGCGCGCCGATCAGGCGGGCGACCGAATGCTTCTCCATGAACTCGCTCATGTCGACGCGGATCAAATGGTCTTCACTGTCGAACAGAAAACCGGCGAGTGCCTTGCACAGCTCGGTTTTACCGACACCGGTGGGGCCGAGGAACAGGAACGAACCCGTCGGGCGATTGGGGTCACTCAGGCCCGAACGAGAGCGGCGGATGGCGTTGGACACCGCACCAATGGCTTCAGCCTGCCCCACCACACGCTCGTGCAGTTTGCCTTCCATCAGCAGCAGTTTGTCGCGCTCGCCCTGCATGAGTTTGCTGACCGGAATGCCGGTGGCACGGGCAACGACCTCGGCAATTTCTTCGGCGCCGACCTGCGTGCGCAGCAGCTTGGGGGCGTTGCTCGTGGTCTTCTGCGCCTCGGTGTCCTGCGCTTCTTTCAGACGCTTTTTCAGGTCGGGCAACTTGCCGTATTGCAGCTCGGCCACCTTGTTGAAGTCGCCCTTGCGGGTGAACTCTTCGATATGGAAATTGGTACGGTCGATCTCTTCCATCACGTCTTTGGAACCCAGCGCCTGCGCTTTTTCCGCCTGCCAGATTTCGTCGAGGTCAGAAATTTCTTTTTGCAGCTTGACGATTTCTTCCTCGATCAATCCGAAGCGCTTCTGCGACGATTCGTCTTTCTCACGGCGCACCGCTTCGCGCTCAATCTGCAGCTGAATCAGTCGGCGGTCAAGCCGATCCATCACCTCGGGCTTGGAGTCGCGTTCGATGGCAATTTTGCTGGCGGCTTCGTCGATCAGGTCAATCGCCTTGTCGGGCAGAAAGCGATCCGTGACGTAGCGGTGTGACAGCTCGGCGGCGGCAACAATCGCCGGGTCGGTGATCTGCACGCCATGGTGTAGCTCGTACTTTTCCTTCAGCCCGCGCAAGATCGCAATCGTCGCTTCAACGCTCGGCTCACCGACCAGAATCTTCTGAAAGCGGCGCTCCAGTGCAGCGTCTTTTTCAATGTACTTGCGGTATTCGTCGAGCGTGGTCGCGCCAACGCAATGCAGTTCGCCGCGTGCCAGCGCAGGTTTGAGCATGTTGCCCGCATCCATCGCGCCTTCTGCCTTGCCAGCGCCGACCATGGTGTGCAGCTCGTCGATAAAAACAATCGTCTGGCCCTCGTCCTGCGCCAGTTCTTTCAGCACGGTTTTCAGGCGCTCTTCGAATTCACCGCGAAATTTGGCCCCCGCCAGCAATGCCGCCATGTCCAGGCTCAGCACGCGTTTGCCCTTCAATGAATCGGGCACCTCGCCCGCCACGATGCGCTGCGCCAGACCTTCAACAATCGCGGTCTTGCCCACACCAGGCTCGCCAATCAGCACCGGGTTATTTTTGGTGCGGCGCTGCAGCACCTGAATCGCGCGGCGAATCTCGTCGTCGCGGCCGATCACCGGATCGAGCTTGCCCATGCGGGCGCGCTCGGTCAAATCCATCGTGTACTTTTTAAGCGCCTCGCGCTGGCCTTCAGCGTCAGCACTGTGTACGCCCTGCCCGCCGCGCACGGCGTCAATCGCAGTTTCCAGAGACTTGCGGGTCAGCCCGTTTTCGCGCGCGATCTTGCCGACATCGGCCTTGCTGTCGCTGACGGCGAGTAAAAACAGCTCGCCGGCAATGAACTGGTCGTTACGCTTGATGGCTTCTTTTTCGGTCGCCTGCAGCAGTTTGGCAAGCTCCGGACCAACCGAAATCTGGTCTTGCCCCTGCACCTGCGGCAGTCTTTTCACCGCGAGGTCTGCCGCCTGGGTCAAGCCGCCGACGTTGACGCCTGCCCGCTCCAGCACGGCGCGTGGGCCGTCGTCCTGGCGCAGCATCGCCAGCAGCAGGTGCGCAGGTTCGATATAGCCGTTGTCGCTGCCCAGCGCGAGCGATTGCGCATCGCTCAGGGCTTCCTGGAATTTGGTGGTGAGTTTGTCTTGGCGCATCGCAAATTACTCCGGGTTTCCGACTTGCGACCCAGTTTGGGCTGCAGACCCAAATTTTCAAGCGATGCTGTCGCCGGCACCTTGCGGCAGATCAACTTCAGGCGTGTGAGCGGGCCTTCTCTGGCGCTTCCCGCTAGGCGTTGCCAGCCTCAATGCCCCATTTGGCCAGCGCCGCATCATCACTGACCCGCGCATCGACCCAACGCGCCCCATAAAGCGTTTCTTCCTTCTTCCAGAACGGTGCCTGGGTCTTGAGGTAGTCCATTAAAAACTCGCAGGCTTTAAAACTTTCACCGCGATGCTGTGACGTCACCGCCACCATCACGACCTGGTCCAGCGGCTGCAGCAGGCCGACGCGGTGAATGACGCGCGCAGCAAAAATATCGAACCGCGTCATCGCCTCGTCAATCATGGCTTCGATGGCTTTTTCAGTCATGCCGGGGTAGTGCTCCAGCTCCATGCTCTGCACGTTGAGCCCATCATTGCGATCACGGACGGTGCCGACGAAACTGCAGACGGCGCCTACGCGTTTGTCATTGGCGCGCAGGGCGCCAATCTCTTTGGCCAGGTCAAAGTCCTGCGTCTGAATCGATACGCGGGACGTCATCTCAGCCCCCCGTCACCGGCGGAAAGAAGGCCACCTCACAACCATCGGTCAGCAGCGCCGATTCATCGCTCATGACCTGATTGAGCGCCATGCGAACGGATTTGCCACGCGCCAGCGCCTGCGCATGCTTGGGGCCTGCGAGCAGCAGTTCGTCACGCAGTGCCGATAACGTGGTGGCATTGGTGTCACGCACCTCGCTGACTTGCCCGATGGCTTCGCGGATGGATGCGAAATATTTGATCGTTACTTTCATGGCGGATGCGGTCAATAAAGTCAGTCAAGCAAGGCGGAAAAGGGAATGAACTGCACCCGGTCGCCGTGCGCAATTGCCCGGCCGGGCGGGTTGTCGAGCAGGCCGTCGCCCCACACGGCCGATGTTAGTACGCCCGAGCTTTGGTTTTCAAACAAGTCCAGCCCACCGGCCGCGTTCTGCCTGACGCGCAGGAATTCACGACGTTTATCGGCTCTAGCCCAATCAAAATGTGCGTAAGAAGCTATTGATTTAATAGCAACATCGGTCACGCCCTGCAGGCTCAAAATGAAGGGCCTGACCAACAGCAGGAAGGTGACGAAGCTGGAAACCGGGTTGCCGGGCAAGCCGATGAAATGTGCGGCGTTCACGGTGCCGTAACCAAACGGCTTGCCGGGTTTGATGGAGATTTGCCACAGATTCACTTCACCCAGGGCGAGAACAGCCGGCTTGATGTGGTCTTCTTCGCCGACGGAAACGCCGCCGCTGGTCAAAATCAAATCATGCCCGGTGCTGGCGGTTTTGAGCGCTTCAATCGTCGCGTCCAGCCTGTCCGGCACGATGCCCATGTCGGTCACTTCACAGCCCAGGCGCTGCAGCAGCGTGCGCAGAAAAAACCGGTTCGAGTTGTAGATGGCGCCGGGCAACATGTCTTGCGGCAAAACGTCACCGGGCATGACGAGTTCGTCGCCGGTTGAGAACAAGGCCACGCGCACGCGGCGCGCAACCTGCAATTGATCGAAGCCGATGCTGGCAGCCAAGCCGAGCGAAGCGGGGCCCAGGCGCGTGCCTGCGTGCAGCACCACGTCACCTGCCGCCACGTCTTCACCACGGCGGCGAATGTGTTGACCGGGCGGCGGAGCGACGCGAACGCGAACACTGGCGCTTGCACCAGTGTCGGCATTGATCGCTGTGCAGTCTTCCTGCATCACCACCGCGTCAGCGCCGGGTGGAATCGGCGCGCCGGTGAAAATTCTGGCTGCAGAAAATGACGCCAATGGCTGCAGCCCACTGGTACTGATGCCAGCCGGAATGCGCTGGCTGACCTGCAGCGCCGTGTTCGCATCGACGCAATCAGCCGCACGCACCGCATAGCCGTCCATCGCACTGTTGTCGTTCGCAGGCACGTTCAGGCTGGCAGTCAAGCCCTGCGCCAGCACGCGGCCGTCGGCATCAAAGGTTGATATTGATTCGGCGCCCGGCAGCAGGTGTGCATGCGACAGCAGTTCTGCCAGTGCTTCATCCAGCGCTTTAAGGGCGGCGCGGGCCGGGGTTTCAGTCAGAGGTGTCATTGCGAAATTGGATGGCAGTAAAAATTCAATGCCGCAGCAACTTTCAGGCTAGGCGTGATTGTCGAACGAATAGGCAAAGCGTTCCTGATTTTTAACCAGGTAGTTGGCTACCGCTTGCACATCGTTCAGATCCAGCACCGGACGCACGGTGGCGTGCGGCAATTTCTCGGGCGCGTCGGTGGCGATGGCAACGATGAAGTCATCGTCCATGTAGCGCGGTGGTTTGCCGACGTAGGTTTCGGTTGGCGCACGCCAAACTTCAATTTTCAGCACGTCGCTGCTTTTGAAGCCTTCGACCAGCACCCAGTCCACGCCGTCCCACAACTCGGCTATCAACTGGTGCACCGTCATCTGCGACGGCTTTTCAAATTCGCGTATCAGCGCCAGCCGGTTGCTTGAGGCGACCACCACTTCAAACGCGCCGGCGCTGCGGTGGCGCCAGGTGTCTTTGCCGGGCTGGTCAATGTCAAAACTGTGGTGTGCATGCTTGACGACGGATACGCGCAGGCCGCGACTTTTCAGTTCTGGAATCAGCTGCTCGACCAGCGTGGTTTTGCCCGAACCGGAGTAGCCGGCGAATCCAACGACGTTCATGGAAAAGCTTTCTGAAATACACACATGCTATTACTTTTATAGCTGCTTACGCACGTATTACGGGGACTAGAGGCCAATTCAATGCACATGGTCGGCAATATAGCGTTTGATAGTCGCTGCATCGGCCGGAAGATTTACCACCCGTTTGGGCAGCGCCCCGATGCCTTCAAATTTCTCTGGGCAAGGCGGTGGAATGCCGATGGCTTCCTCGATGGTTTCTGCGAACTTGATCGGCAGCGCCGTTTCCAAAACGATCATCGGCACGCCAGGCTGCAGGTGCTGCCGCGCGACCTTGACGCCGTCCGCTGTGTGGGTGTCGATGATGGAATCAAAACGCATGTAAGTGTCCAAAATGGTGTCTATACGGTCGGCATGCGTGCTCTTGCCGCTGGCAAAACCGTAGCGCGCGGCTGCATCTGCAAACGCCGCATCGCCACTCAAATCAAAACTGCCGCACTGGCTCAGCTGGTCATGGAACAGCGATTTTGTTTTGTCACCATCGCGGCCCAGCAGGTCAAACACGAAACGCTCGAAATTTGACGCCTTGGAGATATCCATCGACGGGCTGGAGGTTTCGTGTGTATCGGCGCTGCCGCGAACCCGGTACACGCCGGTGCGGAAAAACTCGTCGAGCACGTCGTTTTCATTCGTGGCGACGACGAGTTTGTCAATGGGCAGCCCCATCATGCGGGCGACGTGGCCGGCGCAGACGTTGCCGAAGTTGCCTGAGGGGACGGTGAAGCTGACCTTTTCAGCGCGCGATTTGGTCGCCTGAAAATAACCCGCAAAGTAATAGACGACCTGCGCCATCAAGCGCGCCCAGTTAATACTGTTGACCGTGCCGATCTTGTATTTTTTCTTGAACTCCAGATCGTTCGAAACCGCCTTGACGATGTCCTGACAGTCGTCAAACACGCCTTCAATCGCGATGTTGTGAATGTTCGCATCCTGCAAACTGAACATCTGCGCCTGCTGGAACGCGCTCATGCGGCCCTTCGGCGATGTCATGAACACGCGCACGCCTTTTTTGCCGCGTATGGCGTACTCAGCGGCGCTGCCGGTGTCGCCGCTGGTGGCGCCCAGAATATTCAACTCTTCACCACGACGCGCCAGTTCGTATTCGAACAGGTTGCCGAGCAGCTGCATCGCCATGTCCTTGAAGGCCAGCGTCGGGCCGTTGGACAGCTCTTCGAGATACAAGCCTTTCTCAAGCGGCCGCAAGGGCACGATTTCTTTCGTGCCGAAAACCGCAGCGGTATAAGTCTTGCGGCAAATCGCTTTCAGGTCAGATGCAGGAATGTCATCGATGTACAGCGAGAGAATTTCAAACGCCAGATCGGCATAAGGCAGCTTGCGCCATTTTTCAAGCGTCGCCGCATCGACCTGCGGATAAGTTTCAGGCAGGTACAAGCCACCATCGGGCGCCAGGCCTTCGAGCAGGATTTCACAGAAGCGTTTGCGGGTAGAAGCAGGGCCGGCAGCGGCGCGGGTGGACAGGTAACGCATCAGGCCAGCTCTTCCTTGCGAATCCGCGTGATCGGCGCCAGCACCGTCGGCAGCGCCTGCATCTGCGCCAGTGCGTCGTTCATCTTCGCTTCCACACAGTCGTGCGTCAGAATGATCAGGTCGGTCTGTGTCGAGCCTTCGCCACCAACTTCATCGGCTTCGCGCTGCAGCATCGCGTCGATGCTGATATTGGCGGCGGCCAGAATACCAGTGACTTTGGCCAGTACGCCGGCTTCGTCGGCCACGTTCAGACGCAGGTAATAACTGGTGACGACTTCGCCCATGGGCAACACGGGCGTGTCGCTCATCGCGTCGGGCTGGAAGGCCAGATGGGGAACGCGCTGGGCAGACGCAGCCGTGTGCAGGCGCGCGATGTCCACCAGATCGGCAATCACCGCGCTGGCAGTCGGCTCGCTGCCCGCGCCCTTGCCGTAAAACAGTGTGGTGCCTACCGCGTCGCCATGCACCATCACCGCGTTCATCGCGCCTTCGACGTTGGCAATCAGGCGTTTGTTCGGCACCAGCGTGGGGTGCACGCGCAACTCTATGCCGCGCGCTGTTTTTTTGGTGATGCCGAGCAGTTTGATGCGGTAGCCGAGTTGCTCGGCATATTTGATGTCTTGCGCGCCGAGTTTCGTGATGCCTTCGATGTAGGCTTTGTCGAACTGCACTGGCACGCCAAAAGCGATGGCCGACATCAGCGATGCCTTGTGCGCCGCGTCCACGCCTTCGATGTCGAAGGTCGGGTCGGCTTCGGCGTAACCCAAGCGCTGCGCTTCTTTCAGCACAACATCGAAGTCGAGCCCTTTGTCGCGCATCTCGCTCAAAATGAAATTGGTGGTGCCGTTGATGATGCCGGCGATCCATTCGATGCGGTTCGCCGTCAGGCCTTCACGCAGCGACTTGATGATAGGAATGCCGCCGGCTACAGCGGCCTCGAACGCCACCATCACGCCCTTGCGATGCGCGGCCGAAAATATCTCGGTGCCGTGGACGGCCAGCAGCGCCTTGTTGGCGGTCACCACATGCTTGCCGGCTTCGATGGCTTCGAGCACCAGCTGCTTTGCGATGCCGTAGCCGCCTATCAGTTCGACCACGATGTCGATATCGGGATTGGCGATCACCGCTCTCGCGTCGGCCACCACCTTGACGCCCGGCCCCACCATGGTTTGCGCACGCGCGGTGTCCAGATCAGCCACCATCGCAATCTCGATACCGATGCCGGCGCGGCGCAAAATTTCGTCGTGGTTGCGCTTGAGCACATTGAAAACGCCGCCGCCCACGGTGCCGATGCCCAGCAGGCCTACTTTGATTGATTTCATGTCATTCTTATAACTAAAACGGGCGCTAGCCCAGGTAAATCATGCGCGAGCAGCTACTAATTTAATAGCTGACGCAACCGGGCGACTGTCGGTGCCGTGGCTGCGGCGGTAGCTTTCGAGGAACTTGGCGATGCGCCCGACCGCTTCGCGCAGGTCGTCTTCATGCGGCAAGAACACGATGCGGAAATGATCGGGCGCATGCCAGTTGAAGCCGGTGCCCTGCACCAGCATCACGCGGGTCTGCTTCAACAGTTCGAGAAAGAATTGGCGGTCGTCAGCAATCGGGTAGACCGCCGGGTCGAGGCGCGGAAACATGTACAACGCCGCTTGCGGCTTGACGCAGCTGACCCCCGGAATTGCCGTGATCAGTTCATACGCCAGGTCACGCTGACGGCGCAGGCGCCCGCCTTCGCATGTCAAATCGTTGATGCTCTGGTAGCCGCCAAGCGCGGTCTGGATCGCCCACTGGCCAGGCACGTTCGAGCACAGCTTCATGTTCGACAGCATGTTCAGGCCTTCGATGTAGTCGCTGGCCACAGTCTTGTCGCCCGACACCACCATCCAGCCGGCGCGGTAGCCGCAGGAGCGGTAGCTCTTGCTGAGCGAATTGAAGGTCAGCGTGAGCACGTCCGTTGACAAGCTGGCGAGCGCCGTGTGCTTCGCGCCGTCGTACAGCACCTTGTCATAGACCTCGTCAGCCAGAATCACCAGACCGTGTTCGCGCGCGATGTCGACGATCTCCATCAGCAGCGCGTCTGAATACAGCACGCCGGTGGGGTTGTTTGGGTTGATGACGACGATGCCCTTGGTGCGCGGCGTGATCTTCGCCCGGATGTCCTTGATGTTCGGCATCCAGCCGTTGGACTCATCGCACAGGTAATGCACTGGCGTGCCGCCCGACAGACTGGTTGCTGCCGTCCACAGCGGGTAGTCGGGCATCGGCAGCAGCAGTTCGTCGCCGTTGTCGAGCAGCGCGTTGGTCGCCATGGTGATCAGTTCGCTGGCGCCGTTGCCCAAGTAAATGTCATCGAGCGTGACGGCCGCGATGCCCTGCTTTTGGGTCTCGTGCATCACCGCCTTACGTGCGGCAAAAATGCCCTTGCTGTCGGAATAGCCGGCCGAATTGGGCAG
>JANLYY010000269.1:0-5379 GCA_031365885.1 Polaromonas sp. | reverse complement strand
TATCTCCAACGCGCTGTATGCCTCATCCGATCGCGGGGTGACCTGGCAAAGCCTGGGCAATCTCACGAGCCCGCAATTGACAGGGCACTGCCTGGTTGCGACTGCCGACAAATTGCTGGCGCTAGGCGGTTACGGTCGTGTGGGCTCAACGACCACGTTCGGAAATTTCGACAGTCTGGCCAGCACCAGTCTTTCATTCGTCAACTGGAGCGTCCTAGCCAGCCTCACTCCTATTTTCACGGCGCCTCAGGCCATGAGCTGCGCTTACCTCGGCGGCAAGGTCTACGCGGCTGGCGGCTCCAGTGGAACCGGAGCGAGCAGTGCTGTCTATTCGTCGGCGGACGCGGGCATCAAGTGGGTACTGGAGCCGTCCAATCAGAATTTCATGGCCCGCTATGCGCAAGGCATGACGGTTCACAACGGAAAGCTGATCGTGGTCGGCGGAGTAAGTGCGACTGGCATACCGCTGGGCGACACGCTGGTCGGAACGCCCTGATTCCGCGCGGCATACCGGCGTCATTTGCAGCAGCATCGGCGCCGGGCGTGCAGAGGTAGCGGCGTTTTTAGGCTCGACGGCCCGTGGCCTGAGTTAAGGTCACGTCATGACCACCGTTCAAACCCCCGCACCTCGCTCGGCAATCTCCTGGCTGGCGTCGGTTTTCGGCGACTGGGTGCATCGCGTGTCACCGCACACGCTGCGCGCCGATGCACTGGCTGGTCTGCTCGGCGCGGTGCTGGTGCTGCCGCAAGGTATTGCTTTTGCTTCGCTAGCCGGCCTGCCGCCCGAATACGGGCTCTACACGGCGGTGATCCCCTGCATCATCGCCGCGCTGCTTGGCTCCAGCTGGCACGTCATGTCTGGGCCGACCAATGCGAATTCGCTGGCGCTGTTTGCGATGCTGTCACCACTGGCGCTGGCCTTCAGCCCGGCTTACATCCAGCTGGCTCTAGCGGTCACGGTAATGGTCGGCCTCATGCAGTGGCTGATCGGCGCGCTGCGCCTGGGCGTGCTGGCCAACTTTATTTCGCCCGCAGTGCTGTTTGGTTTTACCTCGGGTGCGGCGCTGTTGATCGCCTTTTACGCGGTGCCTGATTTGCTTGGCATCGACAAAGGAGGTGCGCACGGCGCGGTGGCGGTGAGTCGCCAGATGGACGCGCAAATCCTGCAGGCCCAGCCGATGGCGCTGGCCGTTGCGGCTGTCACTGTGACTGTGGCGCTGCTGGTGCGCAAGTTGCGGCGCGGCTGGCCCTACATGCTGGTCGGGCTGATCATGGGCACTGCGCTGGCGTGGGGGTGGGCGCGCTATGGCGGCAGTGCTGCGGGCGGCGCCGTTCTGCGCACGGTCGGCCAGGTACCCGCGCCCTGGCCGCGTTTCGAGGTGCCCCGCATCGCCTGGCAACAGGCGTCCGAGCTGGTGGGGCTGGCGTTTGCGCTGACCATCGTGGCGCTCGGCCAGTCAATCTCGATCGCCAAAACCGTGGCGCTGCGTTCTGGTCAGCGCATTGATGCGAACCGCGAGTTTCGCGGGCAGGGGCTGTCAAACATCGTCGGCGGGTTTTTCTCCTGCTACGTGTCGTGCGGATCGCTGAACCGCTCGCTGCCGAATCTGGAAGCCGGGGCGCGTACCCCGCTGGCGTCAGTGTTTTCGGCGCTGCTGTTGCTGGTGCTGGTAGCCGTCAGCGCCCCGTTGCTGGCGCAGATTCCGACGGCGGCGGTCGGCGCCCTGCTGCTGCTGGTAGCGCTGTCGCTGCTCGACCTGGCCCGCTGGCGTCAGTTATTCGACTTGAGCCGAAGCGACTTCGGCGTGGCGCTGGCCACGCTGGTCGCCACCGTCACCCTGCGGCTCGAAACCGCGATTTTGCTCGGCATGATTTTGTCGCTCATGTCGTTTCTGTTTCGCACCTCCCGCCCCGCCATGCGCACCATGGGTTTTGACAGCCGACGGCCCGCCCGGCAGTTTGTGGTGATTGATGACGCAGAAAAAGCACTGCCGGAATGTCCGCAATTGAAGCTGCTGCGCATGGAGGGCGAAGTGTATTTCGGCGCCACGCAACACGTCGCCGACACGCTGCACGCGCTGCGCCACGAGGCCACCCCGCAAAAGCATTTGCTCGCCATGGGCAAGAGCATGAACTTCATCGACCTGGCCGGCGCCGAGCTGTGGGAAGCCGAACTCGCCGCCCGCCGCGCGATGGGTGGTGATCTGTATTTCCACCGGCCGCGCCCTGAAGTGATCGCGATGTGGAAGAAGACCGGCTTCACGCGGCTGCTAGGCCCAGAGCACCAGTTCCCCGACAAGCGAACGGCGATTGCGACGATATTTCAGAAGCTCGATCCTGAAATTTGTCGGCGCTGCAACGCGCGGATTTTTGAGGAATGCCAGACGGTGCCGGGGCCGGAGAACAGTGAATTGCTATTAAAATAGTAGCTGCTTACACACGTAATACGGGGGCTATAGGCCAATTTAGCAATTAAGAGAGCTGGAGAATCGAATTCAGTGAAGCTTTAGTCAATTTTCATTCTCGCTAGCCCGGGTCTCCGCCCTTTGTTGGCAGCTGTCTTAACAAGCGCTTACGGATGTGCGGCAGCTTTGGAGTCACCAATTGTTAGGTCCCGCCAGTAAGCGTACCCGCCCGGAAGCCAGTTCCTCCGCGGAAGCGACGTCGAAAGCTTATGCCTCGTTTCGGTTGCAAATGCATCTACACCAAATCGACGTTCATATAAAGCTAACACACGGTGAACCTGGCGGTGAACGCTGCGATTGACGTCGTCCGTCGCAAGGGCGCGGCGGCGGAAGACCCATCCCCGAACTACCCCGCGAAATGTTTCCATTGGCATTCTTGAGAGTCGTGATCGGTATTGCATTGCGTACTTTCGCACTGCGCGAAAAGAAGGTTGATTGAGTTGCATTGGCCTGACGCATCCTGAGAATTGCGAAATAACAGTAATTGAGACTGCCGTACGGCCTCGAATCTAAACCGCCGGCCGCTTTTGGGCAGCTCGCTTGATGCGCCCCTCTACCGGTTTCTGCATATGCGCCTCCACATAAGAATCAATCAGCCGCCGAATCATCCGCTGGTATTGCGTTTGGTGCTTTGATGCTTCCGTCTTAAAAAAGTCAACGCTGCTCTTGCTCAAGGCCAGCGTGACCTTGACGCCTTCCTCGCGGAAGGCCAGCTCTGCGGGCGAGGGTAAAAAATCAGCGACCACTTCGATGTCGCCCAACGGTTCATCCGTGTAAGTGATTTTCCTGGTCATAAATCTGTTTTCCTTTGCGCCAGTAACCGGCGCCGATGATTCGAATCAGCTTGCCCCGGTAGGTAAATCTAACCGTAAGCACGCCACCATCCACTTCGCCAAAACAATAAAACCGCTCTTCACTTTCGCTGTGGCCGAGGTCGCGGGCGATGACGCGATGCGGGTCCACAAACGCTGTTTGGGCAACTTCGAAGGAAACATGGTGCTTCGCCAAGTTGGCCGCGTTCTTCGTCTCGTCCCAGTCAAACTGTGCTGAAGTCATGTTCTATTCTTGTTGACAGGGTATCTGTATTATCAGCCATACATTTATATGGTCAAGATGCCACATCGCTGACCCTGTTTGCCTTTAACCGGTAGCACCGCCGTTGTAAAACAGCAGTCAGCGAATCCGCCACGTATGGCGATTTAAAGTACTAAAAATCCCCCTAGCCCAAACAAGTCGTGCGCAACCAGCTATCAAATAAATAGCAACTCAATCCTCCAACCGTACCCACCGAAACGTCAAATTAACCCGCCGCGCCCCCAACGCCGCATGCTCGCCGTCCTTCAGCGGCGCCACGCCATGAAACGCCAGCCGTGACGGCCCGCCCCATACCACCGCGTCGCCGTGCAGCAGCGGCCAGCGCGTGGTTCTGTCCTTGCGTTGCGGGCCGCCGAACAGAAACGTGGCGGGCAATCCCAGCGACACGGACACGATGGGCGCGCTAAAGTCGCCTTCCTTGCCGCCTTCATCGCGGTCCTGATGCAATCCCATACCGGCGCCGGGCTCGTAACGGTTGATCAGGCAGGCGTTGGGCGTGAAATCCGCGAACCCGGCCTCGGCCGCAGCGCTGGCGGCCAATGCCAGAAAACCGCTGGGCATCGCAGGCCACGCCTGATTTGACAACGGGTCGACGGCCGAATACCGGTAGCCGCGACGGTCAGACACCCAGCCGAGCGGGCCGCAGTTGCTCATCGCCACCAACATGGTTTGCCCGCCGGGCGTGACCAGATGGCGCAGCGGTGCAGCGGCGATAACGGCGCCGACGCCCTGCATCAAGGCATCGGCAACCGACAAGGCAAAGCCGCGCAGAATCGCCACGCCGGGGGCGATGGTTTCCGGCGCCGAATAAGCCCGCAACGCGTCATCAAAAAGAGAAAAGGTCAAAGCAGTCTTTCGGGGCTCTGTTCTGGAAAACAAACGCCATCATGCCCGCCGATAGAATGGCCCTCACTCCAGCGAAGGCGCGCCGTGTCCGACCGATTCAACGTCCTCCCCCAATACCTGATCCCCAAGCGGGCGCTGACCCGCTTTGCGGGCTTTGTCGCGTCGCCGCAGCGCGGCTGGGTCACGACTGAAATTATTCGCCGTTTTGTCGCCAAGTACGGCGTCAACATGGGCGAGGCGCTGGACTCCGACATCGCCAGCTACCAAAGTTTCAACGACTTTTTCACCCGTGCGCTGAAACCCGGTGCGCGGCCGCTGGCCGAGGCTGATTTGATCTGCCCGGTGGATGGGGCGATCAGCCAGTTTGGTGCGATTGAGCGCGACCAGATTTTTCAGGCCAAGGGCCATCACTATTCAACCACCGCACTGGTTGGCAGTGACGCGGCGCTGGCTGCGCAATTCGACAACGGCAGCTTCGCCACGCTTTATTTGAGCCCCAAGGACTACCACCGCATTCACATGCCGGTGGGTGGCCGGCTGCTGCGCATGATTCATGTGCCAGGCGAGCTGTTTTCGGTCAACCCGACCACGGCGCGCGGTGTGCCGGGGCTGTTCGCGCGCAACGAACGTGTGGTGTGCGTGTTTGAATCGGCGCATGGCCCATCACCCCAACAATTTGTGCTGGTGCTAGTCGGCGCGACGATTGTCGGCAGCATGGCGACCGTGTGGCACGGCGTGGTGAATGCGCCGCGTGTAGCCGATGTGCGGGAGTGGCACTACACCGCTGCGGGGCAGTCGGTGGACCTGAAACGCGGCGAGGAAATGGGCCGCTTTTTGCTCGGCGCGACCGTGGTGATGTTGTTCCCCAAGTCGGCGCTGTAGTTCAATCCGCTCTGGACGGCTGGGCGGGACATTCGTTTGGGTGGAGCGCTGGCGAGGTACGGCCCGCCGTATCCCGCTATCGGCGAGGCGG
>JANLYY010000283.1:0-9244 GCA_031365885.1 Polaromonas sp. | reverse complement strand
GGCACTGGCTGACCGGGCCGAGCAGGAACTCAAACGCCAGTACATCAACAAAAGCCTCTACGCCGTCGAAATTGTCACGACGGTCACGCCGATTGAGCGCAACCGGGTCAACCTGACGTTCAGCGTGGTGGAAGGTGATATCGCAAAGATCCAGGAGATTCGGATCACCGGCAACAAGGCCTTCAGCGAATCAACCTTGCTGGGGCTTTTTGACCTGGACACTGGCGGCTGGCTCAGCTGGTACACCAAGTCCAATCGGTACTCCCGGGCCAAGCTGAATGCCGATATTGAATCACTGCGCTCTTACTACCTGTCACGCGGTTATCTGGAATTCAGGATCGACTCCACGCAGGTTGCGATTTCGCCCGACAAGCAGGGTATTGCGGTGACTGTCAACGTGACGGAAGGCGAACGATTTGTTGTTTCCAGCGTCAAGCTGGAAGGCAACTACCTTGACAAGAACGAAGAGTTCAAGTCGCTGGTCACCATTCAGCCGGGCGAAGCTTACAACGCGGACCGCGTTGCCGAAACCACCAAGGCCTTCACCGATTATTTCGGCACCTTCGGATTCGCTTTTGCCAAGGTTGAAGCCACGCCGGAAATCGACCGTGTCAATAACCGGGTGTCTTTTGTGCTGCAGGCCGAGCCTTCGCGCCGCGCCTACGTGCGCCGTGTCAATGTGGCAGGCAACAACCGCACACGCGATGAAGTGGTTCGGCGGGAATTCAGGCAGTTCGAATCATCCTGGTATGACGGCGACAAAATCCGCCTGTCTCGCAACCGCGTGGACCGGCTCGGATTTTTCACCGACGTGAACGTTGAAACCCAGGAAGTGTCGGGCACGGCCGACCAGGTTGACGTGACTGTTTCAGTCGTTGAAAAGCCGACCGGTAACTTGCAGCTGGGTGCTGGCTTTTCCAGTGCCGACAAGTTGTCGCTGGTGTTCGGCATCAAGCAGGAAAACGTTTTTGGGTCGGGCAATTACCTGGGTGTTGAGGTCAATACCAGCCGGTCAAACCGGCAAATTGTGCTGAGCACCATAGACCCCTATTTCACCGCCGATGGCGTGTCGCGCAGCATCGACGTGTATGACCGGACTTCCAAGCCGCTGTCTGGACAAGGCGGCGACTACGCACTGAAAACGCGGGGCGCCAGTATTCGATTTGGTGTTCCCTTTACCGAGCAGGACACGGTGTATTTTGGCTCTGGTTACGAGCAGTTGACCATCGTGCCCGGCGCTAACCTGCCCGGCACCTATCAAACATTTATCAACCAGTTTGGCGCCAAGACAAACTCGGTACCACTGACGGTGGGCTGGTCCCGTGACAACCGTGACAGTTCGCTGGTGCCCACGTCAGGGCGTTATCAGCGCCTGTACGGCGACTGGGGCATTGCTGGCGATCTCAAGTTTCTTCGAGCCAACTACCAGTTGCAGCAATATATTCCGCTAAACAAGCAGTTCACCATTGCCCTGAATGGTGAATTGGGCTGGGGGAAGGGCCTCAACGGCCAGCCATATCCGCTATTCAAAAATTATTATTCTGGCGGTTTAGGCTCGGTTCGTGGCTTTCAGCAAGGCTCGCTCGGTCCGCGCGACGCATTGGATCCGTCTCTCACCACTGGTGGTCCGAAGAAACTCACGTTGAATGGCGAACTTGTCGCGCCGTTCCCGGGCGCTGGCAACGACCGAACATTGCGCCTGTACGGCTTTCTTGATGCGGGTAATGTGTTTGGTGAGAAGGACCCATACCGGCTCAATGATCTGCGTGTTTCCACCGGCATCGGCATCAGCTGGATATCTCCGGTCGGCCCCTTGCGCATTGCCTATGCGGTGCCGCTACGTAAACAGCCAGGCGATAGAATAGAGCGCCTGCAATTTCAGATTGGTACATCGTTTTAATGAAACATTTTTCAAGCAAACTTTTCCTTGCTGCCGTCGTGGCGTTTGCGGGCTTTTCAGCCAGCGCGCAGGAGTTCAAGGTCGGCGTCGTTAACCTCGACCGGATTTTTCGCGAAGCCAATTCTGCCAAGACGGCCCAGATCAAGCTCGAGCAGGAATTCAGCAAGCGCGAAAAAGAACTCAACGACACGGCGACGCAGCTCAAGACCTTGTCGGAAAAGTTCGAGCGCGAGGCGCCAACACTGGCCGAAAGCCAGCGCAATACACGCCAAAAGCAGTTGGTTGATCAAGACCGCGAATTCCAGCGCAAGCGTCGGGAATTTCAGGAAGACCTGAACACCCGCAAGAACGAAGAACTGCAGCAGGTGATCGAGCGCGCCAACAAGGTGGTTAAATCCCTGGCTGAAGCTGAAAAATACGATCTGATTCTTCAGGAATCGGTTTACGTTAATCCGAAGCATGACATCACCGACAAGGTGATCAAGGCTCTCAACGCCGCACGTTGAGCTGCCGATACTTCGCAAATCCTTTCGATTTTTTGAACCAGGGCAGGCGCAGTGTGACGCTTCGACTTGCCGACATCATCGAAGCACTGGCTGGCACCGGCCATGCCCAGCTTCATGGTGACCCTGAATTGCAAATTCAAAAGCTTGCCCCGCTCGAAACAGCCGGGCCGAGCGACTTGAGCTTTCTCAGTCATCCCAAGTACCTCGCCATGCTGTCCGGAAGCGCTGCCGCCTGCGTGATCGTTTCGGCCCAGATGCAAGACGCCGCCATCAGGCGCGGCGCCTGTATCGTTGTCGACGACCCCTATCATTACTTTGCATTGGTGACCCAGCTGTGGAAGCACGCGCATTCTCAGGAAGCAGCAGCGCAGATTCATCCCAGCGCCTTTATTGATCCAGCCGCCAGCATCTCGTCGGACGTGTCGGTCGGTGCCTTCTGCAGCATCGGACCAGGCGCAAGCATTGGCGCCGGTGCGCGTATTGCCGAACACTGCGTCGTCGGGCGCAACGCAGAGGTCGGTGCGGGCAGTCGGTTGTATGCCCGCGTGACCGTAGGCGACGATTGCCGCATCGGCGAACGCTGCATTATTCATTCAGGCGTGGTGATAGGCGCTGATGGTTTTGGCTTTGCGCCGCATGCGGGTCAGTGGGTCAAGATTGAACAACTGGGTGCGGTTCAAATCGGCAATGACGTCGAGATTGGCGCCAACACCTGCATTGACCGGGGCGCGCTGCAAGACACCATCCTCGAAGACGGAGTCAAGCTCGACAACCTGGTGCAGATCGGGCACAACGTGCGGGTCGGCAAGCACACCGCGATGGCCGGCTGTGTCGGTGTGGCTGGCAGTGCCACTATTGGCGCGCATTGCACAGTCGGTGGCGGCGCCATCGTGCTGGGTCATTTGCAGCTGGCTGACCATGTGAATATTTCTGCCGCCTCGGTGGTGACGCGCTCGATTTTGAAGCCGGGGCATTACACCGGGCTCTTCCCCATCGACGACAATCATGCATGGGAAAAAAATGCTGCAACACTCAAGCAGCTCCACAGTTTGCGTGAAAGACTCAAACAGCTTGAAAAATCTATTCTGAGTCGACCGACCAGCGCAGGAAACAAAGAAAAATCATGATGGACATTCACCAAATTCTCAAACGCCTGCCGCATCGATACCCGATTTTGCTGGTAGACCGCGTGCTTGAAATCGAAAAAGGAAAACGCATCAAGGCATTGAAAAACGTCACCATCAACGAGCCGTTTTTCATGGGGCATTTCCCGCACTACCCGGTCATGCCGGGCGTGATGATGCTGGAAGCCATGGCGCAGGCTGCAGCGCTTTTGGCCTTCGACGCGCTGGACGCGCTGCCGGATGAAAAATCGGTTTACTATTTCGCCGGCATCGAAAGCGCGCGATTCAAGCGGCCAGTTGAGCCGGGCGACCAACTCATCATGGACGTGACTTTGAATCGTATGAAGGCTGGAATTTTCAAGTTTTCGGGCGTGTCTCGCGTTGGCGACAAGATAGCCTGCGAGGCAGATCTCACCTGCGCCATGCGCACGATAGCTTGAGCATGGCTGCAGCCGCATCGGCAGCTGCCAGCGCACCGGGCATTCACGCCACCGCGCTGGTTGACCCGCTGGCGCAGGTAGACAGCTCGGTGGGGATCGGCCCCTACAGCGTCATCGGCCCGCACGTCAAAATCGGGCCGGGTACCACCATAGGCGCGCACTGCGTGATTGAAGGCCACACGACGATAGGCTGCGACAACCGCATCTTTCAGTTCAATTCGATTGGCGCGGTGCCGCAAGACAAAAAGTACGCCGGCGAGGCGTGCGAGCTGGTCATCGGAGACCGCAACACCGTCCGCGAATTCTGCACCCTCAATATCGGTACAGCGCAGGACGCGGGCGTGACCCGAATCGGCAGCGACAACTGGATCATGGCCTACGTACACATCGCGCATGACTGCCAATTGGGTGACCAGATCACCATGGCCAACAGCGTCACCCTGGCCGGCCATGTGCAGGTTGGCGACTGGGCGACTGTGGGCGGTTTGACTGGTGTGCTGCAACGCATGCGTATTGGCGCCCATTCCATGGTGGGCTTTGCCAGCCACATCAGCAAAGACGTTCCGCCTTTTATGGTTGTGGATGGCAATCCGCTGGCGGTGCGTGGCGTGAATCTGGTCGGGCTGCGCCGCCGGGAGTTTTCCGCCGAGCGCATCAGCGGCATTCGTGAGATTCACAAGATGATCTACCGTCAGGGTAAAACACTCGAAGAGGCCCGTACGGCAATGGCAGCGTTGGCTTCAGAGGTGCCAGAAGCGGCTGCGGATGTGGCGTTTATGGACAACTTCCTGGGCAGTTCTGCCAACGGCATAGCCCGCTGAATCCTTCGGGCATGCAACATCACACGGCCCCCCGCATCACCATGGTGGCCGGCGAGGCTTCTGGCGACTTGCTGGCGGGTTTGCTGCTGGACGGAATGCGTGCCCGCTGGCCTGAGTTGCACGCCACCGGCATCGGCGGTCCGCGCATGGTTGAGCGGGGCTTCAAAGCCTGGTGGCCGAGCGAAAAACTGGCGGTACGCGGGTATGTCGAAGTGCTGCGCCATTACCGCGAACTCGTTGGCATTCGCGATCAAGTGACGACACGCCTGCTGGCCAAGCCACCCGACCTGTTTATCGGCGTAGATGCACCTGACTTCAATCTGGCGCTTGAGGCTCGATTAAAGGCGAATGGTACGAAAACCGTTCACTTCATCTGCCCGTCGATCTGGGCCTGGCGCGCTGACCGGCTAGAAAAAATCCGGCGTAGTGTAGACCACATGCTGTGCATCTTTCCGTTCGAGCCGGCGCTGCTGGCATCGCACGGCATTGCCGCCACCTACGTCGGGCATCCGCTGGCCAGTGTGATCCCGATGCAAGCGGACCGCGCCGCAGCCAGAGCCCGGCTGGGGCTTCGCGAAGACGAGTGCGTTGTTGCCGTGCTGCCAGGTAGCCGTCAATCCGAGATCGACTACCTCGCTTTAAGGCTATTTAAGGCTGCAGCCTTTATAAAACGTGCGCAAGCAGCTATTAAATTCATAGTACCTGCGATTCCGTCGTTAAAGCACTCAATCGAGCGCTTTGCCGATCAAGCGGGTATGCGGGCGAGCTTGCAGATCATCGATGGCCAGTCGCACACCGCGCTGGCCGCCTGTGACGTCACGCTGATCGCCAGCGGTACCGCCACGCTCGAGGCAGCGCTGTTCAAGCGCCCAATGGTGATTGCTTACAACATGAACTGGCTGTCGTGGCAAATCATGCAACGCAAACAATTGCAGCCCTGGGTCGGACTGCCCAACATCCTGTGTGAAGATTTTGTGGTTCCTGAATTCCTGCAAGATGCGGCGACGCCTGGAGCCCTCGCCGATGCAGTGCTGCAGTGGGTTGACGCCAGGTCGACGGCGCCTGAGAAAATCGCTGCGCTCGAAGCACGATTCACGCAATTGCATGTTGATCTGATGCGCGACACCTCACTACTGGCCACCGATGCGATCCAGAAAATTCTTGAAAGCTGAGCAAACCGCGCTGTCCTGGGACGCGCCGGGCCTGACGGCCGGTGTCGATGAGGCAGGGCGCGGCCCGCTCATGGGGCCGGTGGTAGCGGCCGCCGTCATTCTTGATGAATTGAACCCGATCAAAGGGCTGGCTGATTCGAAAAAACTGACGGCGCTGCGCCGGGAAGCGCTGTACGACGAAATTCGCGCCAAGGCCCTGTGTTGCTCGATTGCGCTGGCCACCGCCGAAGAAATCGACAGCCTGAATATTTTGCAGGCCACCATGCTGGCGATGAAGCGCGCCGTCGAAGGGCTGCGCCTCAAACCCCACAAAGTGCTAGTGGATGGCAACCGGTTGCCGACGCTGGTTATTCTGGCTGAGGCGATTGTGAAGGGTGACGCACTGGTGCCAGCAATTTCGGCGGCCTCGATTCTTGCCAAGGTCTACCGCGACCGCTGGTGCGCTCAATTTCACCTCGAATACCCGCAGTATGGTTTTGCCGGCCATAAAGGCTACGGCACTGCAGCGCACCTGGCTGCCTTGCGTCTGCACGGCGCCTGCCCGCAACACCGCCGTTCGTTTGCGCCGGTGGCCGAGGTGCTGCGGTGACCGGAATGCGCGGTGGCGTTCCGGTCACGCACGTCACCTCGCGTGACAACGCCCTCGTCAAGGAATTGCGCAAGCTGTCGCAGGAAAGCACGGCCTATCGAAAACACGGCCGTGTGTGGCTGGAAGGCGACCATCTGTGCCGCGCGGCACTGGCGCGCGGGCTGAAACCTGCTTTGGCCGTATTTTCAGAGTCATATTGGCCTCTAGCCCAGGCAGAATTTGCGCAAGCAGCTATCAAAAACATAGTGATTGCGGATGCGTTGCTGCCCGAGATCAGCGCTCTGGAATCGCCGGCGCCCATGGGTTTTGTCATTGAGCTGCCGACTGCGGTGCCGCCTCTAGCGGGCGCCGCGTCCGTGATTCTCGACCGCGTACAGGACACCGGCAATGTCGGCTCCATTTTGCGCAGCGCAGCCGCCTTCGGGTTTAGCCAGATCATTGCGCTCAAAGGCACGGCGGCGCTCTGGTCGCCCAAAGTGCTGCGCGCCGGTATGGGCGCGCACTTCGGACTGCGCCTGGTGGAAGGCATCACCGCTGACGCACTGCGCACGCTGACAGTTCCCATCGTCGTCACCAGTTCGCACCAAGGCAGCTTTCTGCATCAACAAAAGCTGCCCACGCCCTGCGCCTGGGCCATGGGGCACGAAGGGCAGGGCATCGGCGAGGAACTGCTGGCTTTGGCTAGCTTGCAAGTGCGCATTGACCAGCCGGGCGGCGAGGAATCCTTAAATGTCGCGTCGGCGGCAGCGATTTGCCTGTACTCCAGTTCGTTGGCGCAGCAGCTCCGGTAGACGACGCACGGGGGCTCTCCCAGCAAGCAGGGGCCGCAGGACCGGCTTTGCCGGACTGCAGGCGCAGCGGCCCCCTCGGGGGGACGTCCTTCGATACCTCAGGACGAACGGAAAGAAGTTACGCGAAGCGAGCGACCGTGGGGCTCTTCAACCCAGCAGGGGCCGCGGAACTGGCTTCGCCAGGCCGCAGGCGCAGCGGCCCCCTCGGGGGGCAGGGAGCGACACGAAGTGCGCGACCGTGGGGGCGATATAATCACGGGCTTTTCAAATCACAGCTTCGCCCAAGCGCGCACAAAGCAAATCTCCTCATTAAAGCAGCCTGCCATCGTTCCTTTTTGAACGTTCTTCGAGCATGCTTGGGCGAACCGTAACTCAACCGGTGGTCCCCTTGCTTTTGTCTTTACAACGAAACAACCCGCTCGCCGTTCTGGCGCTTGCAGACGGCACGGTCTTTGTCGGCAACTCGATAGGAGCCCCAGGCTCCACGGTTGGCGAGGTGGTGTTTAACACCGCCATGACCGGCTATCAGGAAATCCTGACCGACCCGAGCTACTGCCAGCAGATCGTCACGCTGACTTATCCGCACATCGGCAACACCGGCGTGAACATTGAAGATATTGAGGCCGACAAGGTACACGCCGCCGGTCTCATCATCAAGGACCTGCCTTTGCTGGCGTCCAACTTTCGCTCGACCATGACCCTGTCCGACTACCTGGTCAGGGAAAACACCGTCGCCATTGCCAATATCGACACGCGCCAGCTGACGCGGCATCTGCGCACGCAGGGCGCGCAAAACGGCTGCATTCTGGCGCTGGCCCACGGCGAAACCGCTGATGAGGCACAAATCGACAAAGCAATGTCCATGGCCAAGGCGGCGCCCAGCATGAGCGGGCTGGACCTGGCCAAAGTCGTTTCCGTCAAGCAGACCTACGAGTGGACGCAGACCGAATGGAAACTCGTCAACCTGGAAGGCAAGCCGGGCTATGGCGTACAGATCACACCGAAATTCCATGTGGTGGCGTTTGACTTCGGCGTGAAGAAAAATATCTTGCGCATGTTGGCCGAGCGTGGCGCACGCATCACTGTGGTGCCAGCGCAAACGCCAGCCGCCGATGTGTTGAAGTTGAAACCCGACGGTATCTTCCTGGCCAACGGCCCCGGCGACCCGCAACCGTGTGACTACGCGATTGAAGCGGTGCGCGAACTGATCGAAACCGGCATTCCTACCTTCGGTATCTGCCTGGGCCACCAGATCATGGCGCTGGCCAGCGGCGCCAAAACCTTCAAGATGAAGTTTGGCCACCATGGCGCGAATCATCCGGTGAAAGATCTCACCACTGACGACAAATACGGCGGCCGCGTCAGCATCACCAGTCAGAACCACGGTTTTGCGGTGGACGAAAAAAGCCTGCCCGCCAATCTGCGCCCAACGCATATCAGCTTGTTTGACGGCACGCTGCAGGGCCTGGCGCGTACTGACAAGCCGGCGTTCTGCTTTCAGGGTCATCCCGAGGCTTCGCCGGGCCCGCATGACATTTCGTATCTGTTTGATCGCTTCACTGCCTTGATGGAGACTGTGCGTGCCTAGCAAGCTCGCTTCAAAATCACAAATTGTGATTTCAAGTCCCGAGATAGCTGCGCTGGACTTGCCTTCCAAGGTGTTGGAGATTCGCGGCCATCGGGTGCTGCTGTCTCCACAGCTGGCAGTGCTCTACGAGGTAGAGCCCCGGGTGCTCATGCAACAGGTGCAGCGAAACATTGAGCGCTTTCCAGCAGACTTCATGTTTCAGCTGAATGCAGATGAGTTCGACAACTTGAAATCACAATTTGTGACTTCAAGTTGGGGCGGTGTTCGAAAGCTTCCCTTTGCGTTCACCGAACAGGGCGTTGCCATGCTCTCC
>JANLYY010000241.1:0-16438 GCA_031365885.1 Polaromonas sp. | reverse complement strand
AACCCGTTGATTTTTTGGCGGAGCGGACGGGACTCGAACCCGCGACCCCCGGCGTGACAGGCCGGTATTCTAACCAACTGAACTACCACTCCTGGTAGTGATAACTTTTGCCTGGCAGCCTTCACTGTCAAACCAAGTCGCTTTCTCTTGCGAGCCAGCGGTTATCAACTTGTGCCTTCTGCCCTGCACGGTGTGCAGCGAATTCTGGCGACCCCACGGGGATTCGAACCCCGGTACCTACCGTGAAAGGGTAGTGTCCTAGGCCTCTAGACGATGGGGTCAGAACCTTGGAACTTTCCAGACAGACCATTAAGGCCTGACAAAAACTCACTTTAAAATTTCTTCTCGACAACTTTTTTAAAAACCAGTTCGAAACTGATTTCTGAAAAATTGGTGGAGGTAAACGGGATCGAACCGATGACCTCTTGCATGCCATGCAAGCGCTCTCCCAGCTGAGCTATACCCCCTTAGGATGCTGCAAGCTTAAAAAGCTTTTCAACAACCGTCGAGCCCGCAATTATAGCCCGAAAATCTGACCGGCCTCATCCAGCTAGTGCGCGACAAGGCGAGAAAGCACGTCCTCACGCGTCATCAATTCCAGAATAGCGTCCAGTGAAGGCGTCTGTGGGCCACCCATGACCAGCACCCGGACAGGCATGGCCAGTTGCGGCATTTTCAGCCCGGTATCAACCAGCACCTGCTTGATTGCCAAGGCAATCGCAGGCTTCGTCCATTCGCAGTCGGCCAACGTATCGGCTAGTTTAATTAGTGCTGGTCGTACGGCATCCGTCACATGCGTGCCGATATCTTCAGCACTGGCCCGCCCGCCTGTCACCAACAACTGCAGCCAGCCGGCCAACTCCAACAGCGTGCTGCAGCGGTCTTTGAACAGCCCGCATGCGCGAACGATGCGCTCAGGACCGAGGCTGGTAGCAACGCCGTCCGCCAGAAAAGGCGTTACCAGCCCGGCAAGTGCTTCATCGCTGATGGCCTTCAAGTGCTGCGCGTTGACCCAGCGAAGTTTGGCTTCGTCAAATTGCGCCGCGCTTTTACCCAGATGGTCGAGGTTGAACCACTGCACAAATTGCTCGCGGGTGAAAATCTCGTCGTCGCCATGGCTCCAGCCCAGGCGCGCCAGATAGTTCACCATGGCATCGGGCAGATAGCCCTCCGCCGCGTACTGCGTCACCGCTTTGGCACCGCTGCGCTTGCTCATCTTCTCGCCTTGCTCGTTCAGCACGGTCGGCAGATGCGCATACACCGGCACATCCTTGCCGAGTGCTCGAAAAATATTGATCTGCCGCGGCGTGTTGTTAACGTGGTCGTCACCGCGAATCACATGCGTGATCGCCATGTCCACATCATCAACCACGACGCAGAAGTTGTAGGTTGGCGTGCCATCGGGCCGGGCAATCACCAGATCGTCCAGCTCGTCGTTGCTGATCTCGATGCGGCCCTTGACCTTGTCCTCCCAGACGACTGAGCCCCGTTGCGGATTCTTGAAGCGCAGCACCGGCTGCACGCCCTCAGGCACGACGGGCAGGGTCTTGCCCGGCTCAGGCCGCCAGGTGCCGTCGTAGCGCGGCTTTTCTTTAGCCGCCATTTGCCGTTCGCGCAAAGCGTCAAGCTCGGCCACGCTCATGTAGCAGGGATAAACCTGTCCGGCGGCTTGCAGGTCGGCCAGCACAGCCTTGTAGCGGTCCATGCGCTGCATCTGGAAGAACGGGCCTTCGTCATGATCAAGGGCAAGCCAGCGCATGCCTTCGATGATCACATCGACAGAGGCCTGGTTGGAACGCTCCAGGTCGGTGTCTTCGATGCGCAGGATAAAGTCGCCGCCCGTCGAACGTGCAAATGCCCACGGGTAAAGCGCCGAGCGGATATTACCGAGGTGGATAAATCCCGTTGGGGACGGTGCGAAACGCGTTCGTGTTTTGGTGCTCATGCCAGCGTGTCCAGCCCGCGCAACAGGTCGGCCTTGATGTCTTCAATGTGTTCCAGGCCCACAGCGATGCGGATCAGGCCCTGGCCTATGCCCGCTGCCTGGCGCTGCGCTTCAGTCAGACGCCCATGCGAGGTGGTGGCCGGGTGCGTGATGATGGTTTTGGTGTCACCCAGATTGGTCGCAATGCTGAGCATCTGCGTGCTGTCGATCACCTGAAACGCATTCGCGCGCGCTGTCTGCGGATCAGCACCCCGCACATCGAACGAGACCACCGCGCCGCCCTGCCCGGATTGCTGGCGCATGGCCAGATCATGCTGCGGATGCGACGCCAGACCCGGGTAGTAAACGCGCAATACGGAAGGATGCGTTTCAAGCCAGCGTGCAAAAGCCAGCGCATTGGCGCACTGCGCCTGCATGCGGATGCCCAAAGTCTCCAGCCCCTTGATGACGACCCACGCACTGAACGGCGACAGCGTCATGCCTGCGGTTCGCACAATCGGGCCGAATACATCGACGATCAAACGCGATGGCCCGCAAATGGCGCCGGCCATCACACGCCCCTGACCGTCGAGATACTTCGTGCCGGAGTGAATAACCAGGTCAGCCCCCATCTCGACCGGCCGCTGCAGCGCGGGCGTGCAAAAGCAGTTATCGACCGCGAGCAGCGCACCCGCACCATGAGCGAGTTCGGCCAGCGCACGAACATCGCAGACATCCGTCAGCGGATTGGTCGGCGTCTCGGCAAAAAACAGCTTGGTGTTGGGCCGAATCGCGGCCTGCCATTGCGCCAGATCGGTCTGTGAAACAAAGGTGGTTTCAACGCCGAACTTGGCGAACTCGCGGCCGAACAGATTCATCGTCGATCCGAACACCGAGCGCGAGCAAATGACATGGTCACCCGACTTGAGCAGCCCCATGCAGAGCATCAGAATGGCGCCCATGCCCGTCGAGGCACCGATGGCGGCCTCTGTGCCTTCCATGGCCGCCAGACGCTGCTCAAAGCTTGTCACGGTCGGGTTCGACGTGCGGCCGTAGGTGTAGCCGTCCTCAAGCCCGGCGAAGCGGCGCGCTGCCGTTTCGGCATCGGTCTGCACAAAGCCGCTGGTCAAAAACAGTGCTTCTGAATTTTCGCCGTACTGGCTGGGCGCCAGGCCGGCGCGCACCGCCAGCGTATCGCGATGAAGCCCTTCGGGTAATTTTTTAGTCGCCATGCTCAGGCTTCCTGTGGATTGGGCAAAGCCAGACGCGACACATCGACTTCGCTCTCCTCACTGCTGCTGACGCGCTGTTCGTTCATTTTGGCAATCGTTTCCGGCGTGATGTCACCAGTGATGTAGATGCCGTCGAAACACGAGGCATCAAAGCCGTCAAGCTTGGGGTTCAGTGAGCCGATGGCGCGCTTCATGCCTTCAACGTCCTGATAAATCAGCGCATCGCAGCCGATCACCTGGCGAATTTCTTCAACGGTCCGGTCATGCGCCACCAGCTCGTCGGAAGTCGGCATGTCGATGCCATACACGTTCGGGTAACGCACCGGCGGTGCGGCACTGGCGAGATAGACCTTGCGCGCACCAGCGTCGCGCGCCATCTGCACGATCTCACGGCTGGTGGTGCCGCGCACGATGGAATCGTCCACCAGCAGCACGTTGCGACCTTTGAATTCACTGGCGATCACATTGAGTTTCTGGCGCACCGATTTTTTACGCACGCCCTGACCCGGCATGATGAAGGTGCGGCCGACATAGCGGTTTTTGACGAAGCCTTCGCGGTACGGAATACCCAGCAGGTGTGCGAGTTGGGTTGCGCTGGGACGGCTCGATTCGGGAATCGGAATAATCACATCGATCTGGTTCGGCGGCACGGTCGATACGACGCGCTTCGCCAGCGTTTCGCCCAGATTAAGGCGCGCCTGATAAACCGAAATACCGTCCAGCACCGAATCGGGCCGCGCCAGATACACAAACTCGAAAATGCACGGATTGAGCTTGGCATTGACCGCGCATTGCTCGGCATGCACCACGCCTTCCATGTCGACAAACACCGCTTCACCCGGCGCAATGTCGCGCTCGAACTGGTGCGCCGTGCCTTCGAGCGCTACCGATTCACTGGCCACCATCACCGTAGTGCCGTCTTCGTTGCGGCCATGGCCGATGCACAAGGGCCGAATGCCGAACGGATCGCGAAACGCCAGCAGGCCGTGGCCCGCAATCAGCGCCACCACCGCGTAAGAGCCCTTGATGCGTTTGTGTACGCCGCGCACCGCCGCGAACACATCGGCCGGGCTGAGCGGCAGGCCGCGCGTGGTTTTTTCAAGCTCGTGCGCCAGTACGTTGAGCAGCACTTCGGAGTCGCTGTCGGTGTTGATGTGGCGGTGATCGGTGTGGAACAGCTCGGCCTTCAGCTCGGCCGCGTTGGTCAGGTTGCCGTTGTGCGACAGCACCAGCCCGAACGGCGCGTTGACGTAAAATGGCTGCGCCTCGTCTTCGCTGAACGCATTGCCGGCCGTCGGGTAGCGCACCTGGCCCAGGCCCACATTGCCGGGCAGCGCGCGCATGTTGCGGGTACGGAACACGTCGCGCACCATGCCTTTGGCCTTGTGCATGAAAAACTTGCGCCCCTGCTGCGTGACGATGCCTGCCGCATCCTGGCCGCGATGCTGCAGCAGCAGCAGGCCGTCATAGATCAGCTGATTGACCGGGGCTCTGCTGACAACGCCGACTATTCCGCACATGTTGTTTGACTCACTGTTGATTCACTGAAAACTCTTGAAAAACCTGTTTGACCTGCCGCCCGCTTTCAACCCAGATACTGACCAAATCGTTCCGGAAGCGCCGGCTTCAAGCCCTTGAGGATGGCCGTCAGCGCCGGTGCGCCCTTCGATTCCTGCCACCAGTCGCTGGTCTTGAACGCCGTCATGTTGATCACCACGGTGGCCGCCAGCAGCAAAATCAGGCCTCGCACGACGCCAAAAGCAGCGCCTAACGTGCGGTCCACCGGCCGCAGGCCAATCGACTGAACCAGCTTTTTTAGCAAAAATGCCAGCAGTCCGCATGCAAAAAGCGACGCGATAAAAATCAGAACAAACGCCGCCGCATACCGCAGCGACGCCGACGCCGAGTGGATCGGCAGCAGCTCGGCGAGCTGCGGCGCCAACCACTGCGCGGCATAAAACGACACCACCCAGCCCAACACCGACAACACCTCAACCACCAGACCGCGCCAGGCGCCCAGCAGTAGCGAAAAGCCCAGCACGGCCAGCAAAATCGAGTCAGTGGCCGCCACGCGCTTGCCGATTCTCTAAAGAGTCAGGATAGCCGCCGGCAGATCAAGCGTCTTGATCTTGCTGGCAGCTTTTTCAGCGTCGGCCTTGCTGGCGAACGGGCCAACCCGCACCCGCGTGCGCTTGCCGTCTTTGGTGTCGGCGACCTGGGTGTAGGTTTTCAGGCCAGCCTTTTCAAGTTTGATGCGTGCCTCGCGGGCCTTGTCGGCATCGGCGAAGGCGCCAACCTGCACCACCAGCCGTGCTTCGGCTGCGGCAGCGGGGGCCGCTGGCTTGGTCACCACTGTAGGCTCGGTCTTTTCAACTGCTTTTTCAAACACTTTCTCAACCGGCTTTGCTTCGTTTTTGATAGCTGGTTGCGCAGGTAGTATGGGGGCTACAGCCTTTTTTGATGACAATATCTCTTCTTTGGTGTCGAGGCTGGCATCGGCGGTGACTTTTTCGGATGAACCCTTGTCTGCAGACGTCTTGTCTGCACCTGGCTTGGTGCTGCTCGTCGGCGCGGGCGCAATCACCAGTGGCTTGACGCTGCCCTTGCCCGGAATCTCGATCGGAATATCCGCCGCAACCGGTCGCGGCTGGGTGTCGAACAGCAGCGGGAAACCCACCACACCGGCCAGCACCAGCACGGCCGAGCCGATCAGGCGGTGCTTGGCGCGCCTGCGCACCACATCGACCGTCTCGGGCGCCTGCGCCGCAGCGTTCGAAGCGCCAGTGCTGCCATCCCGCCGAAAATTGAAAAACGCCATGGTCTATTGTTTCAATCCGTTGATGTTTTTGAGCGCTGCGTTGGGAGGGTAAACAACGGCCGGCAGAGACGCCGAATGACAGCCGACAAAGCGCCGAATTCGAATCGTGTGCCACCTCAAGGCGACTCATGCACCCAGATGCGGAGCCAGCAAACGCGGCACGCCAGCCTCCAGAATGCCGCCCACGGTGTAGAAGGAGCCGAACACCACAATTCTATCAGCGGGGTTTGCCGCGACTACTGCGGCCTGCAGGGCTTGCTGTGGAGTTTTGAACGAGCCCGCCCAGACATCTTTACGCGACTCACCGGCCTGCCAGCGCGCCTGCAAATCACCCGCGGCCGCTGCGCGTGGCGTCGGCAAATCGGTGAAATACCACTTGTCTACCAGCGGCCCCATGCGCGCCAGCATGGCCGTCAGATCCTTGTCACCCATGGCGCCAAAAACAGCGTGCGTACACGGATAAAACCCCATCGCGTCCAGATTGGCCGCCAGCGCCGCGACTGAATGCGGGTTATGCGCCACGTCCAGCACCAGCGTCGGCTGACCGGGGATGATCTGGAAACGGCCTGGCAGCTCGACGACTGACAGGCCGTTGCGCACCGCCTGCGCAGTTACCGGCAGTTGGTCACGCAAGGCGGTCAGCGCGGCCAGCACGCCTGAGGCATTCATCAGCTGGTTGGCACCGCGCAGCGCCGGGTAGGCCAGACCGGCATAGCGTCTGCCGCGGCCCGCCCAGCCCCACTGCTGCTTATCACCGGAAAAATTGAAGTCATGCCCGAGCCGCCACAGGTCAGCGCCGATTTTGGCAGCGTGGTCAATGACGCTTTGCGGCGGCATCGGGTCGCTGACCACCGCCGGTTTGCCGGCGCGCATGATGCCGGCCTTCTCGAATCCGATGGCCTCCCGGGTATGGCCAAGCAATTCCATGTGATCCAGGTCGATGCTGGTGATCAGCGCGCAGTCGGCGTCCAGAATATTGACCGCATCCAGCCGGCCACCCAGTCCAACTTCGAGAATCACTACATCGAGCGCGCTTTTCGCCAGCAGCTGCAAGATCGCCAGCGTCGTGAATTCGAAGTAGCTGAGCGATATCGTACCGCTTTCATCATCATTGAGCACTCTAGCCCTCTCAACATCAGCGAAGCCAGCTATTAAATCAGTAGCAGTCACGATGTCGCCGCGCACCCTGCAGCGCTCTTCAAAATGCACCAGATGCGGCGACGTGTAGACGCCGGTGCGGTAGCCCGCCGCCAGCAAAATCGCCTCCAGCATCGCGCAGCTCGACCCCTTGCCGTTGGTGCCCGCCACCGTGATGACAGGACAGCTGAACGCCAGATGCATGCGCCCGGCCACAGTGCGCACGCGGTCAAGGCCCATGTCGATGGTTTTCGGGTGCAGGCGCTCGCAATGGGCGAGCCATTCAGACAGGGTTTTCATAGCTGCCGGATTATCGGGCAGCTCCTGATAAGGCAGCCTGCACACCGTTGATTCCAGAAGTTCAGTAGTACCTGCTTACATAATTTCTCTTTAAATGTGTGATTAGCACATTTATAGTTCAGCCCATGCGTGGCACTGCACAACCATGCATCAGCGATGACTGGGCATCTCCCCACTTTTCAAAACCCCCGAGTTTTCGGACTCGATCTTTTAACCTCAACGAAAGCATGTCATGAAAAATTCAGATCAAGCCTTGCCAGTCCCATTCACCAAAGGAATCACCCGCCGGGAAGGGCTGATGTTGACCGTGCTGGGCGGCGCCATGCTGATGGCCGGCTGCGGCGGCGGTGGCGACGGCACGACCGCAGCGGGCGGCGCTTCGAGTGTCGCCGGCTCATCGGCCACCGGCGCCATCACCGGCTTCGGCTCGATCATCGTCGGCGGCGTCCGGTTCGACGACTCGGCGGCCAGCGTTTTGGATGACGACGGTGTCAACATGGCCAGCGGCGATCTGAAAATGGGTATGGTCGTCAGGATTAAAGGCGGAAAGAAAACCGACGACGGCAGCGGCGTTAAAGCAAAAGCCGACCGCATTGAAGTCCATAGCGAGCTGCAAGGCCCGGTTGATTCCAAGGCTGCGGACTCCATCGTGGTGCTCGGGCAAACCGCGAAAATTTCAGCCACGACTTTCTTTGAAGATGGGCTGAGCCTTGCCACGCTCGCGGTGGGCGCTGTGGTCGAAGTCCACGGCTTTGTCGATCCGGTCACAAACACTTTGACAGCCACCCGGATTGAAAGCAAGCCAAACGCGAAGGTATTCAAACTGCAAGGCGCCATCAAGGCACTGAACACGGCCACAAAAACCTTCACTATCGGCACCGGCACTGGCGCCCTGACCATCAGCTACCTGACGGCTGAGCTGCCTGCCAGCCTGATTCTGGCAAACGATCTGGTGGTGCGCGTCCGCCTGGCGCCGACGCCGCTGACTGGCACCCGCACCGCGCTGAAGATTCGTAAATTCGAGATCGAAAAGGAAGACCGGAACGAAGCCGAGGTCGAAGGCATCATCACGGCATTCACATCGACATCGGTGTTCAGTGTGAATGGATTGCCAGTCGATGCGAGCACTGCTACGTTCGAAGGCGCCAAGACGGGCGTCGTGCTCGGCGCGCGGGTTGAAGTCGAGGGCAGCCTCGTCAACGGCATACTGGTTGCAAAGAAGGTCCAGCTGGAGGGCGGCGCAGACGCTGCCAAGTTCGAACTGCACGGCACGCCAAGCGCACTGGACACGGTAGCAAAAACGTTTGTGCTGCGCGGTGTGACGGTGAACTACGGCACGGCCACTTTCGCCAACGGCGCGACCGCTACCGGTCTTTCCATTGTTGGCATCAAGCTTGAAGTAAAGGGCGTGCCGTCCGCAGGCAATATCATCGTGGCCACCCGGATTTCGATAGAGCGTTAAATCCGAATCGCGGGCGGCTGGAATCGGGTTCGACCAGCCGCTCGCAAGTCACGCACCTCACCGACTTCACCCGCTTATAGTTCAGCCGCATGCCAAAGCCCACCTCGCCTTCGCCACCACCGCCGGTGGACGCCCGCGACTCCGGCGACCTCGATGCCCTCAATGCTGATCAGCTGGCTGCCATCGCGGCCCTGGACGGCGTTTTTGCGCCGCTGGCGCAACTCTGCCTGTCCAAAGGCATTCGTATTCAAGCCGTTGAAGAACGCCTGCGCATCGCCTTCGTGCAAGCCGCACGCGATACGCAGCCCGCTGCCCCATCCGGCCGTGTAACCAGCCGCGTGACCAGCCGCATCAGCGCGGCGACCGGACTGACGCGGCGCGAAGTGGACCGGCTGGCGCGCGCCCCGACCATTGCAGCCAAAGTGCCACGTTCCCCCATCACCGAATTGTTTACGCGCTGGCTGTCTGACCCGGCGCTACGCGGTGCAGACAACAAGCCCATGCCACTGCCCCGACAAGGACCGGCCCCCAGTTTTGAAGCCCTTGCGCAGTCAGTGACGCGCGACGTGCATCCGCGAACCCTGCTCGACGAGCTGTGCCGACTGCAACTGGCCGCACTCGACCCGGTGACTGACCAAGTGGCGCTGCTACGCGACGCCTTCGTGCCGAGTGGCGACTGGGCACGCATGATGGGCTATGTAGGCGACAACGTCGGCGACCACTTTCGCGCTGCGGTTGCCAACGTGTTGCAGGATGGCAAGCAGCAGCTCGAGCAAGCGATTTTTGCCGATGAATTGTCAGCCGAGTCGCTGGCGGAAACTGCCAATCTGATGACCGACCAATGGCGCAGACTGCTGACCGAAGTTGCCCCGCAGCTTGAAAAAATGATTGAAAAGGACCGGCAACTGGGCCGGCCGCAAGACCAGAGCATCCGCATCGGCATGTTCACCTGGTCAGCTACCATGCCACCCGTTTCGCCCTCGCCGCCCGCTATTGATACCCCGGAGACCACGCCATGAAACATCTTTCAAAGACGCCCTTGATCGAAGGCATTGACCGCCGCGACGCGCTGCTGTTCACTGCGCTGGCCAGCGCGCTCGCGCTAGCCGGCTGCGGCGGCGGCTCTGACAGCGGCAGCACCGTCGCCGGTGTTACCAGCGGCGGCACGGGCTCTTTTTCAACCGGCGCAATCACCGGGTTTGGCTCGATCATTGTGGGCGCGATCCGGTTTGATGACTCGAAAGCCATCACCATTCTGGATGTCGATGACGACAACACCGATCTGCGCGGCCAGCTCAAGCTGGGCATGGTGGTGCGGGTCAAGGGCAAGCCCAAAGTTGGTATCAGCGCCGACGCAGAAACCATTGAGGTTCGCAGCGAGTTGCTCGGGCCGGTCAGCCGCATTGACGCCACGACGCTGACAGTGCTGGGGCAAACGGTGGTGGTGACCGCCACCACCTTCTTTGGCGATGGACTCGCCGGTATGGCGTTGTTGGCCCTCAACGATGTTGCTGAAGTTCACGGCTTCGTCAACTCCGAGAACAACGCCATTACCGCGACGCGCATCGAGCGCAAAACACTCGCCAGCGTGAAAACCTTCAAGCTCCAGGGCAACATCCGCGCGCTGACGGCCACCACGTTCCAGATCGGGGACCTGGTCATCAGCTTTGCCAGCGTGGTTCCCACCAGCCTGACTCTGACCAACGGCTTGCTGGTACGCGTGCGCCTGGAGCCGACGCTGAGCACGGGCACGCGCAAGGCGGTCAAAATCCGCGCGGTCGAGCTTGAGCTTCAGGACCGCGACGAGGCCGAGGTTGAAGGCACCGTCACCGCGTTCACTTCCAGCAGCCAGTTCAGCGTCAACGGGCTGCCTGTGGATGCCAGAGGCTCTACGGTTCCCACCGGTTTAAAACCTGGGGATCGCGTTGAGGTCGAGGGCAAGCTGGTCAATGGCGTGCTGGTAGCCAGAAAGGTGGCGCTCGAAGATGAAAGCGACCCACTGAAGTTTGAACTGCACGGCACCGTTGGCAGCCTGACCGCCACAACGTTTGTAGTGCGCGGCGTGACGGTCGATTTCAGCGTCGCCCAATTCAACAATGGCACGGCGAACAGCCTGGCAAATAACGTGCGGGTTGAAGTCAAAGGCGTGGTGTCAGCAGGCGGTACCCAAGTCAAGGCGACCCGAATTGCCTTCACGTCATGATTGAAAGCGGCCCCCGACAAGCGACCAAGAAATTAATGGCGCTATAAATATAATAGCTGCTTGCGCACGTATTACGGGGGCTACAGGCCTAAAACATGGTAAACGTCTACATCTTCGACTGAAACACCAGCCCGGCGTGCTCGCGCAGCGCATGAAACTTGATCTTCGGCCATTGCTGCTCGACGGCGCGCAGTGTGGCGCTGTGATCGACCAGCAGCGTTGGCGCATCGACCGCATCGAGTGCGACGCGGTGGGCGTTGGCGTCCATGAATTTTTTCAGCTCGTTCGCGTCGTCGCACGTCACCCAGCGCGCCAGGTTGAAGTTGCTGGGCATGATGCGGGCCTTGACGCCGTATTCGTGTTCCAGCCGGTGCGCGACGACTTCAAACTGCAATTGACCCACGGCGCCCAGCAACAGCAATGAACCGGCAATCGGTCTGAAGACCTGAATTGCGCCTTCTTCCCCGAGCTGCGTCAAACCGGCGCGCAATTGCTTGCTGCGCAGCGGGTCGGCGACTTCAACAGCGCGGAACATTTCAGGCGCGAAGAAAGGCAGGCCAGTGAACTGCAGCGCTTCGCCTTCGGTCAGCGTGTCGCCGAGCTGCAGCACGCCGTGGTTAGGGATGCCGATGATGTCGCCGGCAAAGGCAGTGTCCAGTAACTCGCGGCGCTGGCTCATGAAGCTCACCACGGTGTTGGGCCGCAGCTCTTTGCCGCTGCGCACAACTTTCAAGCGCATGCCGCGTGTGAACTCGCCGCTGGCGACGCGCAAAAATGCGATGCGGTCGCGGTGGGCCGGGTCCATATTGGCCTGAATCTTGAACACCACGCCGGAGAATTTTTTCTCTTCGGGGTGTACCACACGCTGCATCGCGGTGCGGTCGCCGGGCGCGGGCGCCAGGTCAACCAGCGCGTCCAGCACTTCCTGCACGCCAAAGTTGTTGATGGCCGAGCCGAAGAACATCGGCGTTTGTTTGCCGGCGAGGAACAGCGCACGGTCAAATTCGGGCGTGGCACCGGCAACCAGTTCGATCTCGCCCTGCGCCTGTTCGTATTCGGCGCCGAAGCGTTTCGCTGCTTCTGCATTGTTCAGCCCGCTAAGGATTTCATCGTCGCCACCGGCTTTGTCTTCACCCGGGCTGAAGACGCGCATGCGGTCTTCACGCCTGTCGTACACGCCGTGAAACAGTTTGCCCATGCCGACCGGCCAGGTGAACGGCACTACCGCCATACCGAGTTCGCGTTCGATCTCGTCCATCACCGTCATCGGGTCTTGCACTTCGCGGTCCATCTTGTTGACAAACGTCAGGATGGGCGTGCCGCGCGCGCGGCAGACTTTCAGCAGGCGGCGGGTTTGCGGCTCGACGCCATTGGCCGCGTCGATCACCATCAGTGCGGCGTCAACGGCGGTGAGTACGCGGTAGGTGTCTTCCGAGAAATCCTGGTGACCGGGCGTGTCGAGCAGGTTGATCACGCAGTCGCGGTACTCCATCTGCATGACAGAGCTGGCAACCGAAATGCCGCGCTGCTTTTCAATTTCCATCCAGTCGCTGGTTGCGTGGCGTGCTGCTTTGCGCGCCTTGACGCTGCCGGCAATTTGAATCGCACCCGAAAACAGCAGCAGCTTTTCAGTCAGCGTGGTCTTGCCCGCGTCGGGGTGCGAGATGATGGCGAAGGTGCGGCGTCGCTTGACCTGTTTGGCGATTTCAGTGGGAGCCTGGTTGGAAGCGGGCGCGTCTGAAGACTGGGGCGAAGCGACGGAAGGCATGACGTTGGAAAGAGCTTGAGACATAGCCCTCGATTATCGGTGACCGGGAGTCGGCGTCAGTATTCAGGGCTGGCGAGCAAATCGGGGCTGGCGAATGCCGTCAATGAGGACTTCCTCGTTGAACATGGCCGCCGGCCTGACCCACAAACCGTGCTCGCCATAAAGCGCACGATAAAGCGTCATGGACTCCAGGCTTTCGCTATGGCGGACGGTACCCACCACTTCATACAGCAGGCCTTTGTAGTGGCGGTAAAGCCCGGGCAGGGTTTCAATCAACGGGGGGAGTTCATTATTCATCCCCGGGATTGTCGTCAAACAAGGCAACGCGACACATGCATGAGGCCAGTTTTTATGGATGAGACTTGGCAAGCGAAGCGCGGGCAGCCAGACGATGCCGATCGTCTGACTCTGGCTGGCTGAACGCGCTAATCTGCACCGGCTTTTGCCTAGGCAGTCGGCCGGGTTACCAGTCGGCCGCGACATCGGGTGGGACAATAGGGGCATGCACCCTAAAGCCCTTCTCGACAGCTGCTCCGAACTCCTCAAGCAGGTTCTCAAATTTGATCATCCCGCAGACATGGTTTTGTCGCGTTACTTCCGCGAGTTCCGCCTCGGCCCCCGCGAGCGCGCCACGCTGGCAGAAACCATTTACGGCGTGCTGCGCAAGAAAAATCTTTACACCTATCTGGCGCAACACGGCAGCGGGCCGCCCGAACGGCGGCTGGCCATATTGGGGTTCGTGGGGCCGCGCGATTTTCTGCTCAGCGCACTGACCGACCAGGAAAAGGACTGGCTGGCCCGCTGCGATCAGGTCAAACCTGCCGACCTGATGGAGTTGCACCGGCACAATTTGCCGCCGTGGCTGGTCGAGCCGCTGAAGGAGCAACTGGGTGATGATTTCTGGCCGCTGGTCGATAGCCTGAACGCGCCTGCCGGGCTCGACATGCGTGTCAACACCTTGAAGGACAAACGCGCTGATGTCCAGAAAGAGCTTGCGAAAGCTGCTCTTAAAACAGTAGCAACGCCGTACTCGCCGTGGGGCTTGCGACTGGCTGACAAATCGCAGCTGGGCAAGCTCGACGCCTTCACGCGGGGTGCCATTGAAGTGCAGGACGAGGGCTCGCAACTGCTGGCTTTGCTGGTCGATGCCAGGCGCGGCGAGATGGTGGTTGATTTTTGCGCCGGCGCAGGCGGCAAAACGCTGGCGCTGGGCGCGTCAATGCGCAATACGGGGCGGCTTTATGCATTTGATACGTCCGGCCACAGGCTCGATGCGCTGAAACCCCGGCTGGCGCGCAGTGGCCTGTCCAACGTCCATCCCGTGGCCATTGCGCATGAGCGTGACGACCGCATCAAACGGCTGGCCGGCAAGATTGACCGCGTGCTGGTCGATGCGCCGTGCTCAGGCCTGGGCACGCTGCGGCGCAATCCTGACTTGAAGTGGCGGCAGAACCCGAAGGCGATTGAGGAGCTGACCGCCAAGCAGACCGCTATTTTGCAAAGCTCTGCGCGCTTGCTCAAACCTGGTGGACGACTGGTTTATGCAACGTGCAGCGTATTGCGACAGGAAAATGAGGGGATTGCGGAGGCCTTCAGTGCGGCCCATCCGGAATTTCAGCTGCTGGAAGTCGGGCCGCTGTTGACGCATCTGGGTGTGGAAAAAGCTGACTCGTTGTGCCGTGGTCCGTATTTAAGGCTATGGCCTCACCTGCATCAAACCGATGGTTTTTTTGCAGCTGTCTGGCAAAAAACATGACTTTTGAAACAGCAAATGCCGGACGATACGGCTTAGTTATCAAATTTTGACGACTTATGCAGGCTTTACCGCAGCTCCACACAATGAATACTTGTTTTTTCGGCATCTGTTTATAATTGCCGGTTGTCTGTCGCAGCGCCTGGAAACAAGTTGAAGTTCGGCAAGTCGGTGCGCGCAACGATTGAAAGATGTACATGATATTTTTTGACGCCACCCTCGATTGGCTGGCTCATGGACTGTTGGCTGCCAGCTGGTGGCAAATAGTGCTTTATGCGCTGGTGACTACGCACATCACAATTGCCAGCGTCACCATCTATCTGCACCGCCATCAGGCGCACCGTGCGATGGATTTGCATGCCCTACCGGCACATTTTTTCCGCTTCTGGCTCTGGCTGGGCACAGGTCAGGTCACCAAAGAGTGGGTGTCGATTCACCGCAAGCACCACGCCAAGTGCGAGACGGCGGAAGATCCGCACAGCCCTCAGACGCGCGGCATAGAAACCGTTTTCTGGAAAGGTGCCGAGCTGTACCGTGCCGAAAGCAAAAACCTGGAAACAATGACCAAGTTTGGTCACGGCACGCCTAACGACTGGATTGAGCGCAACGTCTACACCCGCTTCAGCTGGCAGGGTGTTGGCCTGATGATGATCATCAATCTGGCGCTGTTCGGTGCTGCGGGACTTGCCGTCTGGGCAGTTCAGATGATCTGGATTCCCGTCACGGCGGCCGGCATCATCAACGGCATCGGGCATTACTGGGGTTACCGCAATTTTGAAGCGCCTGACGCAAGCACCAACATTTCGCCGTGGGGCATCATGATTGGCGGTGAAGAGTTGCACAACAACCACCACACCTACCCCACATCGGCCAAATTTTCAGTCAAACCGTATGAGTTTGATATCGGCTGGGTTTACATCCGCGCACTTGAAAAAGTGGGTTTGGCCACGGTGAAAAAAGTGCCGCCCAAGCTTCAATTGGGTTCCATCAAGCCGGTCGCCGACGAGAAAACTCTGGAAGCGTTGATTGCTCACCGCTACGAAGTCATGGCCGGCTTCGCGCGGGCGCTCCGAGACGCTGGTCGTAACGAAATTGAATTGCTGAAAGCCAAAAAAGTTGATGCCTCTGTGCTTCGCGCGGCCAACCGCTGGCTGCATCGTGACGACGACAAGGTGCCTGCAACCGCCAAGCTGCATGTCGCACAGGCCAGAGCCGATCACCCGGTGCTGGACAAGATGGTCACGATGCGCGAGGAGCTTCGCCAGATGTGGCTGTCCACCTCCGCGTCCAGTGAGCAACTGGCTACGGACCTGCAAGCGTGGTGCCACCGCGCGGAGGAAAGCGGTATTGCCGCTCTGCGAGAGTTCTCGATAAAGCTGCGCGCCGCGCGCGCCTGATCCAGCCTTTTACCGCTGCTTCGCCGGATAAAAACGCTCGGGTCCGGCACCTCAAAAACCGCCCGTCGACCAGTCGACCGGGGCGGTTTTTTTTGGTCTGGGAGATTGCCTCATCGCCCCCCGTGCAGAACAGAAAAACACACCACTTGATCTGGAGGAGCGCCTATTTTTAGCTGTTTTCAAGAGTAAATTAGTGCTGAAGCCCCCAGGATATGTGCGTAGGTAGCTACTGAATTAATAGCGAGCTTGGGCAATGAGGTGCCGGAGGTCATTGGAGGCAATTCGATCTCGCGTCCTGATGTGGCTGAATCAGGATTTGCCAGCCCATTGAGGAGATGCCTTGTCGTGCGCTGTGTCTGACTTTGAGCGCTGCAACAAAAAACCCGCTGGAGCGCAGCGGGGTTTTTTGGAGGGCAGCCGATGACCACCCAGACAGGCCGGATT
>JANLYY010000240.1:0-8321 GCA_031365885.1 Polaromonas sp. | reverse complement strand
ATTTGCGCTTCGACGACACCAACCCCGAAAAAGAAGAAAGCGAATACGTCGACGGCATCAAGGACGCGGTGCAATGGCTTGGATTTGACTGGCACAGTCATGGCGCAAGCGGTGTTGAATCGAATTTGTACCAGGCCAGCGATTACTTCGACTTCATGTACCGCGCGGCCGAGTATTTGATCGAATCCGGCAACGCCTATGTCGATGAGCAAACCGTCGAGCAAATCCGCATCAACCGTGGCGACTTTTCCAAACCCGGCGTCAACAGCCCCTTTCGCAGCCGCACTCCGGCACAGAACCTGGCGCGCTTCACGGAAATGCGTGACGGCAGGCATGAAGACGGGTCAATGGTGCGTAGCGCGGCGAATGCGGTAAATGGCGGGGTCGCGCAAATTGATGTTGGGGCTGGCCATGTCAATCTTGGCGCGCAGCACCATTGAGCCGTCTTCATGCCGGCCGTCACGCATTTCCGTGAAGCGCGCCAGGTTCTGTGCCGGGGTGCGGCTGCGGAAAGGGCTGTTGACGCCGGGTTTGGAAAAGTCGCCGCGGTTGATGCGGATTTGCTCGACGGTCTGCTCATCGACATAGGCATTGCCGGATTCAATTAAATAAACGGCTGCGCGAAACATGAAGTCGAAGTAGTCGCTGGCCTGGTACAAATTCGATTCGCCCCCGCCTGCGCCATGACTGTGCCAGTCGAAGCCCAGCCACTGCACTGCGTCTTTAATACCGACGACGTATTCAGCCTCTTCTTTTTCAGGGTTGGTGTCGTCAAACCGCAAATGGCACACGCCGCCGTAGTCGCGCGCCAGGCCGAAGTTCAGGCAGATGCTTTTGGCGTGGCCGATGTGCAGGTAGCCGTTGGGCTCGGGCGGAAAGCGCAGCCGCACTTTGGCCGCATCCAGCGGGCCTGCCGCGTGGTGGGCGGCGTCGCCCGGGCTGCCGCCCCAACGGCGGCTGGCGTAGGTGCCTTCAGCCAGGTCTTTTTCAATAATCTGGCGCAAAAAGTTGCTGGGCTTAAGCGAGTCTTTGTCAGCCGGGTCGGCGGGTTTCAGTGGATTTGAAGAAGCAGGGGAGTTCATCGTGTGATTTTAGGCTTCGACCTGGCAGAGTTACGTTTGGCAACTGTCTTAACTGCGCAGACGGTAAGCCGTTTGCGCGCTGATGCGTTTAATTAAGGCGTGAGCAGTTTCTGCTCTGCACCGCTCTACCAGGAGATTGAACAATGACCACTGCCAAACTCAATACCGCTACTGCCGGCCATTCAGCCAGACGCTCGGCGCTTATCGCTGGTGCGTCGGCTGCCCTTGCCATTGCGGCGATGGGTTTTGCCACGTCGGCTGACGCGCGCGGCGATGTATCTTTTTCTGTCGGTGTCGGTCTGCCGGGCATTGCAGTGGGTGTCGGCAACGCCTACCCGGTGTATGGCGGCTATCCGCAACCGGTTTATGTCGAACCAGCGCCTGTGTACGTGCAGCCGCGCCCGGTGTATGTGCAACCCGCCCCGGTTTATTACGGGCCGCCTGCGGTGTATTACCAGCCCCGTCCGGTTTACGTGCAGCCCGCGCCCATCTACTACGGCCGGCCAAACGGCTGGCAAGGCCGTCATGGCGGCTACTACCTTGACCGTGACGACGACGACCGGCATGAGGGCCGTCGTGGCTATTACCGCGACCGCAACGGCGACGGACGGCCCGATGGTTACCGTGGCGGCTACGGTCCTGCGCCGGTTTATTACCAGCGCTAGTTAGCCCGCGCAATCGTTAAAAAGCCCGCTTGAAGCGGGCTTTTTTTGGCTCTGCGCGAGGCGTTTGCCGCTTGGCAGGGCAGATTTTCAGGCTTTGCTTTTCAGGCGGAGGGCGTCTTCGTCATGGCCTGCAACGGAGGTTGGGGCAAGTCCTGGCTCAATTCCGTCGGCTGCATGTTGACGGTCGCAAAGGCGGCCATCAATACGGCCGTTCCAATCACCATCGCCAGCGTGACGGCGGTGCCTTTGGCGTAGGCCCAGGCAGTGTGATGAGTAGTTTTCATGATGCTCCTCAAGTCATTGTTGTAATGCCTTTAGTAAGCCTCAATAAACCAGCCGTGAATGTAGGACCGTGTGCGAAAGCCTTGCGGGCGCATCAGCCGCGTGGCGTCTACATCGCACGAAACTGTTGCGCGTAAAGGCGGCTGACCAGAAGGCGTTCAGTGCGCCCGTGCAGGCTCAGGCTGAGTTTTCCAGACTCATCGCGGTGTACCGCGTCGATGGCTGCGGCCTGCACGATGGTGCCGCGGTGAATCTGCCAAAAGCTTTGCGGGTCGAGCTGGCGCAGCAACTCTTTGAGGGGCAGGCGTATCAGGTACTCATGGCCGGCGGTCAGCACGCGTATGTATTTGTCGGCTGCTTCGAAATAAATCACGTCGCCGACGGGAACCACGCGAATGGTGCTGCCCACGCTGACCTGAATGACTTTTAGCGCGCTGCCCTGTGCGGCGGGCGGGCTGGTCGCGGCCAGCAAATGACGCAGCTGGGCTAGCGTTTGTTCCAGCGATGAATTCTGATCTGCTCCTGAAATAGTAGCTGCTTGCGCACGTTTTATAAGGGCTGGGCGGAGTTTGTCTATGGTTATTTGTAGCCGCTTGGGTTGCACGGGCTTGAGCAGGTAGTCCATCGCCTGGGTTTCAAAAGCCTGCACGGCGTACTGGTCGTAGGCCGTGACAAACACCAGCAGGGGAAACGCTTCGTGCTGCGGCCAGTCGTCGGCCAGCGCAGCGGCCGCCTCCAGCCCGCTCAAAGCCGGCATGCGAATGTCGAAAAAAAGCACGTCAGGTTTTAACTGCAAAGCCTGCGCCACGGCAGACACACCGTCGCCTACCGTGGCAACAACGTGCAGCTCGGGCCAGGCTCTCGACAGCTCGGCCTGAAGGGATAGCGCCAGCAGCGGCTCGTCTTCGGCAATCAGCGCGGTGGCGGGGCAGTTGCTCATGTTTTTATCATGTTTGATACGGAAAAGTGACTGTAGCCGACGTACCACCAGCGCTGGCAGCTATTAATTCAATAGCAGATGCCGTGCCGTAGCTGGCCAGCAACCGCTCGCGCACCTGCGCCAGCCCGAAGCCCGGGTTTGCTTCAAAGGCCGTGCTTAAACCCACGCCGGTGTCCAGCACCCGCAGTACCAGCAGGTCCCCCTGACGCCGCGCGCTCACGCTGATGTGCCCGCCTTCTACTTTGGGCTCCAGCCCGTGCTGGATGCTGTTTTCAACCAGCGGCTGCAGCAACAAGCTGGGCACGGGGTGCTGCGCCAGATCGGGCGGCAGCGTCAGCGTGTAGCTCAGTCGGGGGCCCATGCGTACGGCCATCAGTTCGAGGTAGTCGCGCAGCCGGTCAAACTCTGATTGCAAGGTGTGCGTGCTGGCCAGCGAGCCGCTCAGTGTGGCGCGCAGGTAGTTGTTCAGACGGTCGAGCATGGCGGTAGCACGCTGGGGGTCTGTACCAATCAGCGCACGCAGGTTGGCCAGCGTGTTGAACAGCATGTGCGGCTCCAGCTGGCTTTGCAGCAGCTTCAGGCGCGCCTCGCTGGCGAGCTGGCGGGCCTCGCTCATTTTGCCGATGAGATAAACGCTTTTGCTGCGGGCGTAAAACAGATAGGTGCCCGCAATGCCAGCCAGCGCAGTGACCAGCAGGGAATAGCGCAAAGTGCTCTGCGTGTTGTGGCTGGCGCCCGCTGCATACCAACCGTAGTAAACGCACAGCACATCAGCCAGCCAGCTGCCCAGCGGGTAGCCTAGCGCAATACCGGCTAGCGGCAGACACCAACCCGCCCAGCCTTTCGGCCAGCCGGTCTCCACGCTGGAGGGGAACAGCTCGCGACCCAGGTCGATGACGGCCCAGGTAATGCTGGCAATCAGCAGTGAATACACCAGCGGCGGGCCGTACGGCCGCTCGGGCATGAAGGCGTACTGGATGGTCGCAATGGCCAGCGCGAAGGCCAGCACTTGCAGGTAACGCTGTAGCTTGTCGGTCCAGTCGATGTTCATCAGGCGGGCCGCCCACCGCGGGCTCACCAGGGGTCGCCTTGCGACATGAGGCGCCTGCGCTCCCGCTGTACCAGACGCTCCAGCAGGCCCGCCCCACCAGTCACCAGAAACACCACGGCGCCATGCACCGCCAGCCCGATGCCCCAGCCAAAGGCCGGAAACACCGCCCAGTGGCGCCCGCTCATCGCCGACAGTGCGGCCAGCAGCAGGTTGACGGCGACATACACACTGGCATGGATGTACCAGCCCAGCTTGGCACGGGCGCGTTTAAGGGCGAGCTGTTCGAGCGTGGGGTTCTGCAGGGCAGTTGCATTCATGTTGATTTGCATTTTCAGACATTAATTAGCATTTGGAACGGGAAGGGTGGTTATCGCGACGGGCAGCAGCACCCGGTGACTCATGCGACTCAGCCGAATCAGGCGAACAGCACGGCCGGCAAAAATGCCGCTGTAAACGCCGTAGAGCGTGCTGATGGCCAGGATGAAGTTGGCGTTGGCTTTTTGCTCCGGGTGCATCACCAGACTCACGCCGACGACGTATTTGGTCAGGAAGATGCCCATGATCAGCGCCATCGGCACCCAGCTGCCCGGAAGCTGGAACTGGCGCGTAGCACTGTCGAAGCGCGCGCCGGCTTGCAGCGGCATTTGCGTGACGATGAGCACCAGCAAGCTGGTTGCAACCAGCCAACTGCCGAAGACTGGGGGCGAAGCACCGAAGGCCGATACAGTGCCGTACAGCGAGAAGGCCCCCAGCCCCAGCGGCAGCAAGGTGATGCGGACAAGGCCTGCGGTACGGCTGCGCGTCTGGCTGAGACCAAGCGCCAGCAGCGCGGCCAGCAGGCCCCAGACCCACGGGGGCGTGTTGCTCAGGATTTGGGCAATCATGTTGCGCTCTGGTGGATGGCAATAGCGGGTTGGATAGTCATGGTGTTGCTCTTGAAAACGAGTGGGAATGAAACGGACTTTGCCGGGACCGCGTGCCGACGGCCAGTACCTTGCGACGAAGTGCGGCCTGCGCGGCGCGAGACGCAAACGGGCGGCGCGAAGTGCGGGCTGCGCGGCGGCGGAACAGTGCTTTGCACCCAGCCATAATCAGGCAAACTTTTTTTGGAGTCCGCGTGGATATTGCATTGCTCATCAAGGCCGCCGTCATGGGCATCGTCGAAGGCCTGACCGAATTTCTTCCAATCTCATCGACCGGCCATTTGATTCTGGCGGGCGCGCTGCTCGGCTTTGATGACGACAAGGCCAAGGTGTTTGACATCGCCATTCAGACCGGCGCCATTTTTGCGGTCATTCTGGTGTACTGGCAAAAAATCCGAGACACCGTGGTGGCGCTGCCGACTGAAAAACAGGCGCAGCAATTTGCACTGAATGTACTGATTGCCTTCATCCCGGCGGTGGTACTGGGCCTGCTGTTTGGCAAGGCCATCAAGGCGAATCTGTTCACGCCGGTGGTGGTGGCCAGCACCTTCATCATCGGTGGCTTTATTATTTTGTGGGCCGAAAGGCGACAGGCCAATAACCCGGCCGTGGCGCGCATTCACGCGGTGGAAGACATGACGATGATGGACGCGCTAAAGGTCGGGCTGGTGCAGTGCCTGGCGATGATCCCGGGCACCAGCCGCAGCGGCGCCACCATCATCGGCGGCATGTTGCTGGGCCTGTCGCGCAAGGCGGCGACTGATTTTTCTTTTTATCTTGCCATTCCGACGCTCATCGGCGCGGGTGTCTACAGCCTGTACAAAGAGCGCGCCCTGCTGTCCGTCGCCGATGTACCGATGTTTGCGGTGGGCCTGGTGTTCGCGTTTATCAGCGCCTGGCTCTGCATTCGCTGGCTGCTCAAATACATCGCCAGCCACAGCTTTGTACCGTTTGCGTGGTACCGCATTGCGTTTGGCATTGTGGTGCTGGCGACGGCGTGGACTGGCGTGATTCAGTGGGTGGCGTAAGCTCTGGCCCCCGTCGGGGCTGAGCCTGTCGAAGCCTGAGTGCGCCGCGAAGACCCCTCGAAAAGCCCAGGGCGAACGGTTATCTGGCGATTGTTGCCGCTAGCCCAGGTGGAAATTGCGCAAGCAGCTATAAAAATAATAGCGATAGTGATGCCTTGAAGTTCTCACGCCAGCATGTTCAGCAACGCCGCTTCCACTGCCGCCGCCGTTGCCTCGGGCCTTTCCATCGGGTACAGATGCGTTCCGTCCATCATCATCACGCGGCCCTTGGTCAGGCGCTCGGTCAGCGCCATGCCGACCTGTTTGACCTCGGGTGATTCGCGGCCACCGATGAAGGCCAGCGGGCACTTCAGCGGGTGGCGCTTGATGAGTTGCTCCAGGTTGTCGGGCAGCGTGTTGTAGATGCTGGTTTCGACTTCGCGGTCAAAGCTCAGCACGCGCTGCTTGCCCGACTCCGGCGGCGCATCATGCGTGCCGTGCTCGATGTAGTCGCGCAGGGTCTGCTCGTCCCACTGGGCGAAGGCTTTTTTGCTGCGGAAATGGGCCAGCACATCGTCCTTGCTCAGCCATTCGTTCCTGCGGCGGCGGCTGATGGCGCCGGGTGGTACCGAGCCGACCAGCCGTGCGCGCTTGGCCACGCCCAGCGCCGTCGCACGCCAGCCACCGATCACAGGCGCATCAAGCAACACCACGCCGCGCACGGGCTGCTCGCCGAGCACCGGATGCACCGCAGCGCACATCAGGCTTAAATAGCCGCCCAGCGAGTGCCCAACCAGAAAGGCGGGCTGGCCGGTTTTTTCGACCTGTGCGTGGGTGAAGTCGGCCAGCTGCTGCACCAGGTGCGGCCAGTTGCTGGTAACCGGGTAGGCCGGATCATGGCCGAATTTTTCAATCGCCTGCACGTTGAAGCCGCGGCTTTTCAGACTTTGAAAAAGCACGTTGTAGGTGCTGGCCGGAAAGCTGTTTCCGTGAGAAAAAATGATCAGTGGTTTGGTCGATGCGGGCACAGGTTCAATTCAGTTTTTCAATTCAGTTTTTCAGATCAGTTTTTCTTGCGGCGTGGTGATTTTGCGCAGCGGCTCGTGGCGCGTGGCCGGCATTTTCAAAGGGATGTCGGTGTGCGCGTCGTCCCACACCGGGTCTTCGATGCTGTCGAACACCTCGCGCAGTTTTTGCCCCCAGTTGTTGTGCATCATGCGGTAGTAGGGGTTATCGCTGTCGATGCAGACAATCTTGTCGCTGTGAAACGAGTCCGCTTCATACACCACCAGGTCCAGCGGCAGGCCGACCGACAGGTTCGACTTCATCGTTGAGTCCATCGACACCAGCACGCATTTGGCGGCTTCGGCCAGCGGTGTGTGCGGTGTCAGCACGCGGTCAAGCACCGGCTTGCCGTACTTAGATTCGCCGACCTGAAAGTAGGGCGTCTCGTCCGTCGCTTCAATGAAATTACCAGCCGAATACATCTGGAACAAGCGCATGTTTTCACCGCAAATCTGCCCGCCGAAAACCAGCGACACATTGAAATCGACATCGGAATGGCGCAGCGCGGCGGCGTCGCGCTCGTACACGCGGCGAATCGCCGAGCCCAGCACGCGGGCGGCGTCAAACATGCTTTTCGCGTTCCAGATCGTGATCGGCTCGGCGCTGCCCGGGTCATGCAGTTGCTCGATTTGCAAGATCTCGCGCACTGACTGCGAAATCGATAAATTGCCGGCCGACAGCAGCACCATGAAGCGGTCGCCCGGCTTTTCATAGACGATCATTTTGCGGAAGGTGCTGATGTGGTCCAGCCCGGCGTTGGTGCGCGAGTCGGATAAAAAAACCAGACCGGCATTGAGTTTGACAGCGACGCAATAGGTCATGAGGGGCTTTGGCAAATTGTTGGAGGTTGTTCTGAAATAGTGTGCCGCACAAAAGTTGTCGCGGCTTGCCGCCTCAGGTCTGCAGCGAAATTTTCTTGAGCTGGTACAGCGCATCCAGCGCCTCACGCGGGCTCAAGGTGTCAGGATCGATCTGCTGCAGCGCCTTGTCAAGCGCGCTCTGATCTGCGGCTGCCGACTCGGGCGGGGCGGCAAACAGATCGACCTGTGCGCGCGCTTCCAGCTGCTGGGTCTCCAGCGCGTTCAAAGCGCTCTTTGCATGGTTGACCACCGCTGCTGGCACACCGGCCAGTTTGGCTACTGCAATGCCGTAGCTCTTGTTCGCTGGCCCCGGCTCGATATGGTGCATGAACACAATGCTGTTGCCCGATTCAACCGCGCTGACGTGTACGTTGATGGCCGCATGGTGCTGCGCCGGAAATTCGGTCAGCTCGAAATAATGCGTGGCAAACAGCGTGAAGGCCTGC
>JANLYY010000238.1:0-1994 GCA_031365885.1 Polaromonas sp. | reverse complement strand
CCAGTACGAACAACTTGGCCGGCCCGATTAACTTGGTCTTTTTTGGCTTTGCCGTCGCTGCAACTGTCGGAACGCTCTCTTTTTTATAGCTGCTTGCGCCCGATTCGATTGGGCTGGCAAACTCTTTTCCTTTCAATGCTACGGGGCGTTCGCCTCCACCGGTCGCGCGACCATCAAAAAGATCAAGTACCGGTGGTGTTTCAGATGCGTCGGCGTTTTCAGACTTTCGCATTCCCCGCGATGGTGAGCGGGCAGGTGCATCAAGCGCATCAGGTGAGAGCAGAGCGGCACGCTTGGTCGGGGCAGGGGGCAAGGGCATAGTGCGTATGACTCTCTTTAAAAAGTGAGGTTGCGAAAGTAAAAAAGCCGCCTGGAAACCAGGGCGGCTTTGTCGGGTAGCGTAGTCGAATGTGTCAACACCATCGGCTCATTATGCACAACTGGCAGGACGGGACTATACGTGCCCGAAAGCTTTGTTGCGTGCTGGCTTCAAGCGGGATTCAGGCCGGATTCAGACTACTTTTCTTCAATGCCTTGACGGCCTTCAAAACATCGTCCACATGACCTGGAACTTTCAACCCACGCCATTCTTCTTTCAGCAGGCCATCAACGCCAATCAGAAAGGTACTGCGTTCGATACCTTTGACTTTTTTGCCGTACATGATCTTGTTTTTGACAACGCCGAACATGTGGCACATTTTTTCTTCGGTGTCGGCAATCAGCTCAAAGGGCAGTTCAAGTTTGGCTTTGAACTCGTCATGCGACTTCATATTGTCGCGAGACACGCCGAAAACAGTGGCTCCAGCCTTGACAAAATCTTTGTAACGGTCGCGGAACTGCATCGCTTCCGTGGTGCAACCAGGGGTATTGTCCTTGGGGTAAAAATACAGCACTACAACATGCCCCATATGAGACTGATTGGAAACCCTGATGCCGCTGGTGGCGTTCGCTTCGAATTCGGGAAGTAATTTATTAACGACGACTGCCATACTGAGTAGCCCCTGAAGAAAGTAGTTGTATCTGGTACTGGCCTGGCCAACGATGTCGGCATGATTGCCGCGTGCGGTGCCAAACGCAACCCTAGATTTTACCCGAAAGAGAAGGGGTCTCAGCATCACCCTGCGGCACCGTGCCGGTCTCGATCAGCAGCGCAGCAATGACGCGACGCCCCTCGCCAGCCAAAATATTGTAGGTGCGGCAGGCCGCCAGCGTGTCCATGGTTTCAACGCCAATACCCAGCTCGATCAGTGTACGCATCAGCGCCGGCTTGACAAAGCGCAAGCGCTCGCCACTGCCAAAAATCACCAGCTCCGGGCGACTTTCTGCCAGCCGCGCAAAGTGTTCCGGGCTCAGTTGCTCAAAGCGGTTGCAATCCCAGTCGAATTTTTCGCCCCGTGATCCAATGACGATGCTGCGCTCGATTTTTTCCGCGACGCCCATGCTGCCCAGCCCGACCCAACCGGGGCCGTAGCCAAGAATGGATTGAACCTCAAGGCGATCAGGTTGAAGTTTCATGGGTATTTGCTGGTCAGGTAACTGGTGAATGGGGAGCGCGCGTGCAACCTCGCCTGTGGGCTGAAATTGGCGGTTTGTGTGGTCAAATTATAGATTCCGCCTGATTTCCCGTGTGCTTGCGCGTCTGACTCTCGCGCCACTCCCGCAAAGCTCCAGGCCGCCGCTCAAAGCAGGCTGCGCATGGATTCCAACTCAACAACGCCGCATGAAACCGATCACCAAATCTGCCAAGCTTGCCAACGTGCTGTATGACATCCGTGGCCCGATCATGGACGCGGCCAAACAGATGGAAGAAGAAGGCCAGAAGATCATCAAGCTGAACCTGGGCAATCTGGCCGTGTTCGGCTTCGATGCACCGGAAGAGATTCAGCAGGACATGATTCGCAACCTGCCCAATTCGGCCGGCTATTCCGACAGCAAGGGCATTTTTGCCGCACGTAAGGCGGTGATGCACGAGACCCAAAAGCAGGGCATCGCGG
>JANLYY010000227.1:0-9747 GCA_031365885.1 Polaromonas sp. | reverse complement strand
GCGCCGCATCAACCAGAACAGCTGCAACAAAGATTATTCATGCGTGAAAGGCTTTTGCCCCAGTTTCATCACCGTTGAAGGCGGGCAGCTGAAAAAGCCGAAGAAGGAAAAAAAGGGCGATGCATCAACCCTGTTCGACGTGCCGCAGCCGGTGCTGCCGGTGGCTGAAAGCGCCTGGGGCATTGTGGTGGGCGGCGTCGGCGGCACCGGCGTCATCACCATCGGGCAATTGCTCGGCATGGCCGCGCACCTGGAAGGCAAGGGCGTGGTGACGCAAGACGCGGGCGGGCTGGCGCAAAAAGGCGGCGCGACCTGGAGCCACATCCAGATTGCGAACCGGGTGGATGCGATCTACACCACCAAGGTCGATACTGCCAAGGCTGATCTGGTGATCGGCTGTGACCCCATCGTGGCCGCCAGCAAGTACACGCTGACGGTGATGCAGCCGGGCCGCACGTTTGTTGCGATGAACTCGCACGGCACGCCGACAGCAGCTTTCGTCAGCAACCCCGGCTGGCAGTTTCCGGGCGGCAATTGTGAAACGGCGGTCACCTCGGCCGTCGGCAATGATCTGGTCGGCTCGTTTGATGCGGAGCAGGTGGCGGTGCAACTGGTCGGCGACTCGATCTACACCAACCCGCTGCTGCTGGGATATGCGTGGCAGAAAGGCCGCGTGCCGCTGTCGCATGCAGCGTTGATGCGCGCCATCGAGCTCAATGGCGTGCAGGTTGACAACAACCAGGCGGCGTTTGAATGGGGCCGCCGCTGCGCGCATGACCTGGCGCAGGTGCAGGCGCTGTTCAAGGCGGCGCAGGTGATTGAGTTTGTGAAGAAACCGTCACTGACCGAGATGCTGGCCAAACGAGTCGAGTTTTTAGCGGCGTACCAGAACGCTGCGTACGCGCGGACGTATGCCGACTTTGTTGAAAAGGTGCGTGTGTCTGAGGCCAAACTGGGAAAAACCGTGCTGACCGAAGCGGTTGCGCGCTATCTGTTCAAACTGATGGCCTACAAGGACGAGTATGAAGTCGCCAGGCTGCACACCGACCGCGCCTTCCTCGGCCGGGTACACGCCATGTTTGAAGGCGACTTCAAGCTCAACTACCACTTGGCGCCGCCCGCTTTTTCAGCCAAAAACGACAAAGGTGAATTGCAAAAGCGGCAGTTCGGCCCGTGGATGCAGACCGCCTTCCAGGTGTTGGCGCCGTTCAAGGTGCTGCGCGGCACGCCGCTGGACCCATTCGGACACACTGAAGAGCGCCGAACCGAGCGCGCGCTGATTGGCGAATACCGCGCCAGCATTGAGGAAGTACTGGGCAAACTTGCTGCTGGCAACCATGCCACCGCCGTGGAAATTGCCAGAATCCCCGAGATGATCAAGGGTTATGGTCATGTCAAGGCCCGCCATCTGGCGACTGCCCGGCCGCAATGGGCGGCGTTGATGACCGCGTTTCGCCAGCCGGAGCGGGTGGCTGCGCTAGAGATTGCCTGACTGCGGCGGTAACGGGGTTGCCTGCCAGCGCAGGCACGCCTTCCCGGCTGGCAGAAATCCCGGCGATATTTAAAGCGCTTGCGCGACGGCGCAAACCTGCCTTGGTTTCGGCGCTTTTAACTTGGGCGCCGCATACAATCGCGCTTTGTCGGTACGGCCTCCAGACGAGGAGCCGCGTCGGCCCATCCTTTTAAATCGCTCTGGAGTCAGCTGTGTTCATTTCTTCCGCTTTTGCCCAAACCGCCCCCGCTGCTGCTGCAGGCGGCGACTTGCTGTCATCGCTCACCGGCATGCTGCCGCTGGTGCTGATGTTTGTGGTGCTGTATTTCGTGATGATTCGCCCGCAGATGAAAAAGCAGAAAGAGCACCGCGCGATGATCGAGGCGCTGGCCAAAGGTGACGAAGTAGCGACTGCCGGCGGATTGCTCGGCACCGTGACCAAACTCGGCGAGTCTTACCTGACGCTGCAATTGGCGCCGGGTATGGAAGTGCAGCTGCAGCGCAGCGCCATCGTCCAGGTGCTGCCCAAGGGCGCCATCAGCGGCACCAAATAAATGCAGACGGCGGTCGCAGCATCGGTCTGCGGGCGCTGCGCTCACCCTCGCTTGAATCCCTTCGCTTGAATCCACTTGCTTGAATTTCCTCACCCTCCACTGGAACAGCTCCCTCATGAATCGATATCCGGTCTGGAAGTACGCCATCATGCTGGTCGCCCTGTTGGTCGCGGCGCTCTACACCCTGCCCAATCTGTTTGGCGAGTCGCCTGCGGTGCAGGTTTCAAGCACCCGTTCCAGCACAAAAATTGACTCCACCACGCTGGCGCGGGTCGAGCAGGCCCTGAAAGATGCTTCGATCACCGCCGACGCGATTGCGCTCGATGGGGTGTCGGTCAAAGCCCGGTTTGCCGACACCGACGCGCAGCTCAAAGCCCAGGACGCGATTCAAAAAGCACTGGCTCCCGACGCCGCCAATTCGGCTTATGTGGTGGCGTTAAACCTGATCTCGCGTTCGCCTGCGTGGTTGACCGCATTGCACGCGAATCCGATGTATCTGGGGCTCGATTTGCGCGGTGGCGTGCATTTCATGCTGCAGGTGGACATGCAGGCCGCACTGACCAAGCGGGCGGAATCGCTGGCCGGTGATCTTCGCTCCACGATGCGCGAGAAAAATATTCGTCACAGCGGCATCAACCGCAATGCGCAGGCTATTGAAGTGCGGTTTCGCGATTCAGACACGCTGGCATCGGCCAAGGCCCTGATTCAGGACCAGTTTCCTGATCTGCAATCAACTGATGCGGCTGACGGCACCGACTACAAGCTGAGCGCCACCATCAGGCCCGAGGCAGCCCGACGAATTCAGGACCAGGCACTCAAGCAGAACATGGTCACGCTGCACAACCGCATCAACGAACTGGGGGTGGCCGAGCCGGTGATTCAGCAGCAGGGCCTGGACCGCATCGTGGTGCAATTGCCTGGCGTGCAGGACACGGCCAAGGCCAAAGATATTCTGGGCCGCACGGCGACGCTGGAAATGCGGCTGGTTGAAGACGGCGCCGAAGCGCGCGCGGCAGAAAACAATACCGGCCCGGTTCCGTTTGGCACCGAACGCTTTCTGGAGCGTAACGGGCAAGCGGTGATCGTCAAAAAGCAGGTCATTTTGACCGGTGAGAATTTGACCGACGCCCAGCCGGGTTTTGACTCGCAAAATCAGCAGCCCAAAGTAGACCTGACCGTTGACGCCAAGGGCGGGCGCATCATGCGCGACACCAGCCGCGAAAACATTAAAAAACGCATGGCTATTTTGCTGTTTGAAAAGGGCAAGGGCGAAGTGCTCACCGCGCCGGTTATTCAAAGTGAACTTGGCAACCGTTTCCAGATTTCAGGCTCGATGAGCGTTACGGAAGCGAACGACCTGGCGCTGCTGCTGCGAGCCGGCTCGCTCGCCGCGCCGATGGAAATCATTGAAGAACGAACGATTGGCCCGACGCTGGGCGCAGACAACATTGCCAAGGGCTTCAACAGCGTCACCTGGGGCTTTATCGTGATCGTCTGCTTCATGGCGGTGTACTACATGCTGTTCGGGCTGTTTTCTGGCCTGGCGCTGGCAGTCAATCTGCTGCTGCTGGTGGCGGTGCTGTCGATGCTGCAAGCCACCCTGACCTTGCCCGGCATGGCCGCCATGGCTTTGGCGCTGGGGATGGCGATTGACTCCAACGTGTTGATCAACGAACGCGTGCGCGAGGAGTTGCGCAACGGCGCGTCTGCGCAGGCGGCGATCAACACCGGATACGAGCGTGCCTGGGCCACCATTCTGGACTCGAACATCACCACGCTGATTGCCGGTCTGGCCTTGCTGGCTTTTGGGTCGGGGCCGGTACGCGGTTTTGCGGTGGTGCATTGCATCGGTATTTTGACCAGCATGTTCTCGGCCGTATTCTTTTCGCGCGGCCTCGTCAACCTCTGGTACGGCCGGCAGAAAAAGCTCAAGACCGTCTCGATCGGTACGGTGTGGCGCCCGGCGGGATCTACCGCCATCGCCAAATGACGATGTTTCCCCCGGCCCTCGCCACCTCAGGACACTAAATGGAATTTTTCAAGATTCGCCGCGATATTCCGTTCATGCGGCATGCGCTGATCTTCAACGCGATCAGCTTCATCACGTTCGCGCTGGCGGTATTTTTCCTTTTTTCACGCGGTTTGCACCTGTCGGTGGAATTCACCGGTGGCACGCTGATGGAGGTGAACTACACCCAGGCCGCCGATGTTGGAAAAATTCGCGACGCGGTTTCAGGCTTGGGGTTCACCGATGTTCAGGTGCAAAACTTCGGCAACTCGCGCGATGTGATGATCCGCCTGCCAGCGCAAAAGGGCGTCAGTACCGCGCAGCAGAGCGACAAGGTGCTGGCTGCGCTGAAGGCAGCCGACAACAGCGTGACCCTGCGTCGCACCGAATTTGTCGGCCCTCAGGTGGGCGAAGAGCTCGCGCAGGACGGCCTGAAAGCGCTCGCCATGGTGGTGTTCGGCATCATGGTTTATCTGGCTTTTCGCTTCGAATGGAAGTATGCGGTGGCAGCCATCATCGCCAACCTGCATGACGTCATCATCATCCTTGGGTTTTTTGCTTTCTTCCAGTGGGAGTTTTCGCTCGCCGTGCTGGCTGCGGTGCTTGCCGTGCTGGGCTATTCAGTCAATGAATCGGTGGTGATTTTTGACCGTATCCGGGAAAATTTCCGGCGCTACCGAAAAATGAACACCACCGAAATTATTGACAACGCGATCACCTCGACCATCAGCCGCACCATCATCACGCACGGCTCGACGCAGATCATGGTGCTGTCGATGCTGCTGTTCGGCGGACCCACCCTGTTCTATTTTGCGCTGGCCCTGACGATCGGCATTCTTTTCGGCATCTATTCGTCGGTGTTCGTGGCAGCGGCTATCGCCATGTGGCTAGGGATCAAGCGGGAAGACCTCATCAAGGGGCCGGCGAAAAAAGAAGAAGACCCGAACGACCCGAATGCGGGCGCCACCGTGTAAGCTACGAGCTCATACATCCAGGGCGGTTGTGGCGTCAACGAACAAAAAAAATACGGTTTTAGCCGACCAAGCGCGAGCCTTGTTCGCGGAGCGCATCTTGCGGATATTGCCGCTTCTGGCAAAAATCGTGCAGGATCGGCTCACCAGCCTGCTCGACCAGCCCGCTGGTGCTCGTGAAATGCAGGATCGCCGGGACGGCTGGCTGGCGTTTCAAAAAAGCAGCGCCGTCTGGGTTCAAAACACTTCCAGCGCACTGAACCGGGCCAAGTCGCAACCTCTGGTCACATCACTTTCGAAATTTCCAGCCAGCGCCAGCATGGAGTTGCTTGGTAATGAGGTGATGGAAATCAAAATCATCGCGTCGCGCCTGGCGTTGCGCCTGCTTGATTTTGCGAGTTGGGAATTGAGCGACTTGCGCCTTCGCATTCAGCACCTCGACGACATTCCGGAATTGCACAAGGATGACATCTTTCGTCCGGAAGTCGTGTCGCGGCATGTTGTGGAGCAGTGGATGGCGGCGCCGCTTTCTCGCGAGCTGTGGTTGTCGGTGCAGGACCTGGTCCAGAAAACGCTTTCCGAGCAGATGCTGGAGGTCTACCACGCGACCAATGAATTTTTGGTGCAGCAAGGTGTCATGGCCGAGATTGATCTTCGGCCCATGATGAAGCGCACGCCGTCTGCAGTCCGAACGGGGGCTGATGACAGCCAGACAACGGGACGCGGCGGTGAGAGCCCGCTGCCAAATTCGGGTACACGCTCAAGATATCCAGGCGACGGGGGAGGCCTTTCTGGCTACGGCGGCGGAAATTCAAATGGCGGGCGGCCGGGTGACTCCGGTGGTGATAACTTTCGCAACCCATCAGGCCAGACCGGTGGAGGTTCAGGTGTCGGCGGAAGTTCAGGTGCAGGTGCAGGTGGTTCAGGCGTAACCGGAGGCACAGGCGGTGCTGCAGACTTGAGTGGGCGCGCGGCGCAGCGTAATTCAGGTTCGGGAAATTCTGTGGGCGACGAAACGCGCATGCAGACCGCGACCACGCCATTGGCCCGCGCCCGGATGCGGGCGCAGGGCGTGATGGGTCATCTCAAACGGCTGCTGATTGACAACGTGGTTGGGTTTGAAGACACAAGGCAAGCCCCGCCGTCGCCGCAGCTGACAAATGCTATCTTCAGGGCGCAGCGTGCCGAAACCGAAAGCGCTGATCGCACGGTACTTTCGGATTCTCGCGGCGGAGGCATGGTTTACGGCCAGGCGCAAGTGGACCGTGCTGCCAGCGCGCTAAGAACCCGAACCACGGCGCTAAAGCAGGCTGCCACGCAAGACTCGGAAAAAGCAACCATCGAAATTGTCGCGCTGATGTTTCAGGCTATTTTGGCGGAAGAGCGCATTCCGCCGGTGATTCGGGTCTGGTTTGCCCGACTGCAAATCCCCGTGCTGCGGGTCGCGCTTTCAGAAACCGAATTTTTTGGCTCGCTGCAGCATCCTGCGCGCCGCCTGATCGACCGCCTCGGCTCGTGCGTGCTCGGGTTCAATGTCACCGTGTCCGGCGGCGCGATGGAATCTGAAGTCCGGCGTATCGTTCAGGTGATCGAGCAATATCCGGAAACCGGACGCCGGGTGTTTCAGATCGTCTATGACGAGTTCGAGAAATTTTTGTCCAAATTCCTGTCCGAGCAGGAAAGCACCGCAAAGGTCGTCACGCTGGCGCAACAGGTCGAGCAAAAAGAAACCATGGCGATCCAGTACACGATCGAGATGCGGAAAATGCTCAACGACATGCCCGTTCGCGAAGGCATTCGCGAGTTTTTGTTCAAGGTGTGGGCGGAAGTGCTGGCGATTGGTGCCATGAAAAACGGCCCGCAGCATCAGGAAACCATCACGCTCAAACGGGCCGCAGCTGACCTGGTTTGGGCCGCCAGCGCCAAGCCCAACCGGGAAGACCGTGCGCGCGTCATTGCCGATTTGCCGGAGCTGCTTCAGCTACTGCGCACGGGCATGTCAATGCTTGGGTTGTCGGCAGAGGCACAGGATGAACACCTCAAGGTGATCAGCGACACGCTGGCCGACGCATTCATGTCCAAAACCGAGGGAATTTCGCAGGAACGCATCGACGCGATGGCCAAACGCCTGGCCAATCTGGAAGACTATTTGTCTGACGAAGATGTTGGCGACCTGTCGCTGGACACCGAGAGTCTGGTGACCATGATCGGCCTAGACGCCGCCGACGTGCAAATCATCACCGACGGCGGCAGCCAGCCAACCGATGCCATGCGCGCGTGGGCGCAGGAACTGCAACTGGGCAGCTGGTTCAGCCTAGACCACAACGGCCAGGTTAACTTGGTGCAGTTTGCCTGGTGCAGCGACCGCAAACAGCTGCATCTGTTCGCGTCGGCAGACGGGCGCAATTTCCTGATTCAGATCAAGCGCCTGGCCGCCTATCTGCAGGCTGGCTTGCTGGTGCCGACCGAAGAAGAGGCACTGACGGTTCGTGCGACACGCGACGCATTGGCCAAACTGGATGCGAATCCCGAGCGACTTTTGGGTTAAGCGCGCCTCCGTCAGTTTGGCCTGCACCTGCCGCCGGTTTGATGCCGGGGTTTATAAAATCAACGACAGCGAGCGTGGGGGCTCCATCTTCACCAGCAGGGGCCGCGGGACCGGCTTCGCCGGACCGCAGGCGCAGCGGCCCCCTCGGAGGGCAGAAAGTTACGCGAAGCGAACGACCGTGGGGGCAATGGCCGCAGCGCCGGGCCGCCCCAAGCAAGGCCCGCCCCCTCGGGGGGGCAGAGAGCGACTCGAAGTGCGCGAACGTGGGTGCAATATCTAGTGAGCCACGCGAAACTCGGTGTCGTCGCACAGCTCGTCGAGCACCAGCGCATCGGGCTCTTCGCCAAAGCTCCAGTAAACCATCAGCACGATGATTTTCAGGTCGTCCAGCGTCACCGGATCGCCGGGCGCGGCCATCGCACGATCAATCACGATCTCGCGCATATGCGGTGGCAACACGCCAGACGATTCAAGGAAGCAGACAAAACCCAGGCTTTGCGCGCCCAGGTGGCTTTGTTCGGCGACCGAATAGATGCGAAGACTGTTGGAAGACTGCGGCTGGATGAGGGGCTGCATTCCCTCAACGCCATTAGGCTGAACGTCGCCAGCATCGTCTGCCGGCATGCTGATTTGCGTTCCCTGGGCAGCTATGTTGAGTCCATTCAGCCAGATCAGCGCTTCCTGTATCTCTTCGGCTTCGAAGCCGGCCGCTGTCAGCTTGCGGCCCAGCCGGTTCAATTCAGGGCAGGCATCGCCCTGCCAGTAATTCTCGTAAACGTACACCAGTACTTCAAACATGATTGCAATATAACGCAGAAGGACGTGGTGCTGTCACACCGCAGAAATACCGTCGACATTGCGGGATTTACGCCACAGTCTGGCGCTGAAAGTAGCCACCCGGCAAACGCGCCACCCGACCTTCCAGCTCCAGCTCCAGCAGCTGCGCCTGCAGACGTGGCGTGTCCAGGCCAGTCCGGGCTTGAAGCTCGTCCAGGGTGACAGTATCGAAGCCTAACGCCGCGAGCAAGGGGCTTTCCAGTAACGGCGCCGCATCGGCTGAATCTGGCGATTCGCTGAGGCCCGCAGGCAGCAGATTCAACTCCTCCAGCACATCCTGCGCCAGTTCGACCAGCTTGGCGCCTTGCTTGATCAGCGCATGACAGCCGCGCGACTGCGGCGAGTGGATGGAGCCTGGAATGGCAAATACCTCTTTACCTTGCTCTGCGGCCAGCCGGGCGGTGATTAATGACCCCGATTTGAGTGCTGCTTCTACCACCAGCGTGCCGCGCGTCAGCCCCGAAATAATGCGGTTGCGACGCGGAAAATTGGCCGTCAACGGTGGCGTGCCGAGTGGGAACTCGCTGATGATCATGCCCTGCTGCGCAATGCGGTGCGCCAATGCCAGGTGTTTTTTTGGGTAAACCCGATCCAGCCCGGTGCCGACGACCGCAAGGGTCTGCCCACCGCCCAGCAAGGCGCCGTCATGCGCCGCGCCATCGATGCCGAGCGCCAGCCCCGACACCACGCAGATGCCGGCTTCCGCAAACGCTTTGGCGAACTGCCGGGCGTTGCTTTCGCCTTGCGGTGTCGGGTTGCGGCTGCCCACGATGGCCAGACTATTTGCTATGATTTTAGCAGCTGTTTGCGCACGATTTACATGGGCTCCGAGCATATAAAGCATCAAAGGCGGGTCTTCGATGTTGAGCAGGGCGGCGGGATAGGCCGCATCGCCCAGCGTAGCCACGCAGCGATCGGAACCAAGCGCCAGCCAGTCAAGTGTGGTTTGCAGCAGTGCCGCGAGCTGAGGTGGCTCGGTTTGCAGCGCTTTGACCAGCTTGTCGGACGAACCCGCTTGCCGCAGAGAAGCGGCGCTCTGCTCAAAAACTGCCTGCGGCGATGCAAATTCCGTCAGCAGCCGACGCGCGGTTTCGTTGCCCACGCCGGGGCTGAGGGTCAGGCGCAGCCAGGCGCCAAGCTCTTGGGAATCCACAACCAGCCGAATGGTCTTAGATCACAGCAGTCAAAAGCCGGCCTGGCCCGTGGCTCAGCACCGACAAATCAATTCGGATTGGCAAAGCGATCACCGACCCGCACACCGTCGGTGACCTGCAGTACCAGCGCGTAAGAGACGTTTTCAAACGTCTTGAACACCATCAGCAGGCCGTTGCGCTCGT
>JANLYY010000219.1:0-9372 GCA_031365885.1 Polaromonas sp. | reverse complement strand
TTCTGCCGTCGTGGGTTTGTACGAGGGTATTGGGAAAGTAGCCGGCTCGCGGTCCCGCGGGTGCCGCAAGCGCCGGGCCGCTGGCCGCCAGCACCGGCGCCAGCGCAGCGCTGCCGGCCCATTTCAGCCAGTCGCGCTTGCCGGGTTGCAAAACGAGCTCTTGCGTTGCGTTATTCGATTTCATGGTCGCTCTCCTGATTTATACAACCGGTTTATTCAACAATGTCCCAGCGAATCATCATGGCGTGGTCTTCATGGATGAGGTTGTGGCAATGCATCATGTATTTGCCCAAAAACTCCCTGAAGCGAAGAAACACGCGCACTTCCTCGCCCGGCTCCAGCACATAGACATCCTTGCGCCCACGTTCGTGCGGCGGCGGTAGCACGCCGTTGCGGCTCAGAATGCGGCCTTCTTCAAAATGGATGTGTACCGGGTGGTGCCAGTCGCCTTTGCCTTTAAGCGTCCAGATCTCCGCAGTGCCGCGTTTCGGCTTGGCGGTCGCAAACTCCACGTCGAAGGTTTTCCCATTGACGGTCCACACCTCGTTTTGCTTGTCAAATTCAAAGCGGCGGTTTTGCACCACTTCCGCCAGGTTGATCGGCGGCAGTTCGCGCAGTGTGGCCGGCACCTGGCTCATGTCCGGAGTGGCCGGGTCCCGAACGATGTCGAAACGCAAAATCTGCGTGCCCGGGTTCGTCAGCAAACCAGCCGCGTCGCGCGGTCCGATGTCTGGTCCGCGTCCATCGGTCTGGGTCAGCCGGTTGACGATGAACAGCTGGGTGCCGACCGGGTATTTTGAGAAATCAACCACGATGTCGGCGCGCTCGGCCACGCCCAGACGCACCTTGCTCGTCGTCAGTGGCGCGGGCAGCAGGTTGCCGTCGTTGGAGATGTAGCTAAAGCTCTGGTTGATGCCGTTGCGGTCAGTCAGATAAAACTCATAGAAGCGCGACGGCCCGCCGTCGAGCAGCCGGAAACGGTATTTGCGCCGCTCGACCTTGAAGTAGGGCTGCACCTTGCCGTTGACGCAAAACTTGTTGCCCAGGATGCCCTTGTTATTGAACTGGTCGAAGAACAGGTAGCCGCTGGAGTCGAACTGCTTGTCCTGGAACAGCAAGGGAATGTCGTACTTGCCGACGCCGCTCGGCAGGCGCAAGGCTTTCGGATTCGGATCGTTTTCATCACCCGAGTCGAGCTCGTCGAACAACAGGTAAAAACCGGTCAGGCCGCGATAGACATTGGGGCCGGTGAAATCGATCCGGTGATCGTGATACCAGAGCGTTCCCAGCGCCTCGCGCGGGTCGCCGTCGGTGGCGTGGTAGCGCACGTCGTCGTAGCCGGCGTAGCAGTTCGGGTAGTGGTGGTCTTTGTAACCGCCGGCGGCGGTCAGGGTCGGGCCGAACTTGGTCTGGCTGTAGTAGTCGCCAGTGAAGCCATCGCTTTCCGAGCCGGAATGCAGGTTGTGCAGGTGCGTGCTGATCTCGGGTGAGCCGTACCCGACGGTGTTGGCCGGCAGGTCGTTGTAGATGCGCACGATGATCGGCGTGTTGTAGCGCGCCACAAACGTAGGGCCCGGGTAAATGCCGTCATAGCCCCAGATTTTTTGCGTCGGCAGCTCGGGGTGAAACGAGTGCATGCCCTCTTTCACATGCATCTCATAGTATTTTTGCGCCGGCCAGTCGCTGTAGCGCTGCTGAGCCGGCCGGCCGCATTCACCGCCCGAGGCGTTGGGCGTCGGCGAGGGTGCCGGGCTGAGTGCGCTTTCCGGCATTTTGGGCGAGTAGGTTGGCAAGGCGACTACAAAAGGCGTGGTCGTGGGGCCCGATGGCGCAAAACTCGCCGATGACCCGTCTCTCGCCTCGGCAGGGCCGACAAACTCTTTGACCGCGAACATGCCTGCGGCTGCCGAGGCCGCGCCTAGCTGTATCGACAGCCGGCGGCCCGGATTGGCGAGACGGGGTGGGTTGTTCATCAACATGACGTTTCTCCTGTTGTTCCAAAACTGTTTTTTGATCGAAATGATCGGAATGATGGGAAGGCCGGGACTCAGAACGTGCAGTTGACCGTGGCCGGGGCCGACGCTTCGGGGAAGGGAATCAGTTGCCCGATGCCTGTCAGCGCGCCGCCCTGTCCCCAGCCTTTGGCCAGAAAGGCCAGGCAGCGGAAGTTGTAGGGCGTCAGCACAGCGCCGCCCACATTCGGCTCGGGGAAGATGTATTCGCCGACCGGTGACACGTATTGCCCGAACACCAGGCCGTTGGCCTTCACCATTGAGGCAGGTACGCCCAGGGTGGTGCCGTAATAGACCGGTGTTCCATCGGATACACCGGCGACGCGGCCCATGATTTCACGCGGCACGCCGGCCGCTCCACCGAAGACCCGGGTGTCTTTTTCGGTGTGGAAGACGAAGCGGCCCAGTACGGCGGTGTTGACCAGCGTGGAGACCAATGCGCGGCTGGTGCGGGCGCCGGTGGCGGGGTTTTCGTCAACGCCGTACATGGCGGGCGTGCGGCTCGGGTCAGTGACGAAAATCGACGTTCGCAGCCGGGCCTGGCATTCCGCATTGGCGGGGCAGATGGCTGGGCCAGTGGTGATCAGCGGCGCTTTCATGTACATGTAAAAGACCGGCCCGCCGGCAGGCGTGTAGATACCGACGTTGGCTTCTACCGAATATGCCGCGACGTAGATTCCCATGTTGTCGCGCGCCAGGATGCCTGAATAGGCGATGTAGTCGCCCACCGCCAGCGGTGCCTGCTGGGTGACATCGCAGCCAGCGCCACAGGGCGCGACCGCACCACCTACGAAGGGCGGCGGTGGAATCAGGAAATTACTGTCCATGACAAACGAGCTGGCAAACACGTTTGGCGCCACCGTGGGCCGGTTGGTCATCGGGCATTGGCCATCGATGGCGGGCGGTGCCACGCGCGGCACGCACATCGGGTAGCCGGACGCGGCGTGAACGGTTGGGTTGTCGGAATCGACGCCAAAGCGTTTGTCCGGCGATGGCTTGCTGCCGGCGCCATTGGCCAGGCCGTAGCGGCCGTCCGGGTCATTGATCATCACACGCGCATCGCTGGCGACGCAGGGGCCGGGCGTGCTGCCGACGCACAGGTAGCCGGTGGTGTAGTTGATGCTGCGAATAAAGCCGTTGGCCGTGTTCAGCGACTGCGGTGCGATGCTGACCAGCCCGGCCAGGTAAACCCCATTGACGATGTTGCCGGCCATGGCCGCCTCGTAGGCAGCAATCGGCGGCGACAGATCATTGAGCGCCAGCCCGGACTGGCCTGCCACTGGCGATTCCATGAATAGCTGCCCGACCGTCTTGTAGGCGGCTGGCAGCGTCACGACCAGGTTGGCCGGAATGATCACGGTGATGCCGTTGACGATGATCGAGCCGCCGGAGTACGGGTTGCCGGGAACGAAGACCGTCAGCGACTGGATCGCGCCGGTGATGTCGAATGGCACCGGGCTGCCCGCAGGCGTTGCCGGCCCGACGGTGATCGCGTTCGGATTGGGAACGCCGCCTTTGGCCTGTGCGGGCGGGGCCATCGCCATCAGGCCCGCAAGCGCCAGTCCAATCACGGTCATGATCCAGGTGCCTGTCAGGGCCGACGCGGGTCGTATCGCTCTGCTGTCAGTGCTGTAACGGCGATAAATGTTATAGAGGTCACAGAGGTTGTAAAGCTGACGTTTCATGATGCATTCCCCTTGGGTTGATTAAGTTTTTCAAACTCCCTTCTGACCGGGCTGCAGGTGACCGTTCGAAGGGCGTGAAACGGCGAGCTGCCGAGGAAATCACAACGAACCTCATGGCTGAATTTCGGCTTTGCTTCGTGCCGACAAACCATGATGGTTTGCGCAGCGCTTGCCACAAACATTCGGTTTCCGATTCGCTTTATTTGTTGCATGGCCAAAGACTATTCCCCTGTTTCGCCGGTCTCAATACCCTGTTTAGCTGCGCCTGCAGATCAAACTTTTCGGCATGAAACCGAAAGCACGCCAGGGCTTTTGAGGCTGATTTGAGACGTGATTGAAAGGATTGGTGCTAGAAATGAATGCTTTTTAAGCTTGACTTTTCGCACTTGAAAAATGTTACTAATGCAATCGCGAAGATGTGTCTAATTGAAACAAATGAATCAGTTCTTTAACTACCTTAAACGAGGCTTAACAAAGCTGTTTTTTTGGCTTTTGGCGGTGTCGCCGGGCCACCTGGCAGGGTGAAATTTGCGAGCTCGGCGATATCGATGAGATCGGCCAGAGACGAAGGCGAGCAGTCGATACCTGGCGCGCACTCGAGCCGAGGCATCGCGGCGCTTCAACGAGGGAGTAGTTGCTGCAGACGACTGGTTTGCGGGATGGGGGAGTCTTTTTGCCTGATTAGATAAATGTCTCAGACCAACTATCCTTCATCCCCGCGAAGGCGGGGACCCAGCCGCTACGCAAGCATCCGCAGTTGTGAACTGGATTCCGCCTTCGCGGGAATGGCGGGTCTTCGCACTCTGAGACAAGTATCCAATCAGGTGTTTTTGCCTCTAACCCGCGTAGAATGTGCGTAAGTCGCTACTAAATAAATAGCAAATTATTAGCGGACAGGTCGGGCATCGTCAGGAAGACGCGCCGTGCCAGACTCGCGTTGATCGATGGGTGAAGCGTGAAATGCGAAAGATGGCGCGATGGGCTGGTTGACCTGTTGCCGGCCTGTTGTCGCCGGGACAAGACGACGCCTGGCATCAAGCTGGCTGCTATAAGTCTAGTAGCTGCTTACGCAGGTAATACGAGGGCTACAGGCCTAAAATGCTCCGGAATCCGAAAAACTTGAGGAAAGCTCAAAGCATTTCGTCAGGCGCCAGCGGCCCGATGATCTTGAGCAGCAGCTTCAAGCCGGTGCTGGCGTCCGGCTCGACCTGCGTGTCTTTCAGGTCCGAGTTCTGCGGCGCGCGCCAGACCAACTGGCCAGCGTCGAGTTCGACGTGGTAGGCGCCGTTGGCCAGCGCGGGCTCGATCAGGCGCGTGGCTTCCAGCGAGAGAGCGCGGTTGCGCACGACGATGGCGACTTCGCTGTTTTGCAGTTGGGACCGCAAATCCAGATTCATCGAGCCGACGACCAGCAGGCGGTCGTCGATCACCACCACCTTGGCATGCAGGCTGGCGCGGGAGCCGCCCCTGACGCTGCCTCGCGAACCACCAAGCGCGCCGAGGCTGCTGACCGTGCTGGGATGCTCGGCACGCATTTCGTAGAGTTCCACTCCCAGGCGCAGCAGCGCCTGCCGGTAGCGTGCATAGCCGACATGCGCGGCGGGTGCGTCGTTGGACGCCAGCGAGTTGGTCAGCACCCGCACCCGCACGCCGCGCTGGCGGATGCCCTCCAGCTGCTTCATCATGCGTGGGCCGGGCACAAAGTACGGCGAGACGATCAGCAGCTCGCGCCTCGCCTCGGTCATCAGCTGCAGCAGCCCATCGACGGTGGTGTCCTGAGTTTCTTCCACGCTGTCGGCGTCAGCGCCAATTTTTGACGGCTTGTCGGCCAGCATCGCCGAGGGCGCCCAGGTCCAGTCGATCAGGCGCAGGTCGGTGTCGTCGGGCAAGGCGGGCAGTGGGGTGATGGCGCCGGCGGGCGAGGGGACCGTGCGGGAGTTCGTGGCCAAATCAGCCTGGTTCGGCGGCGGGGCTTTCAGCGCGGCAAGCTCTTCGGCGGTCATCAGCAACTGCGCTGGATACGCCAGCGGGTTGTTCCAGTACTGGTCAAAGCTGCGCGTCAAATCGCGCGCCATACGGCCGGCCACCAGCAGATCAATGTCTACGAAGTTAGTACCCGCACTCTGACCGAAATAGGTTTCACCCAGGTTGCGGCCACCTGTGATGGCGACGGCGTTGTCGGCGACAAAAATCTTGTTGTGCATGCGGCGCTGCATGCCTGCCACATCGTGCAGATTGCGAATGACGCGGAAAAACAGTGAACTGCGGCCACCGGGCAGCGGGTTGAAGAGTCGCATTTCCATGTTTTTTTCGAACGCCAGCTTCAACACCTGGGCGTTTTTGCCGGTCGTATTGAAGTCGTCGAGCAGGATGCGGATGCGGACCCCGCGCGCCGCCGCATCGCGCAGGGCATCGAACAGGCGTTCGGTGGTGTCGTCGGCAAAGATCGCGTAGTACTGGATGTCCAGCGTTTTCTGCGCCGCCTTGATCAGCGTCATGCGGCTGGTGAAGGCCAGCTCGGCACTGCTGACCAGCGCAAAGCCCGAATCATTGCGGGTGCCGGCTTTAGCGGCGCGGGCGGCCATAGCTTGGCCGAGGCGGGTCTCGCCGGGGTTGACAAGAGCGGTGGTAACGGGCCGGGCAACGTCGGTGGGAAGCGACGCGCAGCCCGCCAACTGAAGGCCAACTATTGCCGAGAAAATCAGACCCGGCCAGCGGGCATTCGTCCACCGGGTGTGGCGACTCAAGCTGACCTGGAGCGAAGCGAAAAGCGGACGGAGGACGTGCATGATGCAAAGCACTGTAGCCCAGCGATGCGTCTGAAAACCCGCGAAATCAGGGCTTTTCAGCGACTCTTGCTGTAGGTGCGCGGCTTGACGAATGCGTAGGGTGGTGGCCGGGCACGGGGCTGCCTTTTGTGCCCACGCCGGGCTTGTAAAAATTAAGTCGACAGTCAAGCCGACAAGGTTTCCCACCGCTGCAGTGCGGCCATCAGCTCTTCTTCAATCTTCGAATTTTTTGCACTCAGCTCGGCCGCGCGCTTGGCGTTGCTGGTGTAAAGCGTGCCATCGAAGAGCTCCTGCGCAATGGCTTTTTGCTGCGATTCGAGCTGCTGGATCATCGCCGGCAGGCCGTCGAGTTCACGTTGCTCTTTGTAGCTAAGCTTCTTTTTTGATAGCTGCTCGCGCACGTCTTTATTGGGCTGTGGCACTTTTTTGTCATTGCTCTTGGCCTTTTGCGGGCTGGCGGCAGTCGTTTTGGCGCTGCTGCTGTTGATTTGTGCAGCGCGCTTCGATTGCGTGATCCAGTCGGTCACGCCGCCTTCGTATTCGCGCCAGAAGCCGGGATTATCGGGTGTGCCTTCGTAGGCGATGGTGCTGGTGACGACGTTGTCGAGGAAGCGCCGGTCATGGCTGACCAGGAAGACGGTGCCTTCATAGTTTTGCAGCAGGTCTTCGAGCAATTCCAGCGTGTCGATGTCGAGGTCGTTGGTCGGCTCGTCAAGCACCAGCACATTGGCCGGCCGGGCGAACAGGCGCGCCAGCAGCAGGCGGTTGCGCTCTCCGCCCGACAGGGTGCGCACCGGCGAATTGGCGCGCGCCGGCGAGAACAAAAAGTCGGTGAGGTAACTCTTGACGTGCTTCTTCTGGCCATTGATTTCGACCCACTCGCTGCCGGGGCTGATGAAGTCTTCCAGTGTGGCGTCTAGATCCAGGCTGTCGCGCATCTGGTCGAAGTAAGCGACCTGCAAGTTCGCGCCCTGACGGATCTTGCCGGGCGGCGTCGTGACGTCGGGCTGGAGTTCACCCAAGATGAGCTTGAGCAGCGTGGTCTTGCCCGCGCCGTTAGGGCCCAGCAGGCCGACCTTGTCGCCGCGCAGCAGCGTGCCGCTGAAGCGGTTGACGATGATCTTTTCCAGACCTGGGTGGCCGAAGCTTTTCGACACCTCGGTCAGTTCGGCGACGATTTTTCCGCTTTTCTCGCCGCTGGACACATCCAGATTGACGCGGCCGACCGCATCGCGGCGGTTGGCTCGGCCCTCGCGCAGCACTTCTAGCCGGCCAATGCGGGCCACGCTGCGGGTGCGTCGCGCTTCCACGCCTTTGCGAATCCAGACTTCTTCTTGGGCAAGCAGCTTGTCGGCCTTGGCAAAAATCACGGCTTCCTGTGCCATCTGGTCTTCTTTTTGCACCAGATACTGCGCGAAGTTGCCGGGGTAGGTCAGCAGCTTTCCGCGGTCCAGCTCGACGATGGCAGTAGCGACTTGGTCGAGAAAGGCACGGTCGTGGGTGATGGTGATGATGCTGCCGTTGAAATTGATCAGCAGGTCTTCCAGCCAGGCAATCGAGTCGAGATCGAGGTGGTTGGTCGGCTCGTCAAGCAGCAGCACATCCGGCCTGGCGACCAGCGCCTGGGCCAGTGCGACGCGCTTTTTGGTGCCGCCCGAGAGCGAGCCGACGATGGCGTCTTTGTCCAGGTGCAGGCGGTGCAGAGTCTCCTCGACGCGTTGCTCCCAGTTCCATCCATCGAGCGCTTCGATTTCTGACTGCAGCGCGTCCAGGTCGGTGTGCTCGTTGGCCCCCAGGTACATCTCAACCACGTGCCGGGTCCTTACCAATCCTGCGCTAGCCGCTATAAAAACAGTAGCATGCGGGTCCAGGCTGGGTTCCTGCGGCACGTAGGCAATGCGCAGGTTTTGCTGCAGCTGCAGCGTGCCGTCGTCAGGCTTCTCCATACCCGCCAGGATCTTGAGCAGCGACGATTTTCCGGTGCCGTTGCGACCGATCAGGCCGATCCGCTGGTTAGTTTCAAGGGAAAAATCTGCGTGGTCCAGCAGTGCGACGTGCCCAAAAGCGAGTTGAGCGTCAAGAAGGGTAATGAGTGCCATATAGGCTTGTGATTATCCGGGGTAGCGTGTTACCCGGCACTTTTGCGCTGATTTGGGGCAATGTTGCCACAGCGCGACTCTGGTGGGTTTACGTATCAATGGCCGTGGCAGCACGCCTGAGAAGCGTCGGGTGGGGGCTCCCGCCGGTTTGGGGCGGCTCCACCAGTCGGAGAAGCTGAGTTGCATGCCAGATGCGCCGGTTGAGTCGATCAGCGAAACTTTTTGTGATGCCGCTGGCGATGCGGGAATGCTCGTGCTATAGTCTTAGGCTGTGCTTCGGAAGGGTTGGCTAACTAAGCGCTCCTTAACTGGCGCAGAAGGCTCCAAAGAGCATCGGTGAGGGCGTCAAAAAAACTAAGATTTATTTGACGGCGGACAAAAATCCGGTATATAATTTGAGGCTTCGCTGATCACAGCGGACGGCAAAAGCGGGTTGCGATGAGCGGCCTGGTGAGTAGTCAGGGATCATTAAAAATTTACAGCCGATAAGTATGGGCGTTTGAAGGCGATTGCCAGACGAAACTGATCAGCGCAAGTTGGTTGGGAGTAGTCAGAGTCTTTTGACTTTAAACGCTCATGAGATAGAAATAGGTAACATTGAAAGATGTCACTTCAATTCCGTTTTATGAGTTTCTTCCCGCAGTAATGTGGGGAGTTGAAATTATTGCAGTGATTAAACTATAGAGTTTGATCCTGGCTCAGATTGAACGCTGGCGGCATGCCTTACACATGCAAGTCGAACGGTAGAGTAGCAATACTCGAGAGTGGCGAACGGGTGAGTAATATA
>JANLYY010000218.1:0-22220 GCA_031365885.1 Polaromonas sp. | reverse complement strand
TTCTGCCGTCGTGGGTTTGTACGAGGGTATTGGGAAAGTAGCCGGCTCGCGGTCCCGCGGGTGCCGCAAGCGCCGGGCCGCTGGCCGCCAGCACCGGCGCCAGCGCAGCGCTGCCGGCCCATTTCAGCCAGTCGCGCTTGCTGCGTTGTGCGTCGGGGCCAAAAGATAAATCATTGTTTTTCATGCTGGGTCTCCCGGGTCAAGCGACAACGTCGAAACGAATCATCATGGCGTGGTCTTCGTGCGTCAGGTTGTGGCAATGCATCATGTATTTGCCGGTGAAGTCCCTGAAGCGGATGAAGACGCGCACTTCTTCGCCGGGCTCCAGCACATACACGTCCTTGCGGCCACGTTCATGCGGCGGCGGCGCCACCCCGTTACGGCTCAAAATGCGACCTTCCTCGAGGTGAATGTGTACCGGGTGATGCCAGCTGCCCTTGCCTTTCAAAGTCCATATTTCGGCGGTGCCGCGCTTGGGCCTGACAACGGGCGTATTCACGTCAAAAATCTTGCCGTTGACGGTCCAGACTTCGTTGACCTTGTCGAATTCGAAGGTTCGCCTGGCCACCACTTCAGACATGACGATAGGTGGAAGCTCACGCAGTCTGGCGGGCACCCGGCTGGGGTCGCGGGTGGGTAAACCGTCCAGGCCGGTCACCCAGGGCGCTTCGCCGACGACGTCAAACCGCAATATTCGGGTTCCGGCGTTGGTCAATAGGCCGCTGGCACCCCGAATATTGACTTCCGGTCCCTCCGGACCCCGGCCATCAACCTGGATCAGACGGTTGACGATAAAGAGCTGCGTGCCCACCGGGTAGGAGGCAAAGTCGATCACGACATCTGCCCGCTCTGCCGGTGCCAGGTGAACCTTGCTGGTGACCAGCGGTTCGGGCAGCAGGTTGCCGTCATTGGCAATGTAGGTGACGTTTAACGGGTTGCCGGCGGCGTCAGTCAGGTAGAACTCGTACAGGCGCGACAAACTGGCGTCCAGCATCCGGAAACGGTATTTGCGTTTTTCCACCCTGAAGTAGGGCTGGATCTTTCCATTCACGCAAAACTTGTTGCCCAGGTTGCCTTTGTTCTCGAACGGGTCAAAGCTTTGGCGGCCGCTGGCGTCCAGCAACAGGTCGTGAAAGACCAGCGGAATGTCGTACTTGCCGACGCCGCTGGGCAGGCGCAGCGCGTCCGGGCTGGGGTCAAGTTCATTGCCCGAGTCGAGCTTGTCAAACAGCAGATAGGAGCCGAACAGCCCTTTGTAGCAATTGGCTGCGGTGTGGAATTCCCGGTGGTCGTGGTACCAGAGCGTCCCCAGCGCTTCTCGCGGGTCACCGTCGGTGGCTTCGTAGGCGTCATAGCCCGCATAGCAGTTGGGGTAGTGGTGGTCCTTGAAGCCGCCGGGCGCCGTCAGGGTGTCGCCTTTGCCTTTGAGCGGGTCCGGGCTATACCAGTCACCAGCGTAGCCGTCGCTTTCGGAGCCGCAGTGAAGGTTGTGTAGATGGGTGCTGATTTCTGGCGAGCCGAAGCCGACCGAGTTGGCGGGCAACTGGTTGTAGTTGCGCACGATGATGGGCTCGCCGTAGCGTGCGACAAACGTCGGGCCAGGCAATATCCCGTCGTAGCCCCAGATTTCCTGCGGCGCCAGCTGGGCGTGAAACTTGTGCCAGCCGACTTTGGTTTCCAGCGTATATAACTTTTGCGCCGGCCAGTTGCCGCGCCGCTGGTGCGGTTCCCTCCCACATTCACCGCCGCTCACATTGGGCATTTCTGTCGAGGCCGGGCTCAGGCTGCTTGTCGCCCGCTTGGCTGTGTATACCGGCAGCGCGTCCATGAAGGCGGGGGTGGTCGGGCCTCGGGGCAGGTCTTTGGCTTCGGCCGGCGCGACAAACTCTTTGCTGGCAAGAAGCCCGGCGGCCGTAGTCGCAGCGCCAAGTTGCAGCGACAGTCGGCGGCTGATTTTTGGCTGACTGGCAGATTTTGGTGACGTCATGGTTGTTGCTCCTCGCTCACGTCTGGCCGCTGGTTCAGGGGAGTCTGACAAGGCGGTCGTTGACAACAGCTTTTTCCACGGCTTGTTGCGGTTCAGCGTGCATGTGGGCAGTCATTAACAAAACCGGTCTTGTTGACATACCTGTCTGCTGAACCTGGCGCCAGTGTGTTGCCGAATGTGACGGCGATCAATCACCTGATCTGGGTAGCTCTTTTAAGGCACTCGCAGGGGAATAAATCGCGTTTGCGCGGCTTTGAAGTGCGCCTGTCAAGCGGATCGACTGGCTGATTTTGTCGATGCCATTGAGCAGGCCCGCAGAAAAGCCATCTTATGGATAAATGTGTTATTTAGTAATAAAAGTAACTAATACACTTTATTAAGGTCTAGTTAATTTGTTAGGCAAACAACTTGTTTACGCCTTGAGCAAGGTAAACCACTCAGGGCACCGTCAGCTGCACCCAGCGGCCAAAACCGGGTGCGGCTGCAGGCCACTGCGCGGCGCTGGTGATCTGGTGCTGGCCGCCCTGCAGCAGCGTGGCGGCGCGAATCACCCCGGCGTGAGTGATCCACAGCGTTGGCGTACCGGCTGCCGAGGCGGTTTCGTCCCACACAGCAGCTACGCGCCGCATGAATTGCCCCACCGATTCGCCACCGCCCGGCCGGTGATGGACAAAGTCAGCCACCCAGGCGTCGATGGCTGCAGCGCCTATGTCGTCCCAGCGCTGGCCTTCCCACTGGCCAAAGTCCATTTCCTTCAGCCGCGGGTCTGTTTTATAGGTTAAATCAGGCTGTAGCCCAATCAATACGTGCGCAAGCAGCTCACATCTTTGTAGCGGAGAACAGATGATACGGATGCCGGGCGGCAGGGCTTTGGCCAGTTGAAGGGCGCACGCGGCGGTGGCTTCAACATCGGCTGGAACGTCGAGTTGGCCGTAGCAGATACCCGGCGCGATCAGCGGTTGGGCGTGCCGGGCTATCCACAGCTGGTGAGCCCCCATGTTCAAAGGTTGACAGCCAACCCGAAATAAAACGCGATTTCGCAAACCTGTTGCGTGGCGCCCAGGCAGTCGCCGGTGAAACCCTGCAATCGGCGCCGGAAAAGGCGCGCCATCCACAGCAGCGCCAGCACGGCGCAAGCGCAAGCTACTATCAAATTAATAGCTGGTTGCGCAAGTAATCCAAGGGCTATCGGTATAAAACACCAGATAAATGCGACCCAAAGCGCAGCGGAAGAAATGGTGTCGGCTAGCGGTTTGGATTTGGACGCGGCGGCATCGCCGACATGTGGCAGCCAGCGAATCAGCAGCAGCGGCATGCCGCGGGAGACGACATGGCCCAGCATCAGCGCGGCCGCAATGGTCCAGCCCGGCCAGGACGCGTCGTCGGATTCAACGTGCACGCTTTCAGCCGAGCCCAGAATCGCCAGCAAAGCCACTTTGCACAGCAGCGCCAGCACCAGCGCCAGCGCGCCAAAAGCGCCAACGCGGGAATCCTTCATGATGTCCAGCGCGCGCTCGCGGTCGTAGCTGCCGCCCAGCCCGTCGGCCACGTCAGCCAGCCCGTCTTCGTGAAACCCTCCGGTGAGCAGCACCGTAGCCACGGTAGACAGCGCAGCCGCCAGCAGCGGCGCAAAAGTGTTTTCCGGCAACAGCGCCTGCACGCCGGTGAAGACACCCGCCGCGACCGCGCCCACCACCAGACCCACACCGGGGAAGTGCGCCGCGCTGGCCCGCAACTGTTCAGGGCTGTAGCCGACCCACTCGGCCAGGCGCCCGGTGATGGGAATGCGGGTGAAAAACTGCACGGCCAGCAGGTAGTCGCGGAGCAGTTGAGTCATTGATTTAAATGTAATTCAGGGCTGCAGCCCAGGTAATACGTGCGTATTCAGCTATGAAAAAAGAAGCACATTGCCATGTCTACGCATCCGCAGCAGCCTTGCCGCTGACACCAGCCGACTCGAAACTCGCCATTTCATTGAGGAAGGCGCAGGCCGATTGCACCAGGGGCCAGGCCAGCAGCGCGCCGCTGCCTTCGCCCAGCCGCAAGTCCAGCGCCAGCAGCGGCTGCGCGTCCAGATGCGTCAGCAGCGCGCTGTGTCCGCGCTCGGCCGAATGGTGGCAAAACACCAGGTAGTCTTTGACGGCCGGCACCAGTGCATGCGCCACCAGGGCCGACGCGCCGGCGATGAAACCATCCACCAGCACCACGCGGCGCTCTGATGCGGCCTGCAGCATGGCGCCCGTCATCATGGCGATCTCAAAGCCGCCCACGTCGGCCAATGCCTCCAGTGGCGCGGTGGCCGCCGGGTTACGTGCCAGCGCCCGCGCCAGCACGCCGCGTTTGCGCGTCAGCTGTTCGTCGTTCAGGCCGGTGCCGCGCCCGGTCGCGTCCATCAACGACGCGCCCGCCAGCCGCGCCAGCAGCAGCGCGGCGGCTGATGTGTTGCCGATACCCATTTCGCCGAACGCGACCACGTTGCCGGGCAAGTCGCGTACCACCTGCATGCCGGCATTGAGGGCGCTGCGCACTTGCGTTGCAGTCATGGCGGGTTCGATGCACAGATTGCGCGTGCCGAACGCGACCTTGCGCTGCAGCAGCTGCGGGTGCGGGCGCATTTCTGCGGCCACGCCTGCGTCCACCACCTGCAGCGCAAAGCCGTGCTGACGCGCAAACACATTAACAGCCGCACCGCCAGCCAGCATGTTGGCGACCATCTGTACCGTCACCGCCTGCGGAAACGCCGACACGCCTTCCGCGGCCACGCCATGGTCAGCGGCAAACACCACCATCTGCGGCTGCCTCAGGGCGACGGTTTCGCTGCGCTGAATCAGCCCCAGTTGCTGCGCCAAGCCTTCGAGCCGGCCCAGCGCGCCCAATGGCTTGGTCTTGTAGTCGATCTTGTGCTGTAGCCGCGCTTGCAGGGCCGCGTCGGCGGTCGGTGTGATGGTGGGCAGGGCGGAAGTTGCGGGAATAGAAAGCGTCATGGCGGTAATTGGGTTTCAGTGGATTGAGTCACTGATTTCAGGCAGGCCGGGCAAAAGCAGGACGCGGCCGGGACTTCTTTTTCAGCCGCTCCGGCGGTTTCAGGCAGGCGCACCGGCAGCTCGGCCAGCAGTGGCAATTGCGCGCACCAGCAGGCCGCATCGCCCGCCACCATGCCGCAACGAAAACCCGCGCCACAGCGGGGGCAGACCGACGCTTGATCAGGAACTGTCGGGGGCTGTGCAGACATCGCCTCAGCTTTGCAAAAACAGCCGGTAAGCCGGGTTCGCTGTCTCTTCGACGTGCGGGTAGCCCAGCGCGTCCAGAAACGCCTGGAAGGCCTTGGCGTCGGCCTTTGGCACTTGCAGGCCGACCAGAATCCGGCCGTAGTCGGCGCCCTGGTTGCGGTAATGGAACAGCGAGATGTTCCAGCCCGGTTGCATGCTCGACAAAAACTTCATCAGCGCGCCCGGCCGCTCGGGAAAAACAAAGCGCAGCAGGCGCTCGTCTTTGGAAAGCGCGCTGTGCCCGCCGACCATGTGGCGGATGTGTTCCTTGGCCAGCTCGTCGTGCGTCAAATCCAGCGCCTTGAAGCCGTGGCGCGTGAAATTGGCGGCAATCCTGCTGCTTTCGCCCTTGCCAGAGGTGGTCAGGCCGACAAACACATGCGCCTTGGCGCCATCGTTGATGCGGTAGTTGAATTCAGTGACGGACCGGGCATTTCCTGGCAGCTCGCCAATCAGCTCACAAAAGCGCTTGAAGCTGCCGCGCTCCTCAGGAATCGTCACCGCGAACAGCGCTTCTCGCTCTTCACCGACTTCGGCGCGTTCGGCCACAAAGCGCAGCCGGTCGAAGTTCATGTTGGCGCCGCACAAAATCGCCGCATAGGTCTCGCCGCGTGTTTTGTGCTTGGCCACGTATTGTTTGATGGCGGCCACAGCCAGCGCACCGGCCGGCTCGACGATGCTGCGCGTGTCGACGAACACGTCCTTGATCGCTGCGCACACCGCGTCGGTGTCTACCGTCATGAATTCATCGACCAGCGCGCGGCTGATGCGGAAGGTTTCCTCGCCGACCAGCTTGACGGCGGTGCCGTCTGAGAACAGGCCCACGTCGCGCAGCGCGACACGCTTTTTTGCGCTGACGGACTGCATCATCGCGTCGGAGTCGTTCATCTGCACGCCGATGATTTTGATCTCGGGCCGCACCGCCTTGATGTAGTTGGCCACGCCAGATATCAGCCCGCCACCGCCGATGGCGACAAACACCGCGTCGAGCCGGTGCGTGCCCAGGGCCTGCAGCTGCATCAGCATTTCCATCGCAATCGTGCCCTGGCCGGCAATCACGTCGGGGTCGTCGAATGGATGCACAAAGGTCAGACCGCGTTTTGTCTCCAGCAGCAGCGCATGCGCGTGCGCGTCGGAGTAGCTGTCGCCATGCAGCAGCACCTCGACCGCGTCGAGGCCCCAGCCCTTGACGGCATCAACTTTGACTTGCGGCGTGGTGGTCGGCATCACGATCACGGCGCGTGTGCCGAGTTTTTTGGCGCTCATCGCCACGCCCTGTGCGTGGTTGCCGGCTGACGCGCAAATCACGCCTTTTTTCAGCTGCGCAGCGCTGAGGTGCGCCATTTTGTTGTAGGCACCGCGCAGCTTGAAGCTGAACACCGGCTGCTGGTCTTCGCGCTTGAGCAGCACTGTGTTTTGCAGGCGCAGGCTGAGGTTTTTCGCGGGTTCCAGTGCGGATTCCACCGCAACGTCATAGACCCGGGCGGTCAGGATTTTTTTGAGATAGTCCGCTGGCTTGAGATGTTTCGCCAGGCGCTTTGAACCTGATGTGGAAGCTTTGGCGGGCGCCCTGAATGCGGCTGGAAGGGCAGGCTTTGGTTGTGGCGTCATGGGTTTCTCGTAGCCCTGAATGATACGGGGCCAAAAAAACGGCCCCGGACCTTGCGGTTCGGGGCCTGTAAATCCACCCTTTCAGGAGGTGGAGGAGACAACCAGGGCAAAAATACCGTGCGGTATGTGATGCGATGATTCAGTATAGCTCCGTCATGCTGCGCTGCACAATATCCACCCTGGTTTTGTGGTGAAATTTCACGACTTGGCGGTTTTATTAATGGCTTTTTCCCTCGGAGTAAATGACTTATGGAATGCACAGTGAGTTGGACAGGTCTGACGCAGGCCACCGGGTCGCGTTCAGGCATGCAGTTTGTGGCCGAAACCGGCAGCGGCCATACGCTGGTGATGGACGGCGCGCCCGACGAAACCAAGCCCGAGAACGGCGGCGCCAACCTGGCCCCCCGGCCGATGGAAACCGTGCTGGCCGGCACCGGCGGCTGCACCGCCTATGACGTGGTGCTGATCCTCAAACGCGGCCGACATGACGTGCGCGGCTGCAGCGTCAAGCTGACGTCCGAACGCGCGACTACCGACCCCAAAGTGTTCACCAAAATTCATATGCATTTCATCGTTACCGGTCGCGCCCTGACATCGGTTGCGGTCGAACGCGCGATTGCGTTGAGCCATGACAAGTTCTGCTCGGCCACCATCATGCTGGGCAAGACGGCAGAAATTACGACCAGTTTTGAGTTGCTGGAAGCCTGATTTCGTCATGTTTTAGGGCTCTAGCCCCCGTAATACGTGCGCAATCAGCTATAAAAATAGTAGCCGATTACGGCAACACCCGACGCGCAACCGGGCTGAAAAACTGCCGCCGAAACCGTTACAGGTAGTGCGCCGTGGTGGTCATCAATTTGGCCGATGCCTGCATCAAGGCCCGCACTGGTGCAGGCAGGGTGGCCGCACCGGCGTTTTGGGCTTCCTGGCCGTGACGGGCCTCGTCGTCTTTCATCTGCGCCACGATGGCGCGCGAATCATGGTCGCCTTCGGGCAGGCGCTCCAGGTGCTCTGCCAGATGCGCTTCCACCTGCCGCTCGGTTTCCATGACAAAGCCCAGGCTGACGCGGTCTCCGAGCCGGCCGGCAATCAGGCCCAGACCAAATGCGCCGGCGTACCACAACGGGTTCAGCAGCGAAGGCCGGGCGCCCAGTTCATCGAGCCGCTCGCGCGTCCAGGCCAGGTGATCACCTTCTTCCCGGCTGGCAGCGAGGAAATGCTGACGCAGCGCCGGGTCACGCGTGCTGAGCGCCTGCGCCGCGTACATGGCCTGGGCGCAAACCTCACCGACATGGTTGACGCGCATCAGGGCGCCGGACAAGGCTTTGTCGGGCACGCTGAGTTCGGTTTTCTGACCGGCCACGGTCGGGCAGGTGCGGCTGGCGCGGGGCTTGGCAAACAGGGTGCGCAGGGCGCTGTCAGCAGCGTTCAGGGCGGTGTCTAGGGCAGGTGTCATGGGGTTGCCTTCTGTAGGAGGTTGGTCTTTTGTCAATGGTAGCCAGATTGCGATCAACCAGTCACGCCCATAAAAAAAGCCGCCTTTCGGCGGCTTTTTGAAGCATCTGTAAAGTTGCTTTAGAACGCGTGGTAGACGCCTACCGTCAGGCGGTTGGCGGTGTCGTTGCCAGCCGAAATCAGGCCTGCGCCCATGCCGACGTCTGCTGGAGCAGTTGACTTCGCCTTGGCATGGGTCAAGATCGTGTACAGGTTGGTACGCTTGCTCAGAGCGTACTTGGCCAATCCGACATACTGGTTGGCCTTGCCGTCAACGTCGCCCGAGCGTTTCGAGTTGTAGATTGCAGCAGTCAGCGTCAGCGCTGGCATCACCATGAAATCCACGCCCGCACCAATTACTGCAATTTTGCGGTTGGTGGTATCCACTTCGTTTTGCGCATAGGTTACCTTCAGTGTCAGACCCGAAGTCACTGCGTATTTCGCGCCACCACCCCACAGCGTCAGCTTCGAATTGTCTGCGCGGTTGTTCAATTTGGCGTAGGCCAGAGCGACACCGGACGAGCCATCGGAAAAGAAGCCTGAAATACCCGAGTAGGTATTAGCTGATGAGCTTCCAGCCTGTTCGCCAAAGCCGTGCATCAGCGCAGCGCCAAAGCCGGACATGATCGGCGTCACATAGCGGATGGAGTTGTTCTGGCGGAGCGCCGCGCCGCCGTCATTGGTACCGAAGGTGCTGTAAAGCGCGCCGGAGTTCAATGCGCTGAATGCGACGTTCGGGTTGATACCCGGCTGCGACAGGCCAATGGGGTCTGCCATGCCGATAGAGTCCACGCCCAGAATGTTTTGGCGGCCCAGGGTTATAGCGCCAAAGCCACCCGACAAACCAACCGTGGCTGCACGGTCAAAAAGAGAGTTGCTGCTACCGCCCGGGTTGCCTACTACAACGCCTGCAACCGTGGTGTTGCCACCAAAGCCCAAACCAGTCGCGCCGGTGTCGTTAATCAGCGTGCCTTCCAGCACGAAATTGGCTTTCAAGACACCGCCCAGGTCTTCAGTGCCGCGCATGCCCCAGCGTGACGTGGCGAGCTGGCCCGCTCCGATTTCGGTCTTCGCGCCACCAGTGGTGGTCTGTTTCGTGGTGTAGATCAAAGCAGCATCAACAATGCCGTACAGCGTGACAGAGCTTTGCGCCAAAGCGGAAGTAGTTGAAACCAGTGCCAATACGGCGCCAGCCACCAAAGTCAATTTTTTCATGAAGTCTCCAAAGGTTTTAGATGAGGTGAAATGCCAATCGTCAGGCGCCAAAAATTGCGCTTGGTGAGATTGATCGACGCGAGATTAAGGCTTATATAAACGCGCGTAAAGCGTGGTTTTTACTGGAGGCATCCCTCGCATGACCCGGGTAAACCCTTAATCAGAACGAACGCAAAGCCATGAAACCGCCTGGGCAAAACGGTGAAATTTTTCAGATTTCCTTCTCAGGCATGCGTGCAATCCGAGGTAGTTGTTGCTGCTTTTCATATGCAGCGCCGTGACTTATTTCTCACGCTGACCAATTCACTTTTTTTTGCCCGTTGTTGTGCTTGCGAGACATTTGATGACCAGGATCGGCGGCCGAAAAAGAGGTGACGCCCGAAGAAAGCTCACCCAGCACCGCCCGACTGGGTGGGGTTAAGTTGTGATTTTTCTTTGTAAGTATTCCGCAAATGCAAGTTGTAAAGTGAAAGACTATGCAATTAGTTTGCCGTAAATGTAAGCGCCCGTTTGAATCGCCTGGAGGTTGAAAGCCACAGGATTTTTGCCACTTCTGTGCTGTCTGGCGAAGCCAGGATCGGCATCTTCGCCACTGGCGTTCAATACAATTTTTGGAGCTGATCAGGCGCTCGGCTGGGTGGGAGCAAATGCGGATGCTCGGGTGCCGCCAGCTGACCGCCGGGTGGCCCCTTTTTTTATTGCGATCATGGCGTTGACAACATCAGTGCATTGGCTGCGCAGATGTGGTTCGTGAAAAACCGCACGTATTCAGGCCCGACTTTTCCGACTTTGCAGGAAAACCCGGTGAATATTGTCCCAACGTAGGATTGGTCTTACCCCGGAAAAAGACGAAGAAGAAATTTGTTGTTCCGTTCCGACAAAAAATGCATCAATCAGCGGTATTCCCAAAAAGCCTTTGCGAATAATGTGACTGTTTGATTAAATCAGCCAAGGGTTTACCAGATAGCCCTCAAAGCAATGTTTGCTGGCAATTTTTGTTTTTTTACCTTTTGGAGTTTTCAATGAAAAAAAGTTTGATCGCTATGGCAGTCCTTGCTGCATCCGGCGTGGCTTCTGCGCAGTCCACTGTGACTTTGTATGGCTTGGTTGACGCTTATGTTGGCAGCTCAAGGGTCAAGACCACGGTTGGCGGCGTATCAACGTCGGCTCGCCAGACCGTTCTCAATGGCAGTGGTTTCAATACCAGCCGCTTCGGCCTGAAAGGATCGGAAGATCTGGGCGGCGGATTGAAAGCCAATTTCGTGCTGGAAGGTGGCTTCGATGCCAGTACCGGCGCTGCCAACAATTTCGTCAATTATTTCGGTGCTGCAGGTAACTCCGCAAATGCTACTTTCGGCCGCCAGTCATGGGTTGGTCTGTCAGGCGGTTTTGGTGAACTCAAGCTGGGCAAAATGTGGACGCCTTACGACGAAGTCAAAGGCTCTGGTGCTGGCGCGTTTGACGCTAATATCTTCGCTCCCGCGACAGGCGTTTGGTTAAGCAACAGCTACCAGGATCGTCCGGGCAATTCGATTTACTACGCGACTCCCAACTTTGGCGGCATCAGCGCAGCGGCCTCCTACAGCTTCGGTGAGAACAAGACGGCCACCCAGGATGCGGGCAAGATCATCAGTGCTAACTTGCAGTACGCTGGCGGCCCAATTGCGGCGGCCTTGGCTTACCAGTCTGAAAAACAGGGCGGCTTGTTGGCGGCTAACGACACGACCAAGTTCACGCAATTGAACGCATCGTATGACTTTCAAGTTGTCAAAGTTCTTGCTGCATACGGCAACGTAAAACAAGGTGGTACCAAAGCCAATGAATACCAAATTGGTGTGGACGTGCCGCTTGGAAACGCGTTGACCCTGTCAACTGGTGTTGCCCGCTCGAAACTTCAGCCGGCTGGTGGTGGCGAGATCAAGAGCACCGGTTTCGGACTTGCTGCTAAATATGCAGTTTCCAAGCGCACTTTTCTGTATACCGGTTTGCAGCTTGCCAAGAATGAAATTAATGCTGGCAACGAAACAAAGACCGACACTTTCGCAGTCGGCGTTCAGCACAAGTTCTGATTCAGCGCTGGCTTGAAGCCAGCAGCATGAGCCAGATGTAAAGCCGTTCCGGGAAAACCTGGAACGGCTTTTTTTGTCACACCTGCTTACATTTTTCAAATTGATTAGCAAGACAATTTGATGAATTGAAGAGGCCAAGCACTTGTGCGTTGCCGTAAAACAACGCAGGAATCGAGCCTGTTGGTTGTGTGCAACGGCAGGGCTTTTTTTAGACCCTATTGTGGGCATTTCTTTGCGAATCAGAGGCCGCTCTGGTGCAATAGCCGAAGCCTTCCAAAAGGAGGTTTGCCCGACTTCGGGGGAGTCGAACAACTGCGCTGGCAGGTGCTTGGTCCTCTTACTGGAGCTTTATGTTTAACCTTGGAGATTTCCTTAAATGAAAAAGACTCTCATCGCTTTGGCCGCTTTCGGCGCAATGGCAGGTGTCGCACACGCACAATCTTCGGTCACCCTTTATGGTCTGGCTGACGTCTGGATTGGTCAGATCAAAACGAACACTGTTGTCGGTACAACGGTGCAAAATACCAAGCAGACCAAAATTGACCCGGCTGGCTTTAACGGTTCGCGTTGGGGCATGCGTATCCGCGAAGACCTCGGCGGCGGTTTGGCTGCCGTTGCCAATCTGGAAAGCGGAATTAATCTCGATACCGGCGCTTCTGGCCAGGGCGGCCTGTTGTTCGGTCGTCGTGCCAACGTCGGACTGAACGGTGGTTTCGGTACTGTCACTCTGGGTCGCAACTCCAGCTCCTACGATGACGTGTCAGCTGATCACGCCATGATGGCCCAGTCGATTTTTGATCCATCCAACACGAACAACGGTCCATCAGCACCTGCCGGCGGCGCATTTGCAATCACCGCTGCCAACGCTGCAACTTTCCTTGGCCGTAACACGGCGTGGCTTGGTTTCAACACCCGCTTCAACAACAGCATCAAGTACATCAGCCCCGACTTCAGCGGCTTCAGCGGTTCGCTAATGTACGCGTTGGGCGAAGACAAAACCGCTGCCATCGGTGCCAGCAGTTCGGTGTCGGCAAACCTGAAGTACTCGAATGGCCCGCTCGTGGTGTCCGGTGGTTACCAGTCAGAAGGCATCACGCGCACTGCTACGCTCAAGCCAGCGCTTGAAAACGCCATTTTGAACGCTGCTTATGACCTCGGTGTGGTGAAACTTGGAGTTGGTTTTAACCGTGCCAAATACAAAGACGTTGTCGTTCCATTGGCCCTCGGTGGTGGAGAATTCAAACCCCAGAAGGAAGTCAGCGTGAGTGTTGCCGTTCCTTTGGGTGCAGCTGTCATCAGCGCTGGATACGCTCAATCCAAAGGCGACACTCTGGGCAAGAGTTCCGGTGTGGGCGTGCAAGCTACTTACTCTTTGAGCAAGCGTACAACTTTGTACACTGGCTTTCAGAGCACCAAAGCCTACGATAAGTTGGCCGCAGCGGCCGTTACGGCCTTCCCTGGCAGCATCGTCGGCAAGACCCAAACCCTTGCGGCTGGCGTTCGCCACACCTTCTGATTTCCAGCTAGCGTGAGCTAGTGTGAAAGAACCAAAACCCTGTCGTGTTGCCACGATGGGGTTTTTTTATGGTCGGCGCAATGGCACCCTTCCCGTTCAGCGCCACATCAAAAAAACTCGGTATGAGCATCTCATCACTATGGACCAGGGGTTTCGCGGCGGTAGTTCTGCTTTGCATTGGCAGCGCCTGCACCACGTTGGATGCCGAGAAACCTTTCGCGCAGCAAGCCGCCCCGGACGTAAGCTGGGTTTCTTCCATACAAACCAACGACCGTTCTGCCACTTGGCAGCACCGCGTCTTTCCTGGCAAAAAACAAACCGACTACCACGCCACATTGCATGAGGGCCGCCACGCGGTGCGCAGTGAATCCCACGCTGCCGCCAGCATGCTCCGCGAAAACTTGCGCGTCGAAGCAGATGATCTGGGCCGCGTTGCATTTTCATGGAAGGTGCCAGCCCTCATCGCGGGTGCCGACATGATGCAGGCGCATACAGACGACTCACCGGTGCGGCTGGTGCTGGCGTTTGAGGGCGACCGTTCAAAGTTTTCTGCCAAAAACGCGATGCTGTCTGAGCTGGCATTGACGCTGACCGGCGAGCCACTGCCGTACGCGACCCTTATGTATGTGTGGGGCACCGATCGCGGGCCAGGAAGCATCATTCACGGTCATCGCACCGACCGCATCCGCAAGCTGGTGCTCGAATCTGGCCCACAGCAGCTAGGCCGCTGGATTGACTATGAGCGCGACATCAAGGCTGACTTTGAAAAGGCGTTCGGCGAGGCGCCGGGCGCGCTGGTGGGTATTGGCATCATGACCGATACCGACAACACGGGCGGCCGGGCGCTGGCATGGTACGGCCTAATTTCTCTGCTTCCTAAGTTGATTCGATTGAGCTTATAGTTCGATCATGGACATTCAGGTTTTTAACGCATTTCGCAAGGCAGGTCTCAGCGATGACCAGGCCCAAGCTATTGTCGAAGCTGTCAACAAGTATATGGATGAGCGGTATCGGCTGCATGCCGACAAGATTGCGACCAAAGGCGATTTGAAGGAACTTGAATCCAGCCTGATTAAATGGATAGTCGGCACAGTGATTGCAAGCGTTGGAGTGATGACAGGCTTGATGGCGTTGCTCCTCAAGGCTGTGGGAAATTAGCGCCCCGAAAAATTTGTTGCTGCGGCAACAAATCCAGTGAATCGGTCGGCATTTTCATGCATTCCTTATTACGCGCCAGCGGCCGCGCCTTCGCGCACATCACCCAGTTTCATCCCGAGCTCACCGCGTTCCGGCGCGACCTGCACGCGCACCCTGAGCTGGGTTTTGAAGAAATCTACACGTCGGGCCGGGTAGCAGAGGCGCTCAGGCTGTGTGGTGTCGATGAAGTCCACACCGGCATAGGCAAAACCGGTGTGGTCGGCGTGATCAAGGGAAAACAAACTCTCCAGGCCAATGGCAGCGTGATGGCCCAACCGATGATCGGCCTTCGCGCCGACATGGATGCCCTCACCATGACCGAGCACAACGCCTTTGGCTGGAAGTCTGTCCGGCCCGGCGTGATGCACGGCTGCGGCCACGACGGCCACACCACCATGCTGGTGGGCGCGGCGCGCTATCTGGCTGAGACGCGCAATTTTGCCGGTGATGCCGTGCTGGTGTTCCAGCCCGCCGAAGAAGGCCGGGGCGGCGCGCAGGCCATGATCCACGACGGCCTGTTTGAGCGCTTCCCGGTGCAGGCGATTTACGCCATGCACAACTGGCCCGCCATGCAGCCCGGCACCATCGGCCTGAATGCCGGTCCGATGATGGCGGCGGCTGACCGCATCACCATCACCGTCACGGGCAAGGGCGGCCACGGCGCGCATGCGTACCTCACGGTTGACCCGGTGCTGGCCGCCGCGCACATCGTCACGGCGGTGCAAAGCATCGTGTCGCGCAACGTCAAGGCCATGGACAGCGCTGTCATCAGTATTTGCGCGATGCAGGCGGGCGATCTGGGTGCGATGAGCGTGGTGCCCGACACCGCCACGCTGGTCGGCACAGTGCGTACCTTCAGCCCTTCTGTGCAGGACATGGTCGAACGGCGCCTGCACGAATTGTGTGCGGCCGTGGCGCAGGGCTTTGGCGCGACGGCTACCGTGAAGTACGAACGCATCTACCCGGCCACTATCAATTCACCGGCTGAATTTGCCCTGGCGGCGGCGGTGGCTGACCACTTGGTCGGGCAGCACAACGTGGTGCGCGATTTGGAGCCCAGCATGGGCTCGGAAGATTTTTCCTTCATGCTCAAGGTCAAACCCGGCGCGTATCTGCGGCTGGGGCAGGGCGAACAGTTCACTGACGGCACGGGCGCCAGCGTTGGCGATGTCGTCGGCTCAATCGGAAAGGGCAGCCGCTTTTTGCACAGCAGTTGCTACGACTTCAACGACAGCGTGCTGCCGTTGGGCTCGGCGCTGTTTGCAGGCATCGTCGAGCGATCACTGCCACTGGCGTGAACCTATCCAGCTGCCTTGGAAACGCTATAAAAATAATAGCTGCTTACGCACGTGTTACCGGGGCTAGAAGCATATTTTATTGATAATTTCCCGTGTGGCGCTGCCAGCTCATGCGTAGCGCTTGCTGCGCAAATTGTTCTTCATCTCTTTGAGCAGCGGCTGCAGCTTGGGACCAATGCGCAGCGCCACGCAGGTGGCCAGAATGTCGATGATCATCAGGTGCATCAGGCGCGACACCATCGGGCTGTAGCGGTCGTAGCCTTCCGGGTGGTCGGCGGCCAGATGGATATGGCCGGCATCTTTTGACACATTGGCCAGCGGTGACCCCGTCACGGTGATGACGATGGTGGTCGCGCCATTCTTGCGCGCGATGTCGCAGGCGTCCATCAGGTCGCGCGTGCGGCCCGAGTTCGATATCACCAGCACGCAGTCGCCCGGCCCGAGCAGCGACGCGCTCATCACCTGCATATGACCGTCGCTGTAGGCAATGCTGGTGATGCCCAGCCTGAAAAACTTGTGCTGCGCGTCCTGCGCCACGATGCCTGAATTGCCGACGCCGAAAAACTCAATGCGTTTGCCGGCGTGGTAAGTGGCCATCAAGGCGTCGGCGGCTTTTTCAATGGCGACCGAGCTGGCGTCATTGCGGTATTTCAAAAACGCGGCCACCGTGTTGTCGATCACCTTGACCATCACGTCGCCGGTTTTGTCGTCGGCGTCAACGCTGCGGTGAACAAAAGGCACGCCTTCACTGACGCTGCCGGCCAGCTTGAGCTTGAAGTCACTCAGCCCGTCGTAACCCATGCTGCGGCAAAACCGCACCACAGTCGGCTTGCTGACGTTCGAGCGCAAACCCAGTTCGCTGATCGGCAGATTCGCAAACGCGCGTGGGTCGGCCAGCACCAGTTGGCCGACGCGCTGCTCGGCTGGGGCCAGTGAGGAGAGGGAAGCTTTGATGCGGTCAAGCATTTGGAGCGCTTCGGCGGTTTTTGCATACCGGCTTGCGATAGGGGCGGGCTGCAAGGTGCGGGCAGCCCTCACCCCTGCCCTCTCCCGCGTACGGGAGAGGGAGGAAATCGGGGAAGGCCAGGCCTAGAAAACGACCGGGCGCAATCGGACGTGGGTTTTCGCCCTGCAAGCAGGGGCCGTGGAACCGGCTTCGCCGGGCCGCAGGCGCAGCGGCCCCCTCGGGGGGCAGCCAGTTTTTGGGGTCAGACACCAATTTTGCTGCGATGCGAGCATCGCACCCTACGGGCGAGCCGGAGGCTCGGCAAATTTGGGCTCTGACCCCAAAAACTGGCGTGGGGGCTAACACTCTTCGCTCCAGCAATACCCATCCCGCGCAATCATCCCGCTCGCCGCACTTGGCCCCCAGGTGCCTGCCGGGTACAGGCGCGGCCCGGCGGCGTCGTTGGCCCAGGCGTCAATGATGGGTTCGACCCAGCGCCAGGCTTCTTCCTGTTCGTCGCTGCGTACAAACAGATTCAGCCGGCCGGCAATCACGTCCAGCAGCAGCCGCTCGTACGCACCCACACGCTCGGAGCCGAAGCGTTTGGCGAAGTCCAGATCGAGCTGTACCGGCGCCAGCGTCGGCGTGCCCTTGCCGTTGCGCTGGTCGGCACCCTGGGCCAGCAGATGCAACTCCAGTCCGTCTTTCGGCTGCAGGTTGATGACCAGCCGGTTGGCGGTACTGGCGTTGGAAAGCGGCGACGGATAAATCGCGTGCGCGGCCGGCCTGAAATTGACTTCGATGTGCGCGTCGCGCCCGGCCAGGCGCTTGCCGGTGCGGATGTAAAACGGCACGCCGGCCCAGCGCCAGTTGGCAATCTCGGTGCGCAGGGCGACGAAGGTTTCGGTGTGGCTTTGCAGATTCACGCCCGGCTCACCGCGATAGCCCGGCACCGCCTGGCCCTCGATGCTGCCGGCGGCGTACTGGCCGCGAATAACGTGCTGGCTCAGGGTTTGCGGCGTCCACGGTTTGAGTGAACGCAGCACCTTGAGCTTTTCATCGCGAATCGCGTCGGCACCGGCGTTGATCGGCGGCTCCATCGCTACCGCGCACAGCAATTGCAGCGCGTGGTTTTGCACCATGTCGCGCAGCGCGCCGGTGCTGTCGTAAAACGCACCGCGCTTTTCAACGCCCAAATCTTCAGCAATCGTGATCTGGATATTCGCGATCATGTCGCGGTTCCAGATCGGCTCGAACAATGCATTGCCAAAACGCAGCGCAAACAAATTTTGCACCGACGGCTTGCCCAGGTAATGGTCGATGCGAAAGATTTGCTGCTCGGCCAGCACGCTGCGCACGGTCTGGTTGATGGCGCGATTCGACGCCAGGTCATGGCCCAGTGGTTTTTCCAGCACCACGCGGGTGCGCGGGCCGTTCAGCCCGGCCGCAGCGATCTGCTCGCACACGGTGGTGAACAGGCTGGGCGCGGTGGCCACATACATCACCACCACGTCGGCGGGGCGCTGGCCGAGCTTGTTGGCCAGCGCGGCGTAGTCGGCCGGGTTGGACAAGTCCATGCGCAGATAGCTCAGCAGCGCGGCAAAACGCGAGAACTCTTCGTCACTCGGTCGCTTGGCTAATTCGACCTGGTCAAAGCGCGATTTGATAAGCGCCCGGTACTCGTCGTCCGAATGATGGTCGCGCGCAACGCCGATGATGCGGCCGCCTGCGGGCAGCGAACCGTGCCGAAAAGCCTGAAACAGCGCCGGCATGATTTTGCGCCACACCAGGTCGCCGGTGCCGCCGAAAAGTACGAGGTCAAAGGACATGGGAAGAGCACTTATTGAGGGGTTGTGGGCTGGTGACACTAAAACTGGTTGGTAACTTAGTTTCAGGTGGTGTGGCAATAATGGTAACTCAACGACGGGCCTTTCCTACAGGTAGCCAGAGGCATCTGACCTACACTTTTCGCCATGAACCAAGCCTTGAACCAACTCGATGCCCTGAAAAAATTCACCACCGTGGTGGCCGACACGGGCGACTTCAAACAGCTGGCGCAGTTCAAGCCGCAAGACGCCACCACCAACCCGTCGCTGATCTTGAAGGCGGTGCAAAAAGCCGACTACCAGCCGCTGCTGGCAAGCACCATGGCGCGCTTCAAGGGCCGCGCACTGGACGAGACGATGGACCGCCTGCTGGTGCGTTTCGGCTGCGAAATTTTGTCGCTGATTCCGGGCCGGGTCTCCACCGAAGTTGATGCGCGCCTGAGCTTTGACACCAACGCCACCCTGACACGCGGCGAACGCATCATCGAGCTGTACCAGGCCGAAGGCATTCACATTGATCGTGTGCTGATCAAGGTTGCCGCGACCTGGGAAGGCATCAAGGCGGCTGAAAAACTCGAGCAGCGCGGCATTCACACCAACCTGACGCTGTTGTTTTCGTTTTGCCAGGCAGTGGCCTGCGGCGAAGCCCATGTGCAGCTGATCTCTCCCTTCGTTGGCCGCATTTACGACTGGTATAAAAAATCGGCAGGAACAGCCTGGGTTGAAGCCGACAAAGCCGGCGCGAATGACCCAGGCGTGCAGTCGGTGCGGGAAATCTTCAATCACTACAAGCACTTCGAAATTTCCACCGAAATCATGGGCGCAAGTTTTCGCAACGTCGGCCAGATCACCGCGCTGGCTGGCTGTGATTTGCTGACCATCAGCCCCGAACTGCTGGCCGCGCTGGCAGCCAGCAACGCGCCGCTGCCGCGTGCGCTGGACGCCGTTGCAGCGAAGGCGCTTGACCTGTCGGCCGTGAACTTCGACGAGGCAGGTTTTCGCTACGCGCTGAACCATGACGCCATGGCGACCGAGAAGCTGGCCGAAGGCATACGCACCTTCGCAGCGGATGCCGTGAAGCTGGAGCAATTGATGGGGGCGGCATGACTACCACCATGACCATGAAGGGTGGCCGGGTACGCTGCGACCGCACGCCTGCCTGGGCGCAGCTGCAGCGCAGCTTCGATCAACAGGGTAAAGATTTCGATCTGCGAACCGCATTCGCCGCAGACCCGCAGCGATTTGCCAGCTTCAGCCAGCAGGCGCCTCACGTGTTTGCCGATCTGTCAAAAAACCTGATCGACTCTGGTGTGCAGGACTTGCTGCTAGCGCTGGCGCGGCAATGCGGTGTCGAGCAACACCGCGACGACATGTTTGCCGGTGAGGCCATCAACCGCACTGAAAACCGTGCCGTGATGCATTTCCTGTTAAGAAAACCGGCTCAAGCCCACGCAAAACCTGCGCAAGCAGCTACTAAAAACATAGCAAACGAATTGTGCCAGATCGAAGATACGCGCCGCGCCATGCTCGCCTATGCCGAGCAGGTGCGTGCCGATGCTGCGATCACCGACGTCGTCAACATCGGCATCGGCGGCTCGGACTTGGGGCCGCAAATGGTGACGCTGGCATTGGCAGAATTCGCCACGCCGGCCAAGCGCGTGCATTTCGTATCGAACGTCGATGGGCAGGAACTGGCCGCCGTGCTGGCGCGTTGCAAACGGCAGAGCACGCTGTTTTTGATCGCATCAAAAACCTTCACCACGACAGAGACCATGACCAACGCGCACTCGGCGAAAACGTGGTTTGAAGCGCAGGGCGGCACCGACACTAGCCGGCATTTTGCAGCGCTCACGACCAACGTCGCCGCGGCAAATGCCTTCGGCATCCAGACCACCTTCGGCTTCTGGGACTGGGTCGGTGGCCGGTTTTCGCTCTGGTCGGCCATCGGCTTGCCAGTGGCGATTGCGATTGGCGCAGCCGGTTTCCGCGACCTGCTGGCCGGCGCGCATGCGATGGACGAACATTTCCGCACCGCGCCGCTGGCGCAGAACCTGCCGATGCGCCTTGGCCTGCTTGATGTCTGGTACCGCAACTTCCACGGCTTCGGCAGCCGCAGCATCGCGCCCTACAGCAGCCCGCTGCGCCGCCTGCCCGCCTACCTGCAGCAGCTGGAGATGGAAAGCAACGGCAAGCGCGTCGATGCGGACGGCGAGGTGCTGCCGTTCGACACCTCACCGGTGCTGTGGGGCGAGCCCGGCACCAACGGGCAGCACGCGTATTTCCAGATGCTGCACCAGGGAACCACCGTCGTCCCGGTGGAGTTCGTCGCGGTCAAAAAAGCCGCGAAGAGTCTGCCGGGCCACCACGCCCAGTTGCTCGCCAACGCGCTCGCTCAGGCGCAGGCGCTGATGATCGGCAAGGAAGATGAAGGGGGCCACAAAAACTTTCCCGGAAATCGCCCGAGTACTTTTTTCCTGCTCGACGAGTTGACGCCCGCCAGCCTGGGCGCGCTGATTGCGCTGCACGAGCACCGTATTTTTGTCAGTGGTTCGCTCTGGGGCATCAACAGTTTTGACCAGTGGGGCGTCGAGCTGGGCAAGGTGCTGGCCAAAGACATGCAAGCGCGACTGGAAACCGGCGACGCCGCCGGGCTCGACGGCTCCAGCGCCGGTCTTTTGCAAACAATTTATAATAAATAGACCGCTAGCCCTTATAAAACGTGCGCAAGCAGCTATTAATTAAATAGCAATTCAGACCGATCATGCGTATCATTGGGCAGAAACTTCTCACTGCCACACCGTTAAAAAAGTACCCTGCGCATGACCTTCAGCCAAGCCATTGCCGCCTGTCTTTCCAGCTACGCCAACTTTTCGGGCCGCGCCTCGCGCCCCGAGTTTTGGTGGTTTTTTCTGTTCCAGGTGCTGGCCTCGCTGGGCGCGTCGATGATCGGTGACTGGCTCAACGGCGTCGTCGTTCTGGCCCTGCTATTGCCAGGTCTGGCAGTGGGCACCCGCCGCCTGCACGACATCGGCAAAACCGGCTGGTGGCAACTCATCATGCTGACCGGCATCGGCTACTTTCTGCTGATGTACTGGTGGGCGCAGCCGACGGTTGAAAACGCTGAGAAATACGACGCAGTTTCGGCGTGAGTTTTCTAAAGGCCGAAACGTTACGGCTATATGCCAAAAAAAACCATTTAAGACCGAGGCAACTTGAGCTGCAACAGTTTCCCCGCACTTAAATCAATCAATCCGTCCAGGATGAGCGGTGCAAATTTCACAGCTGTTTCTACGCGATTGTTAGGAGCAACTAAAACAATGACGGCAACGGGCAATTGCACATTCTGTTGGTAGGGCAGATTTTGATCAAAAGTGACCAGGACATCAAACCCGGCAGCTTTCATGGCTGCCAGCAATTCGCCGTTGAGCAAGCCCGCAAACCCTGCGGCCTGGGCTGTGCGTACAAAATGCCCGTGAATCAAAAACCCTAGCGCCCGCGGTACAGATTCGTCGAGCAGAATTCGCATGGGTTAGGCCGCCAACAAGGCCTGCCGACTGGCTTCCAAAACATTGACAGCCATCTCATGTGTCACCGTAGGGAACTGCTCCAGGAATTCATCCAGGCTGTCGCCCGCTTCCAAATAGTCAAAAAGCGATTTCACCGGAACACGCGTGCCAGCAAAGCACGGTGTGCCGCTCATCAGCAAGGGGTTTTGGGTGATGTAGGGGTTCGGCATAAAGGCCTTTCTTGGCTAATACGAAGTTTAGCGTTCCAGGCGGTATTCAGGTTAGC